>CAZSDC010000247.1:0-4412 GCA_964605515.1 uncultured Chthoniobacter sp.
GTTTGTCCAGGTGAAGCGCTCGGCATCCTCACCGCCCTCGCCAGTGTTGCTCTTGCCACCGATGCGGTTCATGGCGATGGCCATGGTTTCGTGAGCTTCCTGTGAGATCGACCCGTAGCTCATCGCCCCGGTTTTAAACCGGTGCATGATCGACTCGACGCTCTCGACCTCCTCGATCGGAATCGGCGAACCGTTTTTGAAATCCAGAAGTCCGCGCAGGGTGAAGTGCTTGCTGTCCTGGTCGTTCACGAGCGCGGCGTATTTTTTGTAAACGCCGTAATCGTCGGTCCGCACGGCTTTCTGCAACGAGTGGATCGTCTCCGGGTTGAAGAGATGTTCCTCCCCGTTGCTGCGCCACTGGTATTCTCCGCCCGCATCCAAAGTGGGGTCCACCTCGCCGCGCGGCGGAAAGGCCCGCTCGTGGCGGCGCAGAAGTTCCACCCCGATGGCGTTCAGGTCCGCTCCCTCGACCCGGGAGGGCGTCCAGCAAAAGTATTTCTCGATGACTGAGTGGTGCAGCCCGACCGCCTCGAAGATCTGTGCGCCCCGATAGCTCTGGGTCGTGGAGATCCCCATCTTGGCCATTGTTTTGACAACACCTTTGACAGCCGCCTTGACGAAGTTCTTGATCGCGGTTTTGTGGTCCAACCCGGGAAGCATCCCCTGCCGGATCATGTCATCGAGAGACTCGAAAGCCAGATACGGGTTGATGGCGCTGGCGCCGTAACCGATGAGCAGGGCGAAGTGATGCACCTCGCGCGGTTCGCCGGATTCGAGAACCAGGCTCACCTTTGTGCGGGTCCCCTCGCGGATCAGGTGATGGTGCAACCCCGAAACAGCGAGCAGAGCCGGGATGGCGACATGCTTTTCGTCCACGCCGCGGTCGCTGAGAATGAGAATATTTATTCCCGAAGCAATGGCCTCGTCCGCTGCGGCGCAGAGTTTGTCCATGGCCTGCCCCAGCCCGCCGGCACCTTCGGATGCGTGAAACAGGATTGGCAGGGTGAGCGGACGGAACCCCTCGCGCTCGACGTGGCGGATCTGCTCGAGCTCCGAGTTGTTGATGATCGGGCTGTCGAGCCGGATGATCCGGCAACTCGTGGGCTTCGGGTCCAGGAGGTTGCCCTCCGAGCCGAGCCTCGTCACGGTTGCAGTGACGATTTCCTCGCGGATCGGATCAATCGGCGGGTTCGTCACCTGGGCGAAGAGCTGTTTGAAATAGTTGTAGAGAAGGACGGGACGGTCCGAGAGCACGGCCAGTGGCGTGTCGGTGCCCATCGAGCCCAAGGGCTGGACGCCATCCCTCGCCATCGGCCCGAGGATGACGCGCTGATCTTCGAACGTGTAGCCGAAGGCCTGCTGGCGCTCCAAAATGGTGTCGTGGTCGGGCAGATGCTCGTGGGGAGGCTCCGGCAGGTCGGAAAGAAAGACGTGATTTTCATCGAGCCACTTCCGGTAGGGATGCTGTTTGATAATGCCGTTCTTGATCTCTTCATCGGCTACAATCCGGCCTTCGCTCGTGTCCACGAGGAACATCCGCCCGGGCTGAAGCCGGCCTTTTTGCTCGATCCGTTCGGGCGCAATGGGAAGAACCCCGGCTTCGGAGGCCATGATGACCAGTCCGTCCTTTGTCACCCAGTAGCGTGAGGGCCGCAGTCCGTTCCGGTCGAGAATGGCTCCGATAACCGTGCCATCTGTGAAGGCAATCGAAGCGGGTCCGTCCCAAGGCTCCATCAGGCAGGAATGAAATTCGTAGAATGCCCGCTTGTCGTCCGGCATCGTCTCGTGGAGTTCCCAAGGCTCGGGAATCATCATCATGATCGCATGCGGCAGCGAGCGGCCCGAGAGGGTGAGCAGTTCCAGGCAGTTGTCGAACATTGCGGAGTCGGAGCCGTCGGTGTTGATCACCGGGAAAGTTTTCGCGAGGTCGTCGCCAAACAGCGCGCTGGAAAGCAGGGACTGGCGCGCGTGCATCCAGTTGATGTTTCCGCGCAGGGTGTTGATCTCCCCGTTGTGGGCGATGTAGCGGTAGGGGTGCGATCTGTCCCAACTCGGGAACGTGTTTGTTGAAAACCGCGAGTGCACGAGCGCGAGCGCCGATTCGACGTCGGGGTCTTTCAGGTCGGGAAAATACGCATCAACCTGCTCGGGCATGAGCATGCCTTTGTAAACAATCGTCCTGCTGGACAACGTGGCGGAAAACCACATCGGGTCGATGCCGGCGGTCCGGATGGCGGTCGATGCGCGCTTGCGGACGACGTAAAGCTGGCGCTCGAAAGCGAGCGGATCCGTGCAGCCGGGTTTGCGCTCAATGAACACCTGCCGCATCCGGGGCTCGCTGGCACAGGCGGTCGCCCCCAGTGAGGAATTGTCGGTCGGAAGCTCGCGCCAGCCGAGAACGGAAAGCCCCTGCTCGGCGGCCAGCTTCTCAAAAATGGACTGCGATTTTTTCGTCACTGCGGCGTCCGGAGAATTGAAGATGATCCCGACACCGTAATTCCCGAGCTCAGGCAGCCGGATGCCGGACTCACCGCAAACCCGGCGGAAAAATTTGTCCGGGATCTGGATTAAAATCCCGGCGCCATCCCCGGTGTTGGCCTCGCATCCGCAGGCCCCGCGGTGGTCAAGGTTGCGGAGGATCGTCAGCGCATCGTCGACGATGGCATGCGACTTCTCGCCGCGCACGTTGACCAAAAAGCCGACGCCGCAGGCATCATGTTCGAAAGCAGGGTCGTAGAGTCCTTGCTTGGGCGGCGGGCCGGTCAGGCGGGTCGGTTTTGTCTGCATGCTTTTGGTTCTGGTTTTCAACTCTCAGTCTCTTGCCGGGATTGTCCGCAATCTCGTGGCGGCCCGCATCTTTTATCTTCCCGATGCCGTGGGGCACAACCATTATTATGAGCAGGGCACATGTCTTTTTTTGAGTGGAGAAAGCACGTTGGGTGCCAGATTGTTGCGGGAACATAAATGCAGACGAGCTTCGCAGCGCGCTTACAAACCAAGCTGTGGGCCGGGTCATCCGCCTAGCACCCGCTTGGAAATGAATAGCGATGCGGGCAGCTGGTCGCAGATCTCCGCGCGCCAACCACGAGCGCTCCTCGGAATTCCTAAGCAGGTGCGGGCGAGCCGAGACCGCCGGGCGGGAGTTCGGGCTTGATGCTCTCCGGGGGTCCCGATGGAATCCCTGTGGGCGGCGGCGGAAGCGGAGGAGGGGCGACTTCCATGATCGGCGGGTTTTTGATTTCTCCGAACTCGATGATCTCTTTGATGTGCGAAGCGTCGAGAGTTTCGAATTCCAAGAGGGCTTTGGCAATGATCCCCACGTTGGCCCGGTTGGCCTCCAAGAGCACCTTCGCGCGCTCGTAGGCCTGGTCGATGATGCGCTTGACCTCGGCGTCGATGAGTTGCGCTGTGGCCTCGCTGTGTTCGCGGGAACGTCCCATGTCGCGTCCCAGAAAAACGTAATCATTGCTCTCGGTGAAGCTGATCATGCCGAGCGAGCTCATTCCCCACTCGCAAACCATGCGGCGGGCAAGAGTGGTTGCCTGCCGGATGTCCCCGGAGGCACCGTTGGAAACGTCGTTCGTGAACATCTCCTCGGCAATGCGGCCCGCCATGGTTACCGCGAGCAGATCCAGTGCTTCCTTCTGCTGCGTGGAATATTTGTCACCCTCCGGAAGATACATCGTGGCACCGAGATAAGGGCCACGAGGGATGATGGTCACCTTGTGAAGCGGGTGGGTGTGCTCAAGCAACACATTGACGAGGGCATGGCCGGCTTCGTGCCACGCGGTGGAAATTTTCTCGCGCTCACTCATCGCCATGCTCCGGCGTTCCTTGCCCCAGCGGACCTTGTCGCGCGCCTCCTCGAGCTCGTGCTGACCGATCGATTTCATCCCTTTTCTGGCGGCGAGAAGCGCGGCCTCATTGATCACGTTGGCCAGCTCCGCGCCGGAATAACCGGGGGTTCCGCGGGCCAGCAGCGCCAGATTTACCGCCTCGCCGAGCTTTACCTTTTTGGCGTGGACTTTCAAAATTTCCTCACGGCCCTTGACATCCGGCAGGCTCACCGTCACCTGACGGTCAAAGCGTCCGGGGCGGAGCAAAGCGGGATCGAGCACATCCGGGCGGTTCGTCGCGGCGATGATGATCACGCCGTCCTGGGTGTCGAATCCGTCCATCTCAACCAGCAGTTGGTTGAGAGTCTGCTCGCGCTCGTCATGCCCACCGCCGAGCCCGTGTCCGCGGTGACGGCCCACCGCGTCAATCTCGTCAATGAACATCAGGCAGGGCGCGGATTTTTTCCCCTGCTCGAACATGTCGCGAACGCGGGACGCGCCGACGCCGACAAACATCTCCACGAAATCCGATCCGCTGATCGAGAAGAACGGAACGTCCGCCTCGCCCGCGATCGC
>CAZSDC010000248.1:0-4403 GCA_964605515.1 uncultured Chthoniobacter sp.
ACCAAGGACACCGCAGCGTGCGTGAAGGAAACGCTCGGGCTGGTCGAAGTCGGATGCGAGATCGTGCGGATCACCGCCCCCACCGTCAATGACGCGAAGAATCTGGAGCACATCCGCGCTGCCCTCCGCGAAAATAACTGCGCGGTTCCACTGGTAGCCGATATCCACTTCAAACCCGACGCCGCGCTCGAAGCGGCCAAGTGGGTCGACAAAGTCCGTATCAATCCCGGCAATTTCGCCGATTCAAAAAAGTTCGCGTTGCGGGAATACTCGGACGACCAGTATGAAGCCGAGATCGGGCGGATCCGGGAACGGTTCCATCCATTGGTCGCGCTTTGCAAGGAACGCGGGGTCGCGATGCGGATCGGGACGAACCACGGCAGCCTCAGCGACCGGATCATGAACCGCTATGGCGACTCACCGCTCGGCATGGTCGAAAGCGCGCTGGAATTTGCCCGCCTCGCCCGCGAGTTGGATTACCACGAACTCATCTTCTCTATGAAGTCGTCGAACCCGAAGGTCATGATCGGGGCCTACCGACTGCTTGTCGCCAGGCTCCAAGAATGCGAAATGCGAAATGGGGAATGCGAAATAAACGAGCCGGGTGACGTAAGCAGTCCCACCATTTCAAATTCCCCATTTCGCATTTCACATTCTTCTTGGAACTATCCGATCCATCTCGGGGTGACCGAGGCCGGGGACAGCGACGACGGGCGGATCAAAAGCGCAATCGGCATCGGGAGCCTGCTTGCAGACGGAATCGGCGATACGATCCGCGTCTCGCTCACCGAGGATTCCGTTCACGAGATCCCCGTAGCCCAAGCGTTGGTGGCGCTGGCCGAAAACAGGCAAACAAGGAAAATGGGCCCACCGCCCCTTCCCTTCGATCCCTTCTCATTTCAAAAACGCCCGTCGAAAACAATCTCCGCTGCCGGCATTCCCACGGGCGGAGACGAGCTTGTTCGAGTGGCGGTATGCAGGGCAACATTCGCCAGCCTCGCCCACAAACTCCCCGCGCTCGGCGATTTCCAGCCTGAGATCGTCTGCGAGAATGCGGAAGTTCTCGAAGTGGACCCGCGCGATGACGAGGCCGTCGCAAGGGCAAACTCCTCGCCCGTCCCGAGGTTTGTGACGGTCCCGGACTCATGCAAGATGGACGTGATTTCGGCCTTCCGTATGCTGGTCGCGCGCGTGGATCCGCAACATCCGATCCTACTCAAAGACCACTTCGAAAAACCGGAAAGAAAAAATACTTTCCTGAAAAACCTCCTGAGCGCATCGACAAACATAGGCTCGCTCCTCTGCGACGGCATTGGTGACGCGATCCTTGTGCAAGGGGAAGAAGCGCCAGGACAATCGCTCCGGATCGCATACAACATCCTTCAGGCCGCGGGTGTCCGGATTTTCAAAACCGACTACGTCGCTTGTCCGAGTTGCGGGCGCACGCTGTTCAACCTGCAGGAAACGACCGCCCGCATCAAGGAGGCGACCATCCACCTGAAAGGCGTAAAGATCGCAATCATGGGCTGCATCGTCAACGGGCCGGGAGAAATGGCGGATGCCGATTTCGGCTATGTCGGCGGCGCACCCGGCAAGGTGAACCTTTACGTCGGCAAGACTCCGATAAAGTTTAACATCCCTGAATCTGATGCCGTTGACCGTCTCGTCGATCTCATCCGAGAGCACGGACGCTGGTTCGATCCGCCTGCTGCCTGACGGCGCGGTGCCGCGCAAAAAGTTCGAGCGTGACTTCGCGGGCTTCCGAGTGATTCACAATCGGCAGAGGATAGCCGTTGGCGAGGGACTGCCCGGACGCCGGAGGCTCGAAAAACTTTTCCGCCGGAAGGTCCCGGAGTTCCGGGATCCAGGTCTTGATGTAGATGCCCTCGGGATCATATCGCTTGGTCTGGGTCCAGGGATTCTGGATGCGAAAATACGGAGCCGCATCCGCTCCGGTGCCGGCGCTCCACTGCCAACCGCCATTGTTGCTTGCAATCTCGCCGTCGGTGAGCTTTTGCATGAAAAACTTCTCGCCCAGCCGCCAATCAAGGTGGAGGTCCTTGGTAAGAAACATGGCGGCAATCATTCGGGCACGGTTGTGCATGAAGCCCGTCGCTTCGAGCTCCCGCATCGCGGCATCGACGAAAGGATACCCCGTCATTCCGGCAGCCCAGAGATCGAAATGCTGCATTGTCCCGGGCCACCGCATCCCACGGAAATTCGGATTGAATTCGTGTTCGAGCACGTCAGGAAAGTGCCACAGGATCTGCATGTAAAACTCCCGCCAGATCAGCTCGCTGGAGAATTTGGCCGCGCTGTCGCGCCCGGCGGCGGGGAGCCCGGCAGCGCGCTTTTCGACGGCCTCGACGACTTCGCGGATCGAGAGGAGACCGAAGCGGAGGTCCTGCGAGAGCCGGGAGGTGGAGGTTTCGCCCGGGAAATTGCGTGCGTCGCCATAAACTGGAAGTCCCTCCGAGAGAAATCGACTCAACCTCTTCCTCGCAGCCATTTCTCCGGGCTCTGAAATCTGCGGAGCGGCACCGGAGAGGTTCCAGGTTTTGAGTGACGGGAGCGGCAGGGAGGCGATTTCGGATGGCGTTGCGAGGCGAACTGGCCGCTTGCTCATAGGGGGTCGCGGAACTTTGTGCCAGGCTCGCAAATACGGCGTGAAGACCCGGAAAGGATCGCCATTACCGGTCAGAATCTCGTCGCGTTCGTGGACGCAGACATCCTTGAAATCCCGGAGCAGGATGCCGAGCTTGCCGCACATCACCGCGAGGCGCCGCTCGGTTTCCCGACCATGCGGATCCGGGTCGCGGTTGAAATAAATTGCCTCTGCTTTCGACTCGGTAACGAGCCTTTCTAATTCGGCGACCGGATCGCCCTGCCTGATGATCAACCGGCCACCGATGCTCAGAAGGTTTTTCTCCAGTGATGCCAGACACCCGCAAAGGAACTGCTGACGGCTGGCACCGGTCCAGCGGTGAGCCTGATTCCATTCGCTCAGCACATAGACAGGGATCACGCCTTCCGCCTGCCGCGATGCGGCGCTCAGGGCGGTATTGTCGCTCAGTCGCAGATCTCGGCGGAACCAGTGGAGAACCCTGTTCATGGAACGTAGTCTTAAAGCAAATGCAGCGGGTCCACATCCACCGCAACAAAGACGTCCTCGGGCATCGGCAGAGAGTCGAGAGTCGTCCGAACCAGCCGGGAAAGAAGGACGGATGATGGACCCCGCAGCGAGACCTGAAACCGATAGTAGGTTTTTGCCTTTTCAAGCGGTGCGGGAACCGCGTCGCTGATCGCGACCCCGGCAGATGCGGCGGCTTTCAGCTTCCGGGAGAGGGTTTCTGCCGAAAACTGCACCCGCTCGACCATGGTTCCGCGCAGCGTGATCATGACCATGCGCCCGAAGGGCGGATAGCCAAACTGGCGGCGGAATTCCATCTCCTGGTCCATGAAGCCCTCGTAGTCGTGGTGGCGCGCGAACTGGATCGAGGGGCTGAACGGCGTGAACGTCTGCACCAGCACCTCGCCCTCCATCTCCCCTCGCCCGGCGCGGCCGGCGACCTGCGTGAGCAGCTGGAACGTTCGCTCGCCAGCACGAAAGTCGGGCATGTGCAGGCCGAGGTCCGCGTTGACGATCCCGACCAGCGTGACGTTCGGAAAATGCAGGCCCTTCGCGATCATCTGCGTCCCGACAAGGATGTCGATTTTTCCCTCTTTGAATGCTCCGAGCGTCTCCCGGTAGGCGTCCTTTCGCGTCATCGAGTCCGCATCCATCCTCGCGATCCGGGACTTCGGAAAAATCCTCTTGACCGCCTCCTCGACTTTCTGGGTGCCGACGCCTGAGTGGCGGATCCCCGGATCCTTGCATTTCGGGCAGACTTTCGGCGCGCGCGACGAATGCCCGCAGATGTGGCAGCATAGACGCTCGGCAGCGCGGTGGAACGTAAGTGACACACTGCAGTCCGGGCACGTGCAGACATGCCCGCAGGCCTCGCACAACATCGAGGTGGAAAACCCGCGCCTGTTCAGAAACAGGATCGTCTGTTCGCCCCTTGCGATCCGTCCCTCGATCGCCTCCTTGAGCGGAAGCGAAAGGATGCCGCCCTCGGGTGAGCGGCGCGCAGCCTGCCTGAGATCCACGACGCGCACGACAGGCATGCGCTTGTCATCGACCCGGTTGTCCAGGCGGATAAGGCGATATTTCCCAGCCATCGCGTTGTGCCAGCTCTCTAGACAAGGCGTTGCACTACCGAGGAGCACGGCTGCCTTTTCACGGTGCGCACGAAGGACCGCCATGTCGCGCGCGTGGTAGCGCGGAGCCTCATCCTGTTTGTAGGAGTTCTCGTGCTCCTCATCCACGATGATGATGCCGAGGTTTTCGAGCGGGGCAAAAA
>CAZSDC010000249.1:0-4396 GCA_964605515.1 uncultured Chthoniobacter sp.
GTTGGCATAGACCGTGCCGTGCATGCCGAGCCATTTCAGCGAGAGGGTATGGGTCTCCGGGAAGCAGCCGATGCCCATGAGCGTCGTCGCCACTGGAATCTGTGTCCGTTCGGCAAACTCGAGGAGTTCCGCCGAGGCCTCGCCGGAGATCACGCCGCCGCCACAATAGATCATCGGCCGTTTCGCGCCCTCGATCAGGCCAATCAGTTCCTGCAGCGCCACCTCGTCCGCCTTCTTTTCCGGCTTGTATCCGCGAAGGTTCACCGTCTTTGGAAAAATCGGCTGCGTTGTGGCGATCTGGATATTTTTGGGAATATCGATGAGCACCGGTCCTGGGCGCCCGGATTGCGCGATGTAGAACGCTTCCTTGACGATGCGGGGGATCTCATTGATGTCCCAAACGAGGTAGCTGTGCTTCACCATCGGGAGCGTCACGCCGAACACGTCGGTTTCCTGGAATGCGCCGCGACCGATCATCTCCTGCGGCACCTGGCCGGTGATCGCCACGAGCGGGATGGAATCCATGTAGGCGTCTGCAATGCCGGTCACGAGGTTCGTGGCGCCGGGACCGGAGGTCGCCATCACCACGCCCGCCTTCCCTTTCACGCGTGCGTAGCCCTCGGCGGCAAACACGCCGCCCTGCTCGTGACGAGGAAGGATTGTGCGGATCTTTTTCGTCTTCGTGAGCGCCTGGTGCAGCGGCATCGAACACCCGCCCGGATAGGCGAAAATGACATCCACGCCCTCGCGCTCAAGGCATTCGACGAGGATCTCCGCCCCGTTCATGACTTTCCCGCGCTCCGGCGCAGGTTTGGCGGATGGTTTCGTGGATCGTTTGGTTTTCATGAGAATGGAAGAACCTTTCACGATAAGCGCATAAGAATCAGATTGGCTAGGCTAAAATACAGGGCCAGCGTGCAGACATCCGCCAGGGCAAGTGCCACCGGGCCGGCGGCAATCCGCGGATCGAGTTTCATGGCCCGTGCGCCGGCCGGGATGAGAACTCCCACGAGACACGAGGTGATCGTGGAGAGCCAGATGCTGGTGCCGATGGCGAGAGACGCCGGCAGATCGTGTTTCCAGGTCGCAACGATCGCGCCGACGAGGATCCCGCACGCGACGCCCAGAAGGTTAGCCGTGAGAAACTCTTTGCGGATCGTCAGGAGCAGCCAGGACAGGGTCGGCCTGGCCCGGTGCATGGATTGCAGGGTGACGGCGACCGATTGTGCGCTCACGCTTTCTCCGAGCCCGAGAACCATGGTGAGAAAGAACGCGAGGACAATCCGTTGCTCCAATGTCTCAGCAAATGCCCCCGCCAGGAGCGCGCAGATCGTCCCGCCGGCAATCGTCGCGAGAAGCCATGGAAACCGGAGAACAAATCCCTTCCACGCGGAGGCGCTGCGCACGGCGGAGACCCGGAATCCGAGCGACTGGAAAAGGTCCTTCATCTGCTCCCGCTCGGCGAGGTCGAGAACCTCGCCTGTAAAAACACGGACGTCTAGCACACCCAGGATTTTCCCTCCGGCATCCACGACCGGGAACGCGAGGAAATTGTGCAGGACAAAAAACTCGCATGCTTCGAGCAGTGTGGCTTTTGACGGGATGGCGACGACCCGCCGGATCATGGCGGAGGCGACAGGGGTTTCCACCGGGTCGGTGAGCAGGCGCTTGGCAGGAAGGACCCCCGCCAGCTTCCCCTCATGATCTGCCACGTAAAAATAGACGATCTGGTCCCTGAGCCCGCGGGCCCGCAACGACTCGATCGCTTCGCCGGTCGTGAGGCTTTCATCCAGAATCGGAAAATCCCTCGAGCAAAACTCAAGGACCGGGCGGTGAAGATCCTCCTGCGGAACCATGAGCCTTGATACCCGATATTCCCGGCGCTGCCAACTTTCTTGCAGCGGGAGCCCGGCTACTGGAGGAGTTTTTCGAGCGAGGGATCGGGGGTGGAACCGAGAGAGACCGCCTTCTTGTAGTGCAGCCGGGCGGCATCGATCGAAGGAGGTTCGGTCGTGGCGTAAAGGACAGCCAGGTTGAAATGGGCATCCGGGTAATCGTCACGAATCTGGAGGCTCTGTTTGAAGGCCTCTTCCGCTTTGCTTTTAAGACCCTTCTCCCCGTAGCAGATGCCGAGGTAATTTTGGGCGATGTGGTCCTTGTCGTCTGAGGCCACCGCCTCCTGCAACGAGGAGATCGCGTCATCGAAGCGGCCCTGCTTGCAATAAACAATGCCGAGGTTGGTGGCGGCAAAGGAGTCTTTCGGGTTGATCTCGATCGCCTTTTTTAGCGCCACTTCGGCGGCCGAGAGCTTGCGCACCTGGATCTGCGTGACTCCGAGATTGGAGAGCGCAAAATAGTTGTTTGGAGCCGAATCCACGATCTGCTGATACAATTTTTCCGCGTCGCCATAGCGCCCTTGCTCGAACAGTTTCCTGGCCTGATCCACCATGTCACGGGTGGCGGCCGGCAGGGATTCCGGACCCTCCGCTGAGGTCGGAGCAGGGGACCCATTCCCTGGCTTGGCTACAACCATGGAGACGTTGAGCGAGGAGGGATCCGGCTCGCTCAGCGCGGCAATCGGCTCCTTGAAAAGTAGGCGTTCGTCGTCGGTGAGCTGAAAGGCAGGCCGGGAGAGCACGGCCAGCTGCTGCGAAATTGTGTCGGATTTGATCTGGAGCGTCTGGATTTCCTTCTCCAGCCCGTTGCGCGCAGCATCCCGCCCCGCCTGTTCTTTGATCTGGCGGAGGATGATCCCGCGGAGCAGGTCGTTTTCGACCATCGTGCGCTTCTCGTCCGCTGTGGGCTGCGGGTTTAATTTGAGCCGGGCGATTTCTCCAGTAGACTCGTCGAGCTGGCTGGCCAGCGCCTTGAGCTGGTCGTCCCGCTTGGCGATCTGGGCCTGGCTTTCCAGAAGCCGGTCGTTGAGGGAATTGATCTCGCTGCGGAGGCCGGTCAGCACCTTCTCGTTTTCTTCCGGCTTGGCGGCCGCCTCGGCGAGCTTTTTCTCGGTTTCCGAGAGGCGGGCGGAAAGGTCTTTGTTCTCGGCGGTAAGTTTCTCGAGTTTTTCGTTGTCGGTCGCTTTGGCCAGCTTGGTTTCAAGTTCGCTTTTCTCCTTGGCAAATTGTGATTTCTCCTTGGCGAACTGCGTTTTTTCCTTGGCGAACTGATCCTGCAGTTCTTCCTTTTCCTTCGTCAGCTTAGCGAGGGCAGCCGTGTTGTCCTTGATCCTCTTTGTGCGGGCGATCACCTCGTCGCGCTGGCTGGCGATCTTTTTGCGGTCTTCCTCCAGGAACTTTCGCCCGGCATCCGCAGCCTCGATGTATTTTGCCGCGTTCTCAAGTTTGGCGAGGAGGCGCTGGTTTTCTTCGATGAGCGCCTCGTTGTCCGCTTCGGCGCTCTCGATCCGCTGGTTCAGTTCTCCCACGCGCTTGTCGTCAACCAGGGGAGCCTTGGGAACATTGCGATCCTTGATGGCGGTCTCCATGGCGTCCTGCGCCTGGGCAAGCTGGGCTTTGAGCTCCACCACCGCGACCTTTCTTTTGTCAATTTCCACCCGCGCGCTTGTGAGCTCGGCGGTCTGGTGCCCGAGCTTTTCCTGCAGGCGCTCATTTTCTGAGCGGGCAGCGGCGAGTTGCTGGCGCAAGGCGGAAAACTCGCTCGTGGGAACCGGCGTGGACCGGGGTGATGCGGACGCTGTGGGAGATCTTCCTCCTCCGCCGGTTGTCTGGCGGGGAACCAAGGGCTCGCTGGTATTGATGACCGGGGGGGGGAGCGGTGTGTCCGGTTGGGGAAGCGGGCCCTCCGGACCCTCTTGGGCTGAGGGAAGAGCTGAAACCTGGCCTTCGAGACGGGTGATGTTTTCGCGCGTTTTCTTGAGCCGGTATTCAATCACCGATGGCTGCCAATCCGGCTGCGATTTGACGATCTGATCGAGCAGCTTTGCAGCGCTCCGATACCGGGCGAACGCCTCGCGCGGGTTTCCGTCGCGCTCGAGCTTCTCGCCCGCTTGAAAATCCTGATACGCCCGAAGAAACAAATCCGACGCCTCCTGCGACCACGCCGCTCCGGCAAGCGCGAGTAAGCCGCAGGTCACAAGGAAAAATTTCCGCAGGGTGGTCATCACAAACGAGCCGAACACTTTGCCCCAGGCGGGACGCGATATCAACTTGAAACCGAAAACGCGGTCAATTTGAGCGCCGGCACCCGGCTACCTTGCCCGGATCACGGAGACGACGCCCTTTGTGTTTTTGGCAACAGGGCCGATATTCCAGAGCAGGAAACCCCCGCGGCCGCGCGGGCCGATGGTTTTTTCCAGGGCGAGCTGGGTGGCAATTTCGGAAACCGGCCATCCGTGGGAAGTCAGGCGATCTACCGCGAGGCCGGGCCAGACAGGCAC
>CAZSDC010000250.1:0-4395 GCA_964605515.1 uncultured Chthoniobacter sp.
TATTGTTGATGAGCTCCATGATGACGACCGTCTTGCCGACGCCCGCGCCGCCGAAGGCGCCAACTTTGCCGCCCTTGGTGAAAGGGCAGATCAGATCGATGACCTTGATCCCCGTCTCAAGAATGTTGGCCTTAGTGTCCTGCTCGATCAGAGGGGGAGCCTTGCGGTGGATCGGATATTTCTTCTCGAATTTCACCGGCCCGCGCTCGTCGGTGGGATCCCCGGTCACGTTGAAAATCCGGCCCAGGACGCATTCGCCCACCGGAACCGAGATCGGTGCCCCCGTGTTGAGAACCTGCATGCCGCGGGCCAGTCCCTCCGTCGAACTCATCGCGATCGTCCTCACCCAGTTCTCCCCGAGGTGCTGCTGAACTTCGAGTGTCAGGCGGTTGGAATGGCCTGCGGACTCAAAGGTGATTTCCAGCGCGTCGTAGATCTTGGGCAGCGAGCCTTCCGACGGATTGAACTCAACGTCCACGACGGGACCGATGACTTGAACGATTTTGCCTTTGTTACTCATGGGAATGGGTTTGCTGAGCTCCGGGATATGGGGAGCCCCGACAATTACCTGTGACGCACGTCGCAGACAACAGGATTTTTCCACAATTTCAAGATCGGGAGGGGGTAGCTCCCGTCGTCGGCAATGGTCAGGAAACCGGACCCGATTGCCTGCTTGCGAAAACCGGCGTGTTCCCGCATGTTGTGCCCGCTTTCTGCTGCGGAAGAGCAATTCGCCGCAGCTTCATCACGATTTATTTGCATGAATACTTCATTCGCTGCTCGTCCAAACGAGGCGTTGATCGACCAAAATTACGAACGTTGGCTGGAGGACCGGGGCTCGGTGGGTGCGGACTGGGCTGCCTTTTTCGAGGGGTTTGAGCTCGGGTATGCCCGGAGCCAAAAAGCCGGCGAGGCACTGCCTGATGCGCCTGCAGATGGGGCCGTGGCTCCCTCGCTGCAGACGCGCGTGGATGCGCTGGTTTACGCGTATCGGACACTCGGGCATTCCGTGGCGCACTTGGACCCGCTTGAGGCGGCTCCGAGAGAAAACCCTCTGCTCAGCTTGCGCGAGCTGGGTTTTTCGGAGAAGGATCTCGACCTCCAAGTGTCGTCCCGGTTTTTCCGCGAGGACCGGAAAATGCGGCTCCGCGACATGATCGCCGACCTCCAGGCGATCTACTGCGCCACGGTCGGCGTGGAGTTCAACCACATCCAGAATCCCAAGATCCGGAACTGGGTGCGGGACCGAATCGAGAACCGCCAGCGCGACGGACTTCTCACCCCTGCCGTCCATCGGGACATCCTGCGCAAGCTCTACGAGGCGGAGACATTCGAATCGTTCATCCACACGAAGTATGTCGGCCAGAAGCGGTTTTCGCTCGAAGGAGGCGAGTCGCTGATCCCGGCGCTTGGCGCGATTCTTGAGACGTGCGACGTGCGCGGGGTCGACGAACTGGTCATGGGCATGGCCCATCGCGGGCGGTTGAACGTTCTTGCAAATTTCCTCAACAAGCCCCTCCAGGTGATCTTCAACGAGTTTCAGGACAATTTCATTCCGGAGCTTGTGGGCGGGAACGGCGACGTGAAATACCACCTCGGCTACCAAACGACCCGTGTGCTCCCCGGCGGACACAAGGTGGAAATCCGCCTTGCCGCGAACCCCAGCCATCTCGAAGCGGTGGACCCGGTCGTGCAGGGCAAGGCGAGGGCGCGCCAGCGCGTGCTCGGGGACACGGCGGAGCGTAAAAAAGTCGTGCCGCTTTTAATTCACGGGGACGCGGCATTTATCGGGCAGGGGATCGTGGCAGAGGTATTCAACATGTCCCAGCTTCCCGGCTACTCCACGGGCGGGACGATTCACATCGTCGTTAACAACCAGATCGGTTTCACGACCACTCCGAAAGAAGGCCGTTCGACCATGTATTGCACCGACATCGCGAAGATGATCGAGGCCCCGATCTTCCATGTGAACGGCGAGGACCCGCTCACGGTGATCGAAGTGGCGCGGCTGGCGCTCGAGTTCCGCCAGGAATTCGGCCGCGACGTGGTCATCGATATCTACTGTTACCGCCGCCATGGCCACAACGAGACCGACGAGCCGACGTTCACGCACCCGAACCTCTACAACGCCATCAAACAGCATCCGCCCCTGAGCGAAAAGTTTGCTGGCGAGGCGGCAGCCCTCGGCTTGGTCGGGCCGGACGAGGCGCAGGAAATCAAAGCCGAATCGCTGGCGGAGTTGGAGGCGGCGCTCGCCGAGGCCAAGAAGCCTCTCGACTCCAAGCAAGATGAGTTTGCCGGGTCCACAGCCATTTTCCAGCCTCCTTACACGCACGAGCCCGCCAACACCGCCATTTCGGATTCTACCTTGGAAACTCTCGTTAAAGCCCTGACAACCGTCCCGGAGGATTTTCAGGTCGTTCCAAAAATCCGTCGCACCGTGCTCGATCGCCGGCTCCAAGTCTGGAAGGCCGGCGGGCCGTATGACTGGGGGCTTGCGGAGCAGCTGGCCTTCGGATCCCTGATGCTGGAAGGCACCCCGGTGCGGCTCTCCGGGCAGGACTGCCGGCGCGGCACATTCAGCCATCGCAACTCGGTGCTCTTCGACGCGACGAACCCGAAGCGAAACTTTGTCCCGCTGAATCACATCGCCCCGGGCCAGGAGACATTCTGCGTCTATAACAGCCCGCTTTCGGAATACGCAGTGTTGGGGTTTGACTACGGCTACTCGATGGATTTCCCGTCCATTCTCTGCATCTGGGAAGCCCAATTCGGCGACTTCACGAACGGCGCGCAGATCATCGTGGACCAATTCATCGCATCCGCCGAGTCTAAGTGGCGTCGGCCAAGCTCGATCGTGATGCTTCTGCCGCACGGCTACGAAGGCCAGGGCCCCGAGCATTCGAGTGCCAGGCTCGAACGCTTCCTGCAACTCTGTGCGGAGGATAATATGCAGGTCTGCAACCTGACCACTCCCGCCCAATATTTTCATGCGCTCCGCCGCCAGATCCACCGGGGATACCGGAAACCGCTGGTCATCATGACCCCGAAGAGCCTCCTCCGTTCCGAGGATGCGACCTCTCGCGGTAAGGATTTCACGAAGTCCCGGTTTTACGAGATTCTCGATGACCCCGGGGTCAAGGATCCGAAAAAGATTACCCGGCTGATCTTCTGTTCGGGCAAGGTCTATTACGATCTGCTGCGCGGGCGTGAGGCGGCCGGGCAGGACGGCGCCACCGCCATCGTCAGACTCGAGCAGCTCTATCCGCTTTACGGCGAGAAGCTGCAGCGCATTGTCAAACGCTACCCGAAGGTGGCGCGTTTCGTGTGGTGCCAGGAAGAACCGGAAAACATGGGCGCGTGGAATTTTATCGCGCCAAAAATCGCCGGGCTCGTCGGTTCGCTCATCGGCTACGCCGGACGCCCGGAAAGCGCGAGCACCGCAACCGGCTCCCTCGGAGCACACAAAGCGCAGCAAGCCGCGCTGGTCAAACAGGCGTTTGAAGTTTAAAAATTATCCCATTCTCATGAATATCGAAGTGAAAGTCCCCGCCGTTGGTGAATCGATTTCCTCCGGCATTCTCTCCGTCTGGCACAAAAAAGATGGCGAGCACGTCCGCAAAGACGACATCCTTTTCACGTTGGAAACCGACAAGGTTTCGCAGGAAGTTGCCGCTCCCGAGGCGGGTGTCGTACACCAGAAAGCTGCCGAGGGAGACGAGGTGAAAATCGGCCAGATCGTCGCAGAAATCGCCCCGGCGGAAACGCACGCCGCCCCGAAAATCTCCGCAAAGAAAGCCTCCGCACAAAAACCGACTCCGCCCGAACCCGCGCCGACACCGGCTGCACCAAGCCCGGCACCTTCGCCGTCAGCTCCCGCCGTTCCGGCGGCGACATTTTCGTCGATGGTTCCCTCGACGGCGTCGGCGGAAAATTCCCGCGCGGTCCGGAAAAAGCTGTCCCCGCTCCGCCGCAAGATCGCAGCCCAGCTCGTCATGGCCCAGCACACTGCCGCCATCCTGACCACCTTCAACGAGTGTGACATGACTGCGGTGATGCAGCTGCGCAAGGATCTCCAGGAGGTCTTCCAAAAAAAATACGGCGTGAAGCTCGGTTTCATGAGCTTCTTCATCAAGGCGGTGGTGGATTCGCTCCAGGCCGTTCCCGCGATCAACTCGAAGATCGATGGCGACGATCTCATCCTGAACAACACCTTCGACATCGGGGTGGCGGTAGGCACCGAGCGCGGGCTCATTGTCCCGGTGCTGCGCAACTGCGAAAAACTGTCGTTCGACGACATTGAAAACCAACTCGTCCACTACGCGGTGAAGGCCCGCGAGGGAAAAGTCTCGCTCGACGACCTTCAGGGCGGGGTCTTCACCATTTCCAACGGCG
>CAZSDC010000251.1:0-4395 GCA_964605515.1 uncultured Chthoniobacter sp.
GCTCCTGTCATCGGGTACCGTGGCTGCCGGGCGGCCGCTGAGCGGCCGTGCGACGTCGCTGCGACCCGAATGATAGTACCGCCGGGGGAAGAACGGGCCGGAGGCCGGCAGGGCCCCGGCGGATCAGAGGCCGAAGAGGCCGGCGAACCAGCTGCCCAGCCCGCCGGCGAGGCCGTAGCCGCCGCTACCCGTCTTGGAGCTCACGGTCGCCACGCCGATGGTGGTCTTGCCGCCGACGGCCGTCGGCGTGCCCGTCGGCTTGGGTGTGGTCGGCGTCGGCGTCGGCGTCTTGGTCTTCGTCGGCGTCGGCTTCGGCGTCGGCGGCTTCGTCTTCGTAGGGCTCACCGTCGGCGTGATCGTCTTGGTCGCGCCCGGCGACGGCTTCGCGCTCTTGGTGGACGAGGGCGACGCCGACGGCGACATCGCCTGCAGCTGGCCCTGCCAGTCGCCGAAGCTCCACGGGTAGGTCTTGAAGCTCGGATGCGACTGGTCCTTGAGCGCCGCCGCAAAGAACTGGCCCCACATCGGCGCAGGGTAGTCGCCGCCGTAGACCGGCATCGGCGAGCGCTTGTTCATGTCGCCCATCCAGACGGATGCGGCCAGCTGCGGCGTGTACCCGACGTACCACAGGTCGGCGCCGTCCTCGGTGGTCCCGGTCTTGCCGGCGCGCGGGTAGGGGAAGAAGGAGCCGGTCGCGGAGCCGGTGCCGGCGGAGGCCACGCGCTCGAGGCAGGTCGTCACGACGCTGGCGACCCCGGCCGGGATGGCGCGGCTGCCCTTGATCCCGGGCTTCCAGTCGACCTTGTGGCCGATGACGACCTTGACGATCGCCTGCGGCCGGTGGTGGATGCCGCCGGCCGCCAAGGTAGCGTAGGCGTCGGCCATCTCGAGCGGCGTCACGCCGGAGGTGCCGAGGGTGATCGAAGGCACCTCGTCCAGCGGGCTGGTGATGCCCATGTCGTGCGCCGTTTCCGCGGTGTTGCTCGGGCCGACGTCGACGCTGAGCTGTGCGAAGACCACGTTGTCCGACCTGGTCGTGGCTGCGGCGACGCTCTCGGGGCCGCCGGGACCGTCGCCGTTGACGATCCATGGCTGCGAGTAGGCGTCCGCGATGTAGATCCACGGGCTCTTGGACGAGTAGTACGTCGTGTCCGGGTTCATGCCCTGCTTGACGGCGGTGGCCAGCACGAAGGGCTTCATCGACGACCCGGGCTGGCGGTGCGCCTGCACGGCGAGGTTGTACTTCTGCTTCTTCCAGTCGAGACCGCCGACCATGGTGCGGATGTAGCCGTTGGCGGGGTCGATGGCGACGAGAGCCGCCGACGGCTTGAACCCGAAGTCCAACGGCCCGGTGGTCGACTTGATGATGTCGATAGCATCCTGCTGCCACTTCATGTCGATGCTCGTGTAGACCTTGAGGCCGCCGCCGAACACCGTGGCCGTCCCGTAGCGCTTCGTGAGCACCTTGGTCACGTAGGCGACGAAGTACGCCGCCAGCGGATTGTCCTGGTTCGGCGGGTTCTGGTAGACGTGCAGCTTCGTCTTCATCGTCGTCGCGGCGCGCTCCTGGCTGACGTAGCCCTGGTCGGCCATGAGCTGGAGGACCAGGTTGCGGCGCTCGCGGGCCATCTTGGCGTCGGTCGTCGGCGCGTACTCGTTCGGGAACTTGGGGATCGCCGCCAGCAGCGCCGCCTCCTTGAGGTTGAGCTGCGAGACCGGCTTGTGGAAGTAGGTGAGCGACGCCGCCTGCACGCCGTAGGCGCCGGCGCCGTAGTAGACGGTGTTGAGGTAGGCGGTGAGGATGTGGTCCTTGGTCCAGCGGTCCTCGAGCTGCCACGCCAGCACGGCTTCGCGGAGCTTGCGCTGATAGCTGCGTTCGTTGCCGACGTAGGCGTTCTTGACGTACTGCTCGGTGATGGTGGAGCCGCCCTGGACGACCCCGCCCGCGCGCAGGTTCTCGAGGATGGCGCGGGCGACGCCCTGGAAGTCGACGCCGTGGTGCTCGTAGAAGCGCGCGTCCTCGACGGCGACCGTCGCCTGCTTCATGACGTCGGGGATCTGGGCGCTCTTGACGAGCACGCGGTTCTCGGCGCCGTGCAGCTCGGCGATGACCTTGTTGTTGCGGTCGTAGATCACCGTGTTCACGGCGTTCTGCTGCCGCTCGAGGTTGTCCAGAGAGGGGAGGTCGCGCGAGAGCGCGAAGATCGCGCCGGCGGCGACGCCCAGCCCGGCGATGATCATCAGCAGGACGACGACGAAGAAGAGCTTCAGCCAGAGCCACTTGCGGCCGCGGGCCTTCGCCGTGCGCACGCGGCGTTCGCGGCTGCGCCGAGGGATATCCTCGGGCTCCTTGCCGTATCTCGTGTATTCAGCCATGGCTCACCATTGTACTCGACGAGGGACGCGGCGGCCCCCCGGCGCGTTCACGCAGGCGCACCGTCGGGGGCGTCTCCGCCCCCGTCGGGATGGTCTTCACGGGCCGGGGCCACTTCCCTCTTCGGCTGGACCACCTTGGCGAGCAGGATCGAGATCTCGTAGAGGATGTAGAGCGGGATGAACATCGCCAGCATCGAGAAGGCGTCCTGGCTGGGAGTGATGACCGCCGCGGCCACCGCGAGGATGAGGATCGCGTAGCGACGGTTCTTGCTCAGGAACTTGTCGTCGATGACGCCCATCTTGGCGAGCAGGACGAGCACCACCGGGAGCTCGAAGCAGACCCCGAAGGCGAGGATGAACAGGGCCATGAAGGTGAAGTAGTCGCTGGCCCGGTTCTGGACGTTGAAGTAGCCGGAGCTGAAGTTGAGCAGCCAGCCGAGGCCCTTGGGCAGGATCAGGAAGTAGGCGAGCGCGACGCCGCCGAGAAACAGCCCCGTCGTGGCGCCGACGATCGGGTAGAACCAGCGCTTCTCGTTGGAGGTGAAGGCGGGCGCGAGGAACGCCCAGAGCTGCCAGATGAGGATCGGCGAGGCGAGGATGAGGCCCCCGACCACCCACACCTTGAGGCTGACCATGAAGGGCTCGGCGGGGCTGAAGGTCGTGATCTGGTAGGCCGAGGCCTGCAGCCCCTTGACCTGGTTCAGGGGCCAGAGCAGCGCCTTGAAGAGGAAGCCGTTGAAGATGGCCGCGACGACCACGCCGGTGGTCGCGGCCACGAGGCACCAGAAGAGCCGCTTGCGCAGCTCGTCGAGGTGCTCGAACAGCGTCAGACGATCCTCGGGCGAGAGCGCCATCCGCCGCTCAGATCCCGGCGCCGGCGTCGACGACCGGGGACGCCGGCGACTCGGGCGCCGGCGGCTGGATCACAGGGACGTCGGGTGGGATCGGCGGTGGCGCGCCCGCAATCGCCTCCGGCGGAGCGTCCGCGAGCGTCGCCGCGCCGGCCACGACGGCCGCGCCCGCGGCCTCGGCCGGGGCGGCCGCCGGCTTGACCGGCGCCTCGATCGTGGACTTGAGGTCGACGCTCGACTTGAGGTCGTCCACGCTCGACTTGACCGAGCTGATCTCGGCCGCGACGTCGTCGAGGCCGAGCTCGGTGCGCGCCGCGCTCGCGGCGTGCTTGAACTCGCGCACGCCCTTGCCCAGGGTCTTGCCCATCTGCGGCAGGTTCTTGGGGCCGAAGACCAGCAGGGCGAGCACGAGGACGATGACGATCTCGATGGGGCCGACGTTCAAGGGGGGTCACCTCGGTGAGGGGTATCGTGCCCGTCCATCGTAGGAGCAGCGGGGCCGAAGGTCAACGCGGCCCCCGCCGGCGGGAGAAGACAGCACCCGCCCGCCGGCCATTTTGGCGCGAGCCAAGCCGATTCCCCTGCACATCGGCGGTATTTCCGGATACCCCCGCAGGTTTGTCGGCCAGTTGCGTCCCGCAAACCGGCTTTGGTAGAGTACGCCCACTGTCCGGCCGCCCCCCGGGGAAGGGGTGCGGGCCGCAGTCCTTTCGGATGACGAGCACATACCTCACCAACTGGCTCTACGTTTGGCTGTTCATCGCCGCCGGCGGTGCTCTGGTCGTCCTCATCCTGCTCTTTTCCAAGCTCATCAATCCCAGCCATCTCACGCCCGAGAAGCTGCAGCCCTACGAGTGCGGCATCCCGCCGGTCGGCAACCCGTGGCAGCCCTTCGCCGTGCGCTACTTCGTCTTCGGGCTGCTCTTCCTCGTGTTCGATGTGGAGGCGGCGTTCCTCTTCCCGTGGGCCCTCGTCTTCCGCTCGCTCGGCACCGCCGGGTTCATCGAGATGGTGCTCTTCATCGCCGTGCTCGCCTTCGGGCTGCTCTACGCCTGGCGCAAGGGAGCCCTGGAGTGGGCATGAGTGAGTTCCGGTACCCCAAGCTCGAGCACTTCAGCGAGCCCAACGTCATCACCACCACCGCCGACTTCATCTTCAGCTGGGCGCG
>CAZSDC010000252.1:0-3659 GCA_964605515.1 uncultured Chthoniobacter sp.
GCCGGCGGCTGAGGTAGCGTTCCGCGCGCATGATGGCGCCGAATTTTTCGATATCTTCCTCCATCGATCCGCTGATCAGCGTGTATTTGTAATCGCGCCAGTGGCGCATCTCGGCGGCGGCGTTGTCGATGCGGGTGGCTATCTGCTCCTCGCTCTCGGTGCCGCGACGGCGGAGGCGGCGGGCGAGCTCGTCGAGGCCTGGCGGCATGATGAAGACGTCGGCGAGAGCGCCGGCGATGACGGGGTCGCCGCATCTGCGGATGCTTGCCGCTCCGGCGGTGTCGATGTCGATCAGCACGTCCACTCCTTGCGAGAGATTGTCAACGACCGTCGAGCGGAGCGTGCCGTAAAACCGCCCGTGCACTTCGGCGAATTCCAGAAAATCCCCGGCCGCGACGCGGGCCTGAAAATCATCGTGCCCAAGAAAAAAATAATCCTCGCCGTCGATCTCGCCCGGCCTCGGCGGGCGGGTCGTACACGAGACCGCATAGACGAAATCCGGCTTCTGCCGCAGGGCGGTGGTCAGCGTGGTCTTGCCTGCGCCGGACGGCGCGGAGAGGACGAAGAGGATTCCGGAGCGTTGGATTTTATTCAATGTTGGCAAGTTGTTCGCGGATTCTTTCGAGCTCCGCTTTGGCGGCGATGGTGAGCCTCGCGAGGCCGGCATCGGAGGATTTCGAGGCGATAGTGTTGAACTCGCGGCCGAGTTCCTGCGCGAGAAATTCGAGCGTGCGCCCGACCGGCCCGTCGCTGGCAAGCTTCTCGCGGAACTGCCCGATGTGGCTCGCCGCGCGGTCGAGTTCCTCGGTGATATCGCCGCGCTCGGCGAGCAGAACCACCTCGGTGAGCAAGCGCGGGTCGTCGCCGGCAATCCCGATGCCCGCGCGCGCCACGCGGCGCAGGAGCGATTCCCGCTGCTGCAGCGTCACTTTCTTCGCAAGGGGCGAGATTTTTTTTGCGATGGTTCCGAGCCGCCCGATCGCTTTTTCTAAAACTGCCTGCAAGGTTTTGCCCTCGCGACCGCGCGTGGCGACGAGCCCGTCGAGCGCGCGGTCGAGCGCGGCCACAACGGTTTCCTTCACGCCTTCGCCGGACGGCTCCGCCGACTGCACAACCCCCGGCGCACGGAGAACATCGGTGATCGTGATCTCCCCGGCGAGCCGGAGTTTTTTCTGGAGAACCCTCGCCTCGCGCAAAAAGACGGCCGCGCGAGCACTGTCGAGGATTCCGCCGGACGCACCCTCCGCATGTGTAAGAGTGAGGTTCACCTGCACGCGGCCGCGGGCGACCCGGCCCAGCGCCCGCTCCCGCACCACCGGCTCGAGCCAAGCGGCTCCGCGATCCGTATGAAACACGATCTCGGCGGTCTTGCGGTTCACCGAAAAGCACTCGACCACGGCGGTCCACGTCTTGGTCCGCGCCTCGCCGCGCCCGTGTCCGGTCATGCTGGTCATCGGGAAAAACTAAGCGCCCGCACGCTCATGTGTCGAGGAGGTTCACGATTTGAAATTCCGCTGCTGGAAAATTCCGCGGGCCGGAACGATGACCTTGCGGGCCGTTGTCACGAGCACGACTGGCCCAGGCTCCAGCAACCCATAAACCTGCGCCAGCGGAAGCTCCCGATTTTTCGCCATGGCAGATTTCTCCCCTTGAAGGCTCGGCATAGTAAGGAGGAATTAATGAAGCCGCTTCAACATGTCTTGCTCTTTCGGGCGGATTTGAGAACTTTTTTGCGCATGAGCCACACTGCTTCATCCACTCGTTACGATCAAATGTCCTACCGTCGCTGCGGGCGGAGCGGGGTAATGCTGCCGGCGGTATCGCTCGGGCTCTGGCACAATTTCGGCGGGGTGGATATCCAGGAGACCGCGCGGGCGATGGTGCTCCGGGCGTTCGATCTCGGGATCACTCACTTTGACCTCGCGAACAACTACGGCCCGCCGCCGGGAAGCGCGGAGGAAACGTTCGGGCGCATTCTGGAATCCGACCTGTCCACCTACCGTGACGAGTTGATCATTTCCACAAAAGCCGGCTACCGCATGTGGCCCGGCCCGTATGGCGATCTCGGCTCCCGCAAATATCTGCTTTCCAGCCTCGACCAGAGCCTCAAGCGGATGGGGCTCGACTACGTCGACATTTTTTACAGCCACCGCCCGGACCCGGAGACCCCTCTCGAAGAAACAGTCGGTGCCCTGGTTCAGGCTGTGCGATCAGGCAAGGCCCTCTATGCCGGGATTTCAAGTTATCCGCCAGATCGGACGAAGCGCGCGGCGGAACTACTCGCATCCGCCGGGGTTCCCCTGTTGATCCACCAGCCTTCCTACAGCCTCTTCAACCGGACCGTGGAAAACGGGCTTTCGGATGTGCTGTTGGAGGAGGGGGTCGGCTGCATCGCCTTCTGTCCTCTCGCCCAGGGGCTTTTGACAAACCGCTACCTTCACGGCATCGAGCCGGGGTCACGGGCAAGCAAACCGCACGGGTTCTTGAAGGCGGATCATATTTCCGAAGAAAAACTCCGCCGCGTCCGCGCGCTAGCCGCCATCGCCGAAGCCCGCGGACAGTCGCTCGCGCAGCTCTCCCTCGCATGGGTCCTTTCGCGCCCGGCCGTAACCACGGTCCTGATCGGCGCCAGCAAGGCCGCGCAGATCGAGGAAAATGTCGCCGCGCTGACAAACATCGAATTTTCTCCGGACGAACTCGCGGCCATTGACGCCGCTTGTTTGCTCTAGCTCAAGAATCCGTGTGATTGTGCATTGACGCCTCCATCGCGGAATTCTTTAATACCGGCCCCTTCGGACAGAAACCAATACTACACACATATCATGATCAAAATCGGTATCAACGGCTTCGGACGCATCGGACGCATGGTCTTCCGCGCGGCGGTCAAAAACTTCAGCAAAGACATCCAGGTGGTCGGCATCAACGACCTGCTCGAACCCGAGTATCTCGCCTACATGCTCAAATACGATTCCGTCCACGGGCGCTTCGACGGGGAAGTCTCGGTCAAGGACGGAAGCCTGATCGTGAACGGCAACAAAATCCGCCTCACCGCAGTCAAGGATCCCTCGACGCTCAAGTGGGACGAAGTCGGCGCGGATGTCGTGGTCGAATCCACCGGGCTCTTCCTCGACAAGGCGACCGCCGAGGCACACCTCAAGGCCGGCGCAAAGAAGGTCATTCTCTCCGCTCCTTCGAAAGATGAAACCCCGATGTTCGTTTATGGCGTGAACGACAAAAGCTACGCAGGCGAAGCGATCATCTCGAACGCGAGCTGCACAACCAACTGTCTCGCCCCGCTCGCCAAGGTCATCAACGACAAGTTCGGCATCAAGCGCGGCCTCATGACGACCGTGCATGCCGCCACCGCCACCCAGAAGACCGTGGACGGCCCGAGCAATAAGGACTGGCGCGGCGGACGCGGTATCCTCGAAAACATCATCCCCTCCTCGACCGGAGCAGCGAAGGCTGTTGGCAAGGTGATTCCCGAGCTGAACAAGAAGCTCACCGGCATGGCGTTCCGCGTGCCGACTTCAGACGTTTCGGTTGTCGACCTCACGGTCGAGCTCAATACGCCCGCCAGCTACGAGGAAATCTGCGCCGCCATCAAAGCCGCCGCAGAAGGCCCGATGAAGGGCGTCCTCGGCTACACCGACCAGAAA
>CAZSDC010000252.1:3669-4349 GCA_964605515.1 uncultured Chthoniobacter sp.
GACCAGAAGGTCGTGAGCACGGACTTCCGCGGCGAAACCACCACCTCGGTGTTTGACGCTGAAGCCGGCATCGCGCTGGACTCCACATTCGTCAAACTGGTCTCCTGGTATGACAACGAATGGGGCTATTCCAACAAAGTGCTCGAAATGGCTCGCGTCATCTCGAAATAGCCAAAGGCCAATTCGAAATTCGGGAATGTGAAATGCGAAATGATCGCCCGGCGAACGCGGTGCTTGATAAAAGCTACACGTTTGCCTTGGCGGCCATTTCGCTCTCCTGGAAACTCCAGTCGCTCCACGAATTTGTGCTCTCGCGCCAGTTCGCGCGAGCAGCGACGAGCGTCGGGGCCAATGTCGAGGAAGCTCAGGCCGCTCAGACAAAACCCGAATTTCATACGCTCATGAGCCGCGCCGAAAAAGAAGCGCGAGAATCCCATTACTGGCTCCGCCTGATCCGGGATTCCTACATCGAAGTCTCTGCCAATGCTTCCGCCCTCCTCGAATCTGCACAAGAACTCAAACACATCCTAGCGGCCGTCACCAAATCCACAAAAAGTAACCCCGGGGCATTTCGCATTCCCCATTTCGCATTTCGAATTTCATCATGAAAAAGTCCATCAAAGATATCTCGCTCGCCGGCAAGCGCGTCCTCATGCGCGTCGATTTCAACGTCCCGCAGG
>CAZSDC010000253.1:0-4327 GCA_964605515.1 uncultured Chthoniobacter sp.
TGGAAAAACGGCTTCGCATAGGGGGAAACATCCAGGAGCACCAGACAACAAGCGGCCGCGACGACCGCCGAACGAAGGACACCGGCACGGAATCTGGAAAACAGGATCCGGACGACGATCGAAGCCGACAGCACGACACAGATCGCACCCGTGGCCTGGAAAAAATCGAACGGGGTCGGGATATTCCGGTAGATGGGCAGCCATTCTAAAATTCGAAATCCGGGTATAGCCAGGTAGATCAAAGACAGCCCCGATGCCAGGACCAGCCGGGCCGGCCATTCCGGCGGCACAATCCGGAATATCATCCAGACTTGTGCTGCGAGAAGGAACCATCCCAGCGCGGGCGAATAATCCGGGGCATTCAACGCCAGGGAAAGAAATCCAAGGTGCCCGCCGAGCACGCTTTTGGGGCCAAACGAAAGCCAGAATGTGAAGAGGGCCAGCACAAAAAACCGTCGGGCTTTCCGGCCCTCGGGCGAGTCATGGAAAATCCCGAGAAAAAGAGCGGCCACAAAAACCGCAAAGACCCCCAACCCGAGATAGGTGCCCCCGTTTCCAGTCGTGGGAGCGTAGGCCCCATCGATCCCCTTCGTGAGCCAGCCGCCGCGATCGACCCACCCAAGAGCGGACTTGGTCGAAAAGGCATTCTGCCAGCCTTGGAACGGGCTGAATTCAAACATGGCCGCAAATCCGGACTCTCGCAGCACCGGAAGCTTCGGGATCACGGCGAGAAGCACAAATACCGAGGCGGCCCATAGAAGCAGGTTGGGCCGGGGCCTGGATTCGCGCCGGCATGAGAAATATTCCGCAGCCGAAAAGACGAGCAGGACCGGCAGCGCGAGAGCGCCGTTCTTCCCGCCGGTCAGAGTGAGGGCGGAAAAGGCGAGCGCCGCCAGGAGAGAGGTCCGGGCACACGGCCTGCGAAAGAACACCAGCAGGGCGAGGAATGTCCATGGCAGCAGCGCCATGGAACAGACCACGGAAAAATGCTCGTATCCCGCTGCGCGTGTCAGCAGCGACGGACATAGTATAAAGAGGATGCCCCCGATCCCTGCGCACAAATCGTCGTCAGTAAACTTCCGGAGAAACAGGAAGACGCCCAGAGCCCCGAAAGCGACTGCCGCAAGTACTGCCACTTTCGGTCCCGCGAGAAATCCCAGCGGGACGCTGAATGCCCACATGACGACATTCGTGACCATGGATGACCAGGACACGGCCAAACTCGTGCCCTGCATAAACATCGGAGACCACCACGGCAGGCCGCGAACACTCTTGGCCGCAGCCAGAAAATCCTGCGTTTTGGCGAAACCCGCCAGCAACTCGTGATCGGAAACCGGCTGCCGCAGCCAGCCCGCGGCTACAACACCAAGAAGAACGGTCACGATGAATAGAAACAGCCACAGCGCACGGCCGGAACGCTTTCCGGAAGGCTCAGAGGAATTGCCGGGGGACCGGGATGATACGGGAGATGTCATGAAATAGCGGCACTGCAATCGTGAAGAGCCATCAGACCGGAGGCAGAACCACACAGACCAGATCGCCCGCAGGACTCTCGATCAACTCAGAATGTCCCAAGGTTGAGAGAGATTGCAAGAACCCCTTCGCCTTGTCAGGAAAACCGTTCCGGTTGATCAGGATCGCCCGGAATCCCAGTCCGCGCAATTTGGTCACGGCATCCGCGAGAGAGAGTTTGGCGAGATCCTTCTGCCATTGGGTGTCTTCGCGGCCCTTCATTGACCCGAAGGAAAACCGGAGATGGTTGCTGAAAAGATACGGCCTCAGATGGTCATAGGGAGAGAGCCCCGGTGCCGGGGCCTCGGGAAACTCCATAATCGGAATTTGAAAAACCATCGCGCCGGGCGGCAGCGCAGCCTCCATCTTCTCGACAATGTCCCGGTCTGACTCGATCTGGAAAGCGATCGCCTCCGTTTCCTTCCGGTCCGGAGACCGCGGGACCTGATCCCAGAACACCACAGCAGTTGCAAGGATCGCCAGCAGAGATGCCAGCCCGCTTCGAAGCGGAAGCGACGCCATCCGGCGCACCGCGAACAGCAGAACGATCGCCAGAATCACGACGCTATAGCGGCATCCGGTCCGGAACATCGTGAACCCGAGAGTTCCCGCGATGGCGTTCAATCCACCCGTCGTAAAGACGGCCACGATCCAGCCAACCTGCCAGGCCTCGATCGGGATCTGCGAATAACATTTCCGGAGGAAGGCCGCGGCGGTGGTGAAAACCAGCATGCCCAGCGAGAGGATGCCGAGAATTCCGAGATAGGATCCCTCGTCCTGAAGCGGGGCGTCAACCCTGTGCCGGAAAGCAAATCCGGCGAACAGGTCGGAGCGGTGCGTGATTGGAGGAACGATCAGATCCACGATCTTCAGCCCGTAGATCTCAAGCCATTTGTATTCCCGGACGACGATCCCGGTGTTCGGCCCATGGATGATCCGATAGGTCCAGGTGTCGAGATTCATGAGGCCGAATGCCAGCGCTGCGGCCGCGATAATCCCCAAACATGCCAGCAGAGGGGCCGGGGAACGCGTCCGGAAAAAAACCGCCAACCCGCCGAGAAGGGTGAGCTGGCAGAAAATGTTCGTGTAATAGACATTCTGTGTGCCCGCGAGGAAGGCGATGGCCGCCGAAATCCAGAACCGCTTGGACCAGAGCTCAACGCCGGCTCCCGTCGAAACCCACCGCCAGACAGGAATGAACAGCGGAACATGCCAGACCGAGGCCACCGTGAAGTGGTGCGGAGACTGGGCGAACATAAACGGGGCCAGCCCATACGCGAGGGCTCCAACAAAGCTCCATTTCCTGTCGCAGTCGGAGAACCTCGCGACACCGTAGAACACCCCCGCCGCCAGGAGATGGCTGAACAGCAGGCTCAGGTTCAACCCGACGAACATCCCGAAAGCTTTTCCGAGCAGTCCCTGAAAATAGAGCGGAAACTCTTCCGTTGTCGGATAATCATTCCAGTTCGCCCCGTTCGGCGCTCCCAACTCGGGAATATTTTTCCAAAGCATCGGCCGGATGTGGCCATCCGAGACCGCTTTCATTCCGCTTAGAATGGAAAGCACATCCTCGGTGGGAGAAGTAGAATAACCGGAGGGCAGGTTCCACGATGCGGCGTCCCACCGCGCGTTGGCGGCGCACCACGACAGAAACACGCATGCCAGAAGGGCGAAAAAATATCGCCAGTCGCCCGCGGAAACCGGCTGGCTCAATCGTTCCACGGGGGGAGATACCAGTTCGTTCTGCATTTCTTGGTCGGGTAAAGAGGGTTCGGAGGTCAAGATCGCCCGGGATTAAAAGTTGATCCGTTCCTTTTCCACCACCAGCGGCCGATGGAGCACCTGCGTGTGGATGGCTCCAATGTATTCGCCGAGAATCCCGATGAAAAACAGCTGCACCGAGGAAAACAGGAACAGCCCGATGACGACCGGCGCGATGCCCGCGGAAAAATCGTTCCAGAACATCAGCTTGTAAACGAAGTAGCCCGCCGCCACGAGCAGGCTCAGAAATGACATGGCAAATCCCAGCATCGTGGCCAGCCGGAGCGGAACTTTGGAATGGCTGGTGATCCCGAGCATCGCCAGGTCGTAGAGGGTGTAGAAGTTGTTGGTCGTGATCCCGCGCTGGCGGGCGGCCTTTTTGAAAGGCACGCGCTCCACGGGAAACCCGATCTCCGAGATCATTCCCCGGAAATAGGGATACGGATCCTGCGCCTGGCGGCAGTAGTCCACCACCGCTTTGTCATACAGCCCGAACCCGGTGAAGTCGTCGATCATCTCGGTGTCCGAGAGCCGGTGAACCAGCCGGTAATAAAATTTCCTGACCACCGAAAATCCGGTCGCGTCCCGGCCGCCCTCCTTCACGCAAACCACCGCCTTGAAGCCGGCTTTCCATTTCTCCACAAGCCGGGGAATCATCTCCGGGGGATCCTGCAAATCGGAGGCGAGGCAGACCGCGCAATCCCCGCGGGCCTGAAGCAGCGCGTGGTAGGGAGAGCGGACGTGCCCGAAATTCCTCGCGTTCAAAATCACCTTCAGGCGCGGATTTTTCGCGGCCAGCGAACGCAGGATCTCCGGCGTCCCATCGGCCGAGGCGTTGTCGATGATGAGCAACTCGTAGTCGCAATCCTGGATCGCCTCCACCGCAGCCACCACGCGCGCGACGAACTCCGGGACGTTGCCCGCTTCGTTGAATGTTCCGGAGATGACGCTGAGGAGCATGGCAAATTCAGATTCCGCGCTGCAGGATGCCCGCTTTCAGTTCCTCGTCGTAGGCGTAAGGGCTGTCGATTTGATCGATCCTGAGCGGGGCGTC
>CAZSDC010000254.1:0-4327 GCA_964605515.1 uncultured Chthoniobacter sp.
AAACCGTCCAATAAATCATGTCCGCCACCGACAAACGCCAACACCGCCACGTCCGACTGCGCAAGAAAGTTACCGGAACCGCCGAGCGCCCTCGCTTGGCCGTCCATTTCTCAGGGCGCCACATCACTGCCCAGGTTATCGACGACGAGGCGGGGAAGACCCTTGTCTCGGTCAACACCACCGAGGCGGATCTCCGCTCCGGCGCGAAGACACGCGCAAATGTGGAAGGGGCACAGAAAGTCGGCAAACTCGTCGCCGAACGCGCCGGCTCCAAGAAAATCACCAAGGTCGTCTTTGATCGCGGCGGTTTCAAATACCATGGCAAAGTCAAAGCCTTGGCCGATGCCGCCCGTGAAGGCGGATTCGAATTTTAATCAATATACATCATGCCTCCGAAACCCAGAGATAGAAGGAATTCACGCTCGGACACTCCCAGCGAGCCCAAGGAGACGACGGAGAAGGTCGTGTTCATCAACCGGTGCGCCAAAGTCGTGAAGGGCGGACGCCGCTTCAGCTTTAGCGCCCTGATCGTTTGCGGCGACCACAAAGGAAAAGTCGGCGTCGGGTTCGGCAAGGCGAATGAAGTCAGTGAAGCGATCCGCAAGGCGACTGACGCCTCCAGGAAGCACATGGTCAAAATTGCGGTCCACGAAAACACGATCCCGCACGAGGTTCTCGGAGAATTCGGCGGGGGACGCGTGCTCCTGCGCCCTGCCTCGCCGGGTACCGGCGTGATCGCCGGTGGCGGCGTCCGTGCCGTCATCGAAGCGGTCGGTATCCGCGATGTGCTCGCCAAATCGCTGGGGTCCAGCAACCACGCGAATGTGGTCCACGCCACGATCGCGGCCTTGACCCAACTCCGCCAAAAAGAAGAAATTTTCCGCCTGCGCGGCAAGGCCATCCGGGCCAAGTCCGTCGTCGCGGAGCCAGCAGCAGCCTGATCCCATGAGACTCCACGACCTCAAACCCAATCCCGGTGCCAAGCACCGCCGCAAACGCCTCGGCATCGGCGAAAGCTCCGGCAAGGGAAAGACCTCCGGAAAAGGCCACAAAGGTCAGAAGGCCCGCTCGGGCGGTTCGATTCGTCCCGGGTTTGAAGGCGGCCAGATGCCCATTTACCGCCGCCTGCCGAAGCGCGGGTTCAACAACGCCGCTTTCAAAACCGTTTACGGCGTCGTCAACCTCGATTCCCTCGAGAAGACATTTTCCGCCGGAGATTCGGTGACCGAGGATTCGCTCCGCAAGGCGGGCCTTGTCAACGGCCGCTTCGACGGGGTCAAGATCCTTGGCCGCGGGGAAATCACCAAGGCGCTCAATGTCCTTGTGGACGAAGTCAGCGCCACTGCCCGCGAAAAAATTGAAAAAGCCGGTGGGACGGTTGAAATCCCGAAGTCGGAAGCCTCCAAATAAGGCCGCATGATCGCCGCCTTCGCCAACATCTTCAAGATCCCGGAACTGCGCACCCGTGTGCTGTTCACCATGGCGATGATTGTTGTCGTGCGAGCGGGCTCGGCGATCACGGCTCCCGGCGTCAATGCCGATGTGCTCCGCCACTGGTTTTTCGACCGCGCCAACGCGGCCGCTGCGGGCGGGGTGGCCGACCTCTTCAACCTGTTCAGCGGCGGTGCGCTCCAGAACTGCGCGATTTTCTCGCTCGGTGTCATGCCGTTCATCAGCGCCTCGATCATGCTCCAGCTTCTCACGGCGGTCATCCCGCAGCTCGGGAAGCTGTCGCGCGAGGATGGCGGCCGCCAGAAGATCATGCAATACACCCGGTATGCCACGATCGCGCTGTGCGTCTTTCAAGGCTACCTTCTGGCAAAATCCTTCGAGAACCCGCAGCACAACCCCTTCTTGCCGCAGATCATGGATACGATCAACCGGATGGGCGTCAGTCTCGTGCCTTCTCCGGGGTTTGGATTCCAGATGACGATTATCCTGACGATGACCGCGGGAACCATGTTCCTCATGTGGATTGGTGACCAGATCACCGAGCGGGGAATCGGAAACGGCGTCTCCCTGATCATCACCATCGGCATCCTGGCCCAGCTCCCCGCCGGTCTCATTCAGGCCTGGAGGACGTTCGTTCCCTCGGGCGCAGATGCCCAGGCCGCAGTCAGCCCGGTCGTGCTCGTCCTCATGGTCGCATTCCTTGTGTTTGTCGTTGCCGCTGTCATCGCGGTCACTCAGGCCCAGCGAAAAATCAGCATCCAATATGCGAAGCGGGTCGTCGGCCGCAAGGTCTATGGCGGGCAGACCCAATACATGCCGCTCAAAATCAACTACGCGGGCGTCATGCCGATCATCTTCGCCCAGGCGATCCTCCTTTTCCCATCGACGATTTTCAACATGGCTTTCCCCGGCCAGCGCTGGGCCCAGGCCCTTTCCAATGAGCTGACGTCCGGCTGGCTTCATTATGCCCTTTATGCCGTGATGATTTTCTTCTTCAGCTATTTCTGGGTTGCCACGCAGTTCCAGCCGGTCCAGATCGCAGACGATCTGAAAAAATACGGAGGTTTTATTCCCGGCGTCCGTCCCGGCAAGCCGACGGCGGATTTTCTCGACTACACGATGACGCGCCTGACATTCGCGGGCGCGGCCTTCCTCACCATCATCGCGGTCCTCCCGCAGATGCTGATCCAGGGGCTCAAAGTGCCTTACATGACCGCGCAGTTTTTTGGCGGCACCGGCCTCCTGATCATCGTCGGTGTCGTGCTCGATACCATGCGCCAGGTGGAGACCCATCTCCTCCAGCGCCATTACGACGGATTCCTTCGCAAAGGGCGGATCCGCGGTGCCCGTGACCAGCGTCCCCGCATGGGTTCGGGCAACCTGCTCAACGATCAGACGCTCGTCTGGATGTATGCCGCTCTAGGCCTCCTCATCATAGCCGGGGTGACCATCTATCTCGCGTCGCACCAGTAGTGCGCGCACCGAACCATTGAAGAACCGCATTGTTCTGCTTGGTCCGCCGGCCTCCGGCAAGGGCACTCAAGCCTCCCTGCTCGGAGCGATCTTCGGCATCCCGCACGTCTCCACCGGAGCGATCGTGCGAGACGAGCGCGCGAAAGGGACCCCTATCGGCATCGAGGCGGATTCTTATGTGAGCCGCGGGCTTCTTTTTCCCGATGAACTGGCTCTCCGCTTCGTCGGCCAATGGCTCGGGACCCACTCCCGGTTTATCTTCGACGGATTTCCCCGCACCATCGGGCAGGCCGTCGCGCTGGATTCGCTTCTGAAATCGAAATCCACCGAACTCCAGACCGTCTATCTCCTCGAACTCCCCGACGATGTGGTCCGCATCCGCATGCTTGGCCGCCTCACTTGCAGAAACTGCGGGTCGGTTTTCAGCGAGAAATTTCACAGGCTTTCCGTCGAGGATCCGTGCCCGAAATGCGACGGCGTTCTCGCACGCAGGCAGGACGACACCATCGAGGCTCTCGACCAGCGCCTTGCCCAATACCACGAGTTCACGAAGCCGATCACCGATTACTACGAGTCAGCGGGGCTTTTGAAAAAAGTGGACGTCCGGTTCGGCCGCGATGCCGTTTTCCAGCTTCTCTACAACGACCTCTACAACGATTTGAGGGCGGACTCATGATCCCGATCAAACGCCCGCATGAGATCGAGAAAATGCGTCTGGCCGGCGAGGCCGCCGCGAATATTCTCAATGAGCTGTCCGCCCAGGTCGCGCCTGGCGTGACAACGGCCGAGATTGACCACGTTGCTGCCCAACTCATGTCCGAAGCCGGCGTTCGCAGCGCATTTCTCGGCTACCGGCAATTTCCCGGCCACATCTGCATCAGTATCAACGAGGAGGTCGTCCATGGGATCGGAGGCCCCCGGAAAATCGCCTATGGGGATGTCGTGAAAATGGATGTGGGCATTATCCGCGACGGATGGATCGGAGACACCGCGACGTCGGTTCCGGTCGGGATCATTGATCCCGAGGTCGAGCGGCTTCTCACAGTCACTGAGGAAATCCTGCAAGGCGCGGTCGATCTCGCCCGCCCGAACAACAAGATCGGCGACATCTCCAATTATGTCGAATCTGAAGCCCACAAAAACGGTTTCAGTGTTGTGCGCGAATTTGTCGGGCACGGCGTCGGACGCAACCTGCACGAGGACCCCCAGGTTCCCAACTTCGGAAAACGCAACTCCGGACCCAGGATGAAGGCCGGAATGACTCTCGCCATCGAGCCCATGATCAACATGGGCAAGGCGAAAGTCCGCGTCCTCGCCGACAAGTGGACCGCCGTCACCGCAGACGGTCTCCCCTCCGCCCATTTCGAGCACACGGTGCTGGTCACCGACAACCTGCCGGAAG
>CAZSDC010000255.1:0-4309 GCA_964605515.1 uncultured Chthoniobacter sp.
CCGATATACGCGGTGGTCACAGTGATCACGGCCACGTCGCTGCGGGGGTATTGGCGCACGGTCAGCACTCTGATCGCCACCAGCCCGCCCAGCAGAATCAGGAGGTTGATGACGAGCGCCAGCACCGGGCGCCGGATGAAAATATCGGTGAACGCCATGTCAGCGATCCTCGGTCTGCGGCGCAAGATCGGTCGGCGGCTGGATCTGATTGTTCACCTGGACGGGTGCTTTCGGGCGGAGCTTGAAGATGCCGGACGAGGCGATCTCGTCACCGGCCTGGATGCCGGACACGATCTCGACCTGGTCCCCGCGGGCCTCGCCCAGCTTGATGAAACGCTGGTCAACCCCGGCGAATTTTTTCCCCGATTTTTCGTCGGCCATTTCCTTCACGACAAAAACCGAGTCCCCGTAAGGCGCGTAGCTGATCGATGTCGAAGGAACGGCGAGCACCGGCTTCGTCCCGGGCAGGACAACCTCGACGCCGACATACATCCCCGGACGCAGCAGGCCCTCCGGATTTTCCAGCGTCGCCTGCACGAGGAAATTTCTCGTCGCCTCATCGACGACCGCGTTCACCGCGGTGACTTTTCCCTCGAACGCTTTCCCTCCGGTGCCCGATGGCGCGACCTTCACCACGCTCCCGATGCGCACGTCGGCGAGGTTCTGTTGCGGCAGGCTGAAATTCGCATAGATCGGGCTCATGGATTGGAATGGCACAATCTGCTGCGCGGGCTGGAGGTATTCGCCGTCGTTGACCATCCGGATTCCCGCCATCCCGTCGAACGGGGCTCGGATGGTTTTCTTTTCGATGACGGCGCTGATCTCCTGGCACTTCGCCTGCGCCTGCAGGTATTCCGCCGCCGTCGCGTCGTAGTCCGATTGCGAGGAGACCCGCTTGTCGAGAAGGCCTTTGAACCTGCGGAGGTTCGCCTCCGCGAGCTGCTGGCGGGCCTGGGCCGCTCGGAGTTGGGCCTGCTCCTCGGTGATGTCCTGCTGGACCAGCAGTTCGCCCTTGCGCATTTTTGCCCCGGACTCGAACCCGATCGCCTCGACATTTCCCGCAAGATCGGCCCGGATGGTCAGCCCGTTGACAGGCTTGATCGTGCCCACGGCGGTGAGGGTTCCCGGCCACTGCTGCTCCTGCACGACCACCGAAGTGATCGCCTCCGGCGGCATGGAAAACGACATGTGCCCGGCGATCGCCGCGCGGATTTGAAAGTATTTGAATGCCCCGAGCCCGGCGATGACGGCCACGACGCATGCGATGGCGATGATCCATTTCCTGGCCGCGGAACCTGAGGTCGCGGGAGCTATAGATTCCGACGGCTTCGGATGCATTGGTTTATCTGGTGATGAGTGCATTGGGATTCGCTCTTTTGCAAGGCAGGAAATGCCGCCTCATGAAGACGGCAGCTGTTCTTCAGAAATCACCCTGCCCCGGCGCGGTTTCACGCGGAACAGCCGGAGAACGGCCACGAAAAACAGCGGAATGAAAAGAATGCCGAAAAACGTCGCCGAGAACGTGCCGCCGATGACTCCGGTGCCGATCGCGTTCTGTCCGCCGGAGCCGGCCCCGGTCGAGATCGCGAGCGGCAGGACGCCGAGCATGAAGGCGCAGGAGGTCATGAGAATCGGCCGCAGGCGCTGGCGGGAAGCCGCCAAGGCGGATTCCATGAGCCCCATGCCGCTGTCGTAATTCGTCTTGGCGAATTCGACGATGAGAATCGCATTTTTCGCGGAGAGCCCGACGATCGTGAGCAGTCCGACCTGGAGGAACACGTCGTTCGACAACCCCCGGCCCCATGTGGCCGTGACAGCGCCAAGAATGCCGAGCGGCACGGACATCATCACCGCTGTCGGGATTGACCAGCTTTCGTAGAGGGCCGCCAGGCAGAGAAAGACCACCAGCAGCGAGATCGCGTAAAGTGGGCCGGACTGGGCGCCGGCTGCGCGTTCCTCATAGGAAAGCCCGCTCCATTCGAACCCGATCCCCGGCGGCAGCTTGCGGGCGATTTCTTCCATTGCCTGCATGGCGGTGCCGCTGCTCTCGCCGGGTGCGGGCTGACCGAGGATCTGCATGGAGGGTCGCCCGTTGAAGCGCTCGAGGCGCGGAGAACCATACGTCCATTCCCCGGTGGCGAACGCGGAGAACGGCACCATTTTGCCCGATGCATTGCGGACATACCACTTTCCGAAATCCTCGGGCTGCATGCGGGACGAAGAATTTCCCTGAAGGAAAACCCGCTTGATCCTCCCGCGGTCCACGAAGTCGTTGACGTAGGCGGATCCCCATGCGGTCGAGAGCGTGTTGTTGATGTCGGCAATCGTCAGTCCAAGCGCCCCGGCCTTCTCGTGGTCGATTTTGATCCGGTATTGCGGCTCGTCATTGAGTCCATTCGGACGCACCGCCACCAGGTTCGGATTTTTTGCAGCCATCCCGAGGAGCTGGTTGCGGGCTTCCATGAGCTTTTCGTGCCCGACGCCCGCCTGATCAACAAGCTGGAAGTCAAACCCCGTGGCGTTACCGAGTTCAAATACGGCAGGCGGCGGAAACGCGAAGGCCAGCGCCTCGCGGTAGCTCATGAACCGCATCATCGCACGCTTGGCGATGGCCTGCACTCGGTTCTGTATTCCGGGGCGGCTGTCCCAGTCCTTGAGCCGGATGAAAACGAGACCGGCATTCTGGCCCCGGCCGCCGAAGCTGAATCCGGCCACGGTGAGCACAGACTCGACGTTCGCTTTCTCCTCGTTGAGAAGGTATTCCCGGACCTTGTCGAGGACCTTTTCCGTGCTGCTGAGCGGGGACCCCGGCGGGGTCGTGACCTGCGCGAACATGATCCCCTGGTCCTCGTCCGGCAAGAAGGAGGTGGGAAGCTTTTTGAACACAAAGACCATCACCGCGACAATCGCCAGATACAGGACGATGAAGCGCCCGCCTCGACGAAGGATGTGATCCACTGTGCCCACATATTGATTCGTGCCCCAACGGAACGTCCTGTTGAACCATCCGAAAAATCCGCGCGTGGACTCGTGGTGGCCCTTGGGGATCGGGCGGAGCATCGTCGCGCAGAGCGCAGGCGTAAAAATCAAGGCGACCAGCACGGAGAGGGCCATGGCGGACACGATCGTGATCGAAAACTGCCGGTAAATGACCCCGGTGGATCCGCCGAAAAATGCCATAGGCACAAACACGGCCGAGAGCACGAGACCGATGCCGATCAGCGCGCCTGTTATCTGAGACATGGATTTGCGTGTGGCCTCACGCGGCGAAAGCCCCTCCTCCGACATCACTCGCTCGACATTTTCGACCACCACGATGGCATCGTCCACCAGGAGCCCGATCGCCAATACCATCGCGAACATCGTGAGCGTGTTGATCGAAAACCCGCAGGCGGACAACATCGCGAACGCTCCCAGTAAAACCACCGGCACAGCAATCGTCGGGATAAGCGTCGCGCGGAAATTTTGCAGGAACAGATACATCACGCAAAAGACCAACAGGACGGCCTCGAAGAGCGTCACGACCACCTCATGGATGGAGATCTCAACAAAAGGCGCGGTGTCGAGCGGATAGACAACTTTCACACCATGGGGAAATGTCGGCTGCAGCCGTTCCATCGTGGCCCGCACCGCCTGCACCGTCGTGAGCGCGTTGGCCCCGGTCGCCAGCCGGATCGCCATGCCGGAAGTCGGCTGGCCGTTGAATTTCGCAGCGATCGAAAAATTCTCGCCGTCGAGCTTGATCTCGGCGACATCCCTGAGCCGGATCTGTCCCCCGCCCGCATCCACGCGCAGAAGGATTTTCCCAAACTCTTCCGGAGTCGAGAGGCGTGACGGCCCGATGACCGTGGCATTGATCTGCTGTCCGGCCACGGCGGGCAGACCGCCGATTTCGCCCGAAGCAACCTGCACGTTTTGAGCCGCGATCGCGTTGCGCACGTCCGCCGGGGTGAGGCTGTAGTTGGTGAGTTTCGTGGGATCGAGCCAGATACGCATGGCATACTGGGCTCCAAAAACCTGAAAGTCCCCGACCCCCGGCGTGCGGCTGATCGGGTCTTGGATGCTAGACACCACGAAATCCTGCAAGTCGGCCGCATTCATGCTGCCGTCAGTGGAAACGAACGCCACGATGAGGAGAAAGTTTCTCGTCGATTTGGCGACGCGGATCCCCCGCTGCTGGACCTCTTGGGGCAGGAGGGGAATTGCCAGCGAGAGCTTGTTTTGCACCTGGACCTGCGCCACGTCCGGGTTCGTGCCCTGACGGAACGTGAGCGTGATCGTCATGGTCCCGTCCTTCGTGCTTTCGGAG
>CAZSDC010000256.1:0-4301 GCA_964605515.1 uncultured Chthoniobacter sp.
TGTCACGATCGTGCAGAAATACTGGCTGGCCACGGCCGCCCATTGGACATCAGGCTTGCTCTCCTGATAAAGCGGGCGCTCGCCGCGAGTCTGAATGCCGATGAGCGGGATCGTGCTGGCAGAGAACCAGTTCACGTCGATCGTCGTCATTTTTCCGGCGGAGGACCAGTCGAACCGGGTATACATAGGAAGATCGCTTTGGTGGATCGGGGCAGCGCCACCGGTGCCGACGAAAAACGCCGGAACCTGAAGCTCGGATTTTCCCGGGTTCCGGAAGCTGACCTCGAGGTTCACGATGTAGAGGAGGTTTTTTTCCGAGGCCGGAGGCAGGACGAAGCGCTTCGTGATCTCCAATCCATCGGCAGCCGTTTTCGAAAATGTAACCTCGCCTTTTGCGCGGTCAGCATTCATTTCAAACCCTCCAAAGACCTCGCCGGGAGTGAATCCTAATGCCCCGATCGGCATTCCGCGGTCGCGGTTCAGCGAGACGCTCTGCTGGTTTTCCCCCTGATGCATCAACAGGATCACCTGCTCAATGCCTCCGGAATCGTTATTGAAAACAAACTCGGCTCCCGGCGCGGAGAGGCTTTCTGCCCGCGCGGTCATTACCTGTCGGGGCGGTGTGGAGGGCTGGATGGCAGCTCCCGGAGTCGCGGTTGCTGCGGGGGCCGGAGCATTGCCCGAAGGCGAAGCGGTTGGACCCGGCGCACTGCCTGCCGGAGGTGCGGCAGCAGCCGCTGCTGCCGCCTGCTGGGCAGGGGTGATGTATTTTCCGACATACCACTGCCAGGCGACAAGCCCGACAACGGAGAGTGTGATTGCGATCCAGGCTTTACGGTCCATCAGTTCAGAGATTTGAAGGCGGAGGGCACGGGGTCATACCCGCATCCGCCCCACGGGTGACAGCGGGCGATCCGGCCGATTCCCAGCCAGAGCCCTTTGAAAAATCCATGCCCGCGCAGGGCCTGGACAAGAAATTCCGAGCAGCTCGGCTCGTAGCGACACCCACACCCCGGCCCACACAACGCGCGCAAGGCGGGCGAGAGCACCATTTGGTAAATCCGGATAATGAAGACAAGCAGCGAAGTCATGCAGGAGGCGGCAAAATAGAAAGTTGGCGGGCAAGAAGCAACCATTCCCGTCGCAATTCTTTGTGCGGGGCGGTCCCCGTGGGGGAACCTTTCTGCTCCAGTGATAATCTCGCGGCTACCAGGCCAGCTCGCGGAGTTCGCGGATGCGCGCCGCGATGAGGTCGGCTTTTTGTTTGTCGGAGCCTGTCGCTTCAAGCCGTTTCAGCCAGGCGATCTGGTCCTTTTTCACCCGGGCGAAGCGGTCCGGCGGCAGGAGGACCCGCAGGGCGCGATAGACTTCGTTGAGCCGGTCATCATGCCAGCTCAGGCGATTCTCCTCGTTGGCGAAGACCATCCCCTCGTTGAAGCCGCCAGAGAAGGCTGTCGTCATGTCGTCCAGCGAATCGATTTTCCCGGCCTCTGAGCGGATCCACTTTCCGGTCGCTGGGTTAAAGGTCCCGAGGAACATCGCGTAGAGCTGGCCCTCCTCGGACAGGCCCTTCGGGTCGGTGAGCGCAGTCGCCCGGACCAAGATCTCGCGTCCGCTTCCCGCCCGGAAATATGCGCTGCCGTATCCCGAGCTCTCGGGGCTTCCGGTCTGGCGGGAGATCGCAGCGTTGAGCGCTTTCTGGATATGCCGGCCGAGATCGGTTTGCGAAAAGTCGCGCCCGCGCGTGCTCACGAGGGTGATGTTCTCGAACCCATACCGCTCCTCGTAAGTAACAACGACCCAATCCGAATCCTTCGCCCAGGTGACATGGAGGTCGCGGTGGTTTTCTCCGGGAAAATAGTGCGCGCCCCGGATGGCAGCAATCTTCCGGTAGGATGGCAGATCCACAAGGAAGTTCTTGATTGTATCCTCCTCCGCATCACCGACCGCTTCACGCGATGGCAGGAGCACGCCGAAGCGGCCGTCGGGTGAGATGGAATCCTCAGCAACCGAGTAGCCCTCCGGCCATCCCTCACCGCCGCAATATGCGGAAACGGAAAGGATCAGCAGAGAGAAAAATGCCAGCGACGGCCTTTTGCAGATGAATGTGGTGGCGACGAACGGGCTCATATCAGGATTTTCGGGACTCACTCGAAGTGGCTGGCGACCTTGTTCTTCGAGCGGACAACCCGCCATTTTCCCGCCTTGTCCGGCGCAAAAACGATCGTGCGTTCCGAGGTCACCCAGTTATCGTTGCCATCGCGGGTCGTCTCCCCGCGAATCTCCAGAGAACCGTCCTTTTGCCATCGGACCGGCTTCCAAACGCCAATCGCGCTCCAGTGGTGGAGGCGGCCGTCGTTCTCGTATCTCGCCGGGATTTCCGGATCTGTGAGAGGCGGAAGCTCCACTTCACGAAACGCCCCACCCTCCCGCACGAAAACGCTGACCGACCAGGAAAGTCTGGCTTCGCTGCTGCTCAGGGCGAAACTCTTGGCATCCGGAGCCCAGAGCACATCACCTTGGAGGCGGGGTCCATTGTCGCTGGAATCCAGGACATGGCACACCAGGCTCCCCGAGGATTTCTCCACCAAATCCAGCGTGGCGCGATCCGCACCGAGTGCTTCACGGAACGCAAATTTCCCGTCAGGCGAAGGAAATTCTGTTTCGGTTTTCTCCCCGGCGACGCCGGACGCAAGCATTCCGACTGTCGAAAGTAGAACGGCGAGGGATGCAGTGAAGAATTTAGAAAAATGCCCCGGGCATGCTGCGCCAGCCCGACCGGAAACCGTGAGAGAGGCCAAGGTATTCACGAAAAAGCCGTATATCCTCGAGGCACAAAAGTCCAGCCCGGCACCAGGCATCGCGTCCTCCTAGGAGGCCATCGGCAAAAGGGAAAGACGGTGCGCAAGAAGCCGCCATTCTCCCCGCAATTCTTCAAATGAGGCCACAGCGGCAGCGGGCTTGGCGACGACTACGATCAGACTGCCGGGAGGGAAATGCGTCAGGGAGTGACGGACCAACTCCCGCAACCTCCGGCGGACCCTGTTCCTCACCACCGCTCCTCCCACGCGCTTCGATGTGATGATTCCGACCCTTGCAATGCCCTCGGCCAAGGGACAAAAAAATGCCATCCTCAGCAGCCGACCCTGCACAGCTTTTCCACTTTCTCGCACCCGGGAAAAATCCCGGCCGTCCCGCAGGTGGGCGGACTTCGGAAACCGGAACCGCTCAGGCTTCGGTGTGGCGGGCAAAATGAATTTCGACACCCTTCGGCAGGAGACGCTTGCGTCCCCGCTGGCGGCGGCGGTTCAAGGTGGCGCGTCCGGCCTTGGTCGCCATTCGCGCACGGAAACCAAACTGCTGCTTGCGCGTGCGCTTGGAAGGCTGGTAGGTGCGTTTCATAAAATCAGATCAGTGGAGCCGGTGAAATTAACCAATCCAGAGAACCAGTCAATCCCTTTTCCTGCGATATTCTCGATTCGAATCACCAGCCTCCCGGGTTCGATTCGCCGGAGAACCATTCCAATGGTTGTTTTCAGATTTTGAAACCTTTGGGCTGGCGAACTCGGGAAAATTTTCTGGAGAGAAGCGCGTTGACAAAGCGGGCTCCGGACAAGATCCTGTTTCTTCAGGAGGCTCTCTCGCCCAGAGGCTTCCGATCTGGTGGTCGTAGCTCAATGGTAGAGCTCCAGTTTGTGGTACTGGCTGTTGCGGGTTCGAGTCCCGTCGGCCACCCTTCTTATTTTTTCTCTCTCCCCGCTGGGGAGCCTGATAAATACAGGGTGTGTGGGTGTTTCAGCGAAACGCCATCAAAAGCAGAAAACGCCATAAAAACTGGCCCTAAACGCCTTTTTTTGGCCCTAACTGGCCCTAACCGTTTTCAGCGGTTTTCTCAGGGGGAAGCGGAAATTGCTGCCCTCCATGCTTTCCTGCCTCCTCGAACGGGCTGCCCTCCCGTTCCCCTCAAGCAAAAAATTCATCTTACGCGAACTTTTCCGTCCTCTACAATGGGGGATGAAAAGAGAAAAAGAAAAATTCCCCCGCGCTGCTGCCCTGTCCCTGGTCGATGAATTGATGGAGCCCAAACGGCTGAACCTCGGCGCCTCGTGTGTCCAATGGGAAGTGGCGGGCTCGATCCGAAGGAAAAAAGCGTTTGTCGGCGACATTGAAATTGTGCTCATCCCCGTTCAGGCTCCCCCTCCGCAATTGGAGCTGGGCATGTCCGAACTCCCGCCTGATCTGGAGTCCGTCATGGATGAGAAAATTGATGCCCTGATCAGAAAAGGAGTTTTGGAGAAAAG
>CAZSDC010000257.1:0-4299 GCA_964605515.1 uncultured Chthoniobacter sp.
ATGGGCGAGATCGTATATGTCACGACCAGGCAAGAGGTGGAGAACCTGGACCTGTCAAGGTTCATGGGCAACTTCGGTCACCACCTATCCGAAAGAAAAATCGGTCAGGCGCACGGGCGCATCATTTACACGATCCACGGATATGATGAAACCGACGAAGCGATATACGCTATTCCAGAGGTCAGATTGTTTTACTCGATGGCCCACGAATCTTGGCCGTGCTGGCTATATACAGCCTGCCTCGCATCGGCGAGCCTGCACGTGATCGCGCTTTCAGTCGTCTCTAACATGTGGAGCAGACGCTCGGGTAACGAGTGCCGGAATTGGATCCCCGAACACGATCTTAGACTTTTCTTTGACAAGTCTCTCCCCGCCGCACGCCTTCTGTTCTACCGGGCCGGGATTTCAAGAAAATACGCCGCCGAATACATAAAAATCGCCGCGAAATATCTTGGAATCCGAATGCGATGAGCGCGGTTCCCTCTCCTATGAAAATCAACTCCTACCTCGCGGCGGGCAGTGGGAAATCCAACCCGACCCTGCGCAGCCTCGCCGAGCACCCGATGGTAGTCACAAGCGCTGGCGGGAAAACAAAAAGAATGGGCGAAATCGTTTATGTGACCACTCGCGAGGAGGTCGAACGCCGGGATATCTCGCGGTTTTTCTCGAACTTTGGGCCCAAGCAATCGAGGCAAAAACTCCGGCAGTTGCGTGGCCGAATCATATTTACCGTGGATGGCTTCGATGAAAGCGCCGATGAAGTGTTTGAGATCCCGGAAGTCAGAGCCTACTACTCCATGGTGCATGCCAGGTGGCCGTGCTGGCTATTCTCAGCCTGCCTCGCTTCGGCAAGCCTCCACGTGATCGCGCTTTCCGTGATCCCCACCGTAACTGTTATTCGCTCGGAAGCCGAATGCTGTATCCTTGTTCCCGAAGCCGAGCTCTGCTCATTCTTCATGCACTCACTCCCGGCTGCTGCGCTGCTAAATCAAAGGGCCGGGCTATCGAAACAGTACGGGGCGCAATATCTAAAGATCGTCGCAAGACATTTGGGAATCGCCAGCAAATGAATGCGGTTCCTATCGCGGCGCAGAGCCTTTCGGCTCTACGCATGTGCGAGGAAACAACTCTTTTCTTCTGAATATTCCAACCAACAAACACTATGACATTTCTCTTTATCTTCATCCTCGCCGTTTGGCTCGCGAAAGGTGCCGCCCAAATCTGCGCCGGATGTTTTCAAATCCTTGCCGGACTGGCGGCCGGTCTCTGCGGCGCACTCCTCTTGTGCCTCGCGGTCCCGCTGCAGGCGCTGGAGATCCTATGGTGGACCGCGTTTCCAAACAGCGAAAACTCTCAAAACCACAACAAACAAACACACAACAAACTATGAAAACAAAATACCATTCGGCCGGTGGACTCTTACCCACCATCACGGCTGCGGACATGAAGAATTCCGTTGTGATGTATGAAATCTCGCGATACGAAATTGAAAACGGTCTCACGGAGCGTCTCGTGCACGACCTGCGCGTCGATCCGGAAAATCCGCTCATTCAAGCTGGCATCGGCAGCGTTATTTTTATGGTGACCGGCTACGACATTGATTCCCGGGAGCTCTACGATATACCCGAGTTTGTCGCTTACATCCGCAAGGCAAACGAGGCGACTCCCTGCTGGATCTATTACGCCGCACCTGAGAGCTATTGGCTACAAACCGTGGTGTTCTGTATATCCAAATCTGCTTATGTGTCAGGTTCCCGCCCAGGATTTCGCACGCTGGCATTTTCCCCCTATGAAGCGGCGGGATTTCTTGATCGACAACTCGATGACTGCCTCGAACTCTCCATCATCGGCAATGTGACGGAGAAGAAGTCTCGAGAACATCTCAAACTTGTCTTCGCGGGCTTCAGTATCGATTTACCATGACCGAGCGCCAAGCTGCCCTACTTACTTACCATCGCGACATCGCATTTTTCGCAACAAACCACAGGACGCCTGTGTTCGCCATCCTCGATCTGGAGGATTCCGTCGGGTTCGAAATTGCCTCCCACTACCAGCAAAACTGCGAGGTGAAGCGGGATGCCATCAAGGCGGGCGGAGCGTATCCCGCATTCGCGCTCGCTCTCACCGTCCAAGACGCCAATGCCCTTCTCGGCCACGGATGGCCGAATGCAAGGAAGATCGATGCATTCCCAAAGGAAATGATTCCCGTGATCCTCATTTCCGAGGAACGATGCGTTGTCGTTCTCATCCGGCGGTAGCCCTCCAATGCAGAGAGACACCCACCCTCAGACCATCTTCCTTCGAAGCTGATCCCGAGGATCATTCACCGCGGCGATTCCGCCAGACACATTAGTCCGGGGAATCGTTTCGTGCGCAGCCGGGGTAACCGGTGCGCCAGCTAAGGCGCGTGGCAACGCCCAAAGCTCCCCGAAGCGGGGAACCTTTCCGAAAGGGAAGTCCATGCACAACAACAACCAAAACGACACATGAAAACAAACAAACGCAACATGAGCAAAACCTTCCTCGATTCCCAAGATTTGAAGAAGATCACCGAGAGTCCGGAGCAAATGGGGACACAAACCATTGAGTTTATCGGAACCGATGCCTATGTCGAACAAATGAACCAGAGCATCCGTCGGCAGGTCATGGGGATTCCAAGAAGATGTGCGAACGCAAGCAACATCATCGAGGAAATCAGGCATGGCCTTGCAGATAACAGCCTGAACGGGGATGATCTCTTCCGAGTCGCAGTCTTTGGCCGTGAATTCTATTCGGACTATTACGTCAGTCCTGGGACCGTCGTTCAGTGCCTCGGCTATGACCTGACTCTCAGGACCTTTCGAGCACTTGCGCCCCTCTGGAATCTGCTCGGTGAACCCAATGAAACTGAATTCCTCGATTCACTGGGGGACCCCTCGGTGGTGTATCGAACGGGAAATGGCTCGGTGGGGTCAGTCGCGAAAGGAATACGCTGGACTCGAAAAGACATGGCCGAGTGGACCCATAAGCACACGCCTTGCTCCATCCTGATCCAAGCGGAGGTGCCGAAGGCTGGAGTGCTGGCCATCACGCCAGATCTGGAAGTGATAGTCGATCCAGAGAAGATCACTCGCGTAGAATTGCTCGAGGATCCCTTCAATCGGGATTAATCCAACGGAGTAGTAGACAAAGTCGAGCAGCGAACCCTGTGGCAGAAGATTAGCTCCGCGGCACAAGCAATAAAGCTGCAAGCAATCCGCATCCTGACCAAGGAACGAACTCGATAATGCAGGGGGAGGGAGCCTCAGTGCAGGCCTCCCTTCCCCGTTCCCGCTACCTTTGAGCTATTTCGGGGGAAACTGAGCCTCATCGCCAAAGTCACCAAGAAGAAATCCAGAAAGCATCTCAGCATGTTCGAGATGACGAAACTCGTCTCCAAGCACGTCAAATAGAAAGTCGCTCCTCCCCGGCGGCTCTGTAATGGGCTGCCGGGGATTTTCGTGTTCCGGAGAAACGGTTTTTCGACTCTCCAAAACCTCGGAATCGTGCAGAAGGGTTGACCTGTGTCTGAAATGATGGCGCGGTCCCAGCAGACACCCCTCCCCAAAGAAAAGTGTCTGCATATCACTTCACCCCCATGAAGCGAGGGACCGCACCAAAGTCTCTATCAGTCCCTTTGCCAGTCGGGCTTGTTATCGAATACCCAGTGGTAGTAATCGCGCCTTGCGAGCTTGGAGGCGGATTTTTCGTCGAGGTAGATTTTTGCCCTCGGGTGCATTTGGAGGATCGATGCGGGGTTGCTGGCGGTGACCGGGCCTTCCACGGCACCCGCCACTGCTTCGGCTTTATTTTCTCCGAAGGCCAGGAGAAGAACCGCTCTCGCTTCCATGATCGTCCCGATGCCCATCGTGATCACGTGGTGGGGGACGTCTCTTTCCGATGCGAAGAAGTGGGCGTTGTCGGACCGGGTGCGCTGGGTGAGCGTCTTGATGCGGGTCCGCGAGGCGAGCGACGAGGTCGGCTCGTTGAACCCGACATGCCCATCGCTACCGATACCGAGAACCTGCGCATCGATGCCGCCGGAGGCAGCGATGCTTTTTTCGTAGGCGGTGCAATGGGCGGGAATATCCGTGGTCAGGCCGTCTGGAATGTGGATCCGGTCGGCGGGAAGGTTGATCGAGGAGAACAGGTTCTCCTGCATGAACCGCCGATAAGACGCGGGATGGTCGGCGCTGAGGCCCACGTATTCGTCGAGGTTGAAGCTCGTGCAGCCCGAAAAATCGAGACCTTCTTCGCGGTGCATGCGGATCAGTTCGCGGT
>CAZSDC010000258.1:0-4268 GCA_964605515.1 uncultured Chthoniobacter sp.
AGATCGCGCAGCTCAAGGCGTTCGGGTATTCGTCGCGCCAGGTCGGGGCGCACTACTTGAAATTCGCGCTGGTCATCGTAGCTATCGGCCTGCTGGTCGGCGGGGTCGCAGGCATGTGGCTCGGATCGAATGTGGTGATGCTCTACCACAAATTTTTCCAGTTTCCCTCGCTCACTTTCCACCCCGACTTCGCGGCCGTCGGAGCGGCATTTCTGGTGAGTTCCGCCGCGTCGCTGCTCGGTGTCGTAGGCGCGGTGCGCCAGGCGATGCGCCTCCCTCCTGCGGAGGCGATGCGGCCTGAACCGCCGGCCGACTTCAAGCCTTCGGTTCTCGAACGCATGGGCGTCACCAACCTCGCCGGTCCCTCAATGCGCATGGCGCTAAGGAACATCGAGCGGAGGCCATGGCAGGCGGCATTTACGGCGCTGGGGCTGGCGCTGGCGGTTGGGATCCCGATCGTGCCGGGCGCGATGCGTGACGGGATAGCGTTCCTCCTCGATTTCCAGTGGACGCTGGCGCAGCGGCAGGACGTGACGGTAACGCTCATCGAGCCGGGCTCGGCTGGCGCCTTCAACGACATCCGCCATCTGCCGGGGGTAATCCACGCGGAGGCGTTCCGGAGCGTGCCGGCGCGGCTGCGCTTCGGACACCGCAGCCATCGCCTCGCGGTGACCGGAGTGCCGGCAGGAACCCTGCTTAACCGGGCGCTCGACGAGCACGGAAACCCGCTGCCCGTGCCGCCTGACGGTTTGCTCGTTTCCGAAAAACTGGCGGAGATGCTGGGTGCAAAGCCCGGGGACACGCTCGAAATGGAGGTGCAGGAAGGCCGACGGCCCAGCCGGAAGGTGACGGTCCACGGCCTGATCACCGACTACGCGGGGCTCTCGGCCTACATGGACATCGACGCCCTGCGCCGCCTCATGCAGGAAGGGGGGACGGTAAGCGGAGCTCATATTTCGGTCGATGCAGGCCGGTGGGCGGACTTTCTCGGCAAAGTCAAGGAGGTGCCCCGCATCGCGAACATCGGCATCACCACAGCGCTTCAGCAGAGTTTCCGCAAGACGACCGCTGAGTCGATCACCCTCATCCAAACCATCTACTTCACGTTTTCGGTGATCGTAGCGTTCGGCGTCGTTTACAATAGCGCGCGCATCGCCCTTTCTGAGCGCAGCCGCGATCTGGCAACTCTGCGCGTGGTGGGGTTCACGAACCGCGAGGTCGCAGGCGTATTGATCGGCGAACTCGTCATGCTTACCGCCGTGGCGATCCCGGTCGGGCTCTGGATCGGCGGGCGGCTCGCGAACTGGATCGTTCAAGCCGCGAGCACGGAAACAATCCGCCTGCCGCTCATCCTGACACACCAAACCTACGCGACCGCGATTTTGATTGTGCTGCTTTCCGCGGGCGTTTCATTTTATATCGTAAGCCGTCGCATCCGAAACCTCGACCTACTCGGGGTTCTCAAGGCCAGCGAATAATGAAAACCACCACGCCAACCGGCAGGACCAGAAAATATCTCTTGCGCAGAGCCATCCTCTGCGCCGCCGGCCTAGCGATCGCCGCGTTTATCGTCACCGGCCTCATGCCTAAGCCGGTGGAGGTCGAAATGGGCACGGTCACCCGCGGGCCGCTCACGGTCTCGGTGCTCGAAGAAGGGAAGACGCGCATCCGCGACCGCTATGTTGTTTCGCCGCCGGTGGCGGGATATCTGAGGCGTCCGGCTGTCCGGGCCGGCGACGCGATTGTTGCGGGCGAAACTCTTCTGGCTGTTATCCAGGCATCGCCGTCGGGATTTCTCGACCCGCGCACCCGGGCACAGGCCGAGGCGGCGGTGCGGTCCGCCGAAGCCGCCCTCCAACAGCGCAACGAGCAGGCCCAGAGCGCAACGGCCGAACTCGATCTCGCGCGCAAGGAATTGGCCCGGGCCGAACAATTGCGCAAAAAAGGCGCGATCGCCGTCCAAGAATTTGACACCGCCTCCAACCATGTGGACATGCTCGGCAAGCAGGTCGGCTCGACGCACTTCGCGCTGAAGGTGGCGGAGTTCGAACTCGAACAGGCTAAGGCTGCGCTCGTTCAGGCCACGGGTGAATCCGCCGGGAGCGGCCAGCCGATCGAGATCCGTGCGCCGGTTTCGGGCTTCGTGCTCAACGTCCTCGAAGAGAGCGCCAAACCGGTGACACCCGGACTCCCGATCATGGAGGTCGGGGATCCGAAAAATCTCGAAGCTGAGATCGAACTGCTTTCCAGCGACGCGGTGAACGTGAGACCCGGAGCGGATGTCTCCATCGAGCAGTGGGGCGGCGGTCAACCTCTTCGCGGAAAAGTCGCCCTCGTCGAGCCGGGCGGGTTTCTCAAAGTCTCCGCGCTGGGAGTCGAGGAGCAACGCGTAAAGGTCCGCGTGAATTTCGTCGATCTCCCCGAGGGCGTCCTCGGTGACCGCTTCCGTGTCGAGGCCCGCATCGTCACATGGACAAGCGACAACGTCCTGCAAGTCCCGACCGGGGCGCTTTTCCGCCGTGGCAACGAATGGATGACCTTTGTCGTCGCAGGTGGCCGGGCAACGCTCACGAAGGTCGGCATCGGCCACAGCAACGGCATCTCAGCGGAAGTGATGGACGGGCTTTCCGCAGGACAAAAAGTCATCCTCCACCCGCCGGATACAGTGAGTGACGGTGTAGCGGTCAGACCGCGATCTTAAAAAACCGCAGCCCGAATGACAGCCAGAGCGGGATGGTCAACAGCCCGACGAGGGAAGTTCCCAGAACAACCCGCAGCGCGGTCGGCATGTCGCCATCGTGGATTTTTGCGAGGACGATCGGAAAAACTGCGCTGGGCATCGCGGCCTGGACGACAAGCACAGAACGCAGCGCCGGATCGGCGGGGATGGCCATCAGTAAGATCAGCATCGGCAGGATCCAGAGACGGATTCCGATGCCGAGGAATATGGCGGACCACCCCGTGCGCATGACGTGCGGAGTCGCGTGGTCGGCAAGGAGGGCTCCACTGAGAAGCAGGCCGAGCGGGACAGCGCACAGCCCAAGCATGTGCCACGCGGTAGTGATCGAGGAAGGAATCCAGTGGCCGGCTCCCAGGAAGTTGAGCGCGATTCCACCAACGACAGCCACGATCGGAGGGTTCAGAAGCGGAGCCCACCAGCGTTTGCCGGCCTGGTGGCAGGAGATCGTGGCGACGGCGATCGTCCACATCGCAACCTCGACCCCGAGGTTGAAGGCAAAGAGCACGCCGACCACCTCGCGGCCGAAAAGCGCCTGGCACAACGGCAGCGGGATGTATCCGTAGTTTTGCAGCCCCGTCGTGCAGGCGAACGTCCTCCGGGTTGTCTTGTCATTGAGAAAAATCCTTGCGGCCAGCAGCGAGACGCCAAGGCCGAGGGCCACCGAGGCAAACCCCGCGAGCGGCGGCAGAACGAGATTGGCCGGCCGCATCAGCGCTTCGTTCCCGATAATCACGTCGAGCGCCAGGCAGGGAACAAACAGCTTGATGAGAACCCCGAGGAGCGATTGGTCCGCCTCCTCGGTGAGGATTCTGGTGCGGCGCATGGCATAGCCCGCACCGATGACAAGAAACACCGGCAGGACGATCTGCAGCAGGCGGAGCGTCTCGTGCATTCAGCGTCCAAAAACCAGGTTGCAGATGACGACCGCCGCCGTGACGCCAGCCAGATCGGCACAAAGCCCGGCGGGAACCGCATGGCGGGTGCGCCGGACGCTGACAGATCCGAAATACACCGCGAGCACATAGAACGTCGTCTCGGTTCCGCCCATGATCGTCGCCCCCATCTGCGAAATCAGGCTGTTTGGCCCCTGGCTTTTCACCAGCTCCGCAAAAATGCCGGTCGCACCGCTCCCGCTCAACGGCCGCATGAGCGCCAGCGGCAGCAGCTCGGAGGGAAACGAAACCGCAGCCAGCGCGGGGCCGATCGCCTTCGTGATGAGGTCGATCCCTCCGGCGGCCCGGAACATCGCCACCGCCGAGATGATCGCGACGAGGTAGGGAATGATTTTGATGGCCACCTGAAACCCTTCCTTCGCACCTTCGACAAATTCCTCGTAAACCTTCACCCGGCAGAGCGCCGCGTAGAGCGGGAAAAATCCCACGAGGAACGGGATCGCCAGATAGGACACCGACTCGACCAACCGGACCAGCGGCTGCCTGGCGAGTTGGTCGGGAAGCGAGGCGTGCTCCCAGCCGAAATACACAAACGCCGCCGCGAAGACGAGCAGCGCGTAGGTGCCCCACCACAC
>CAZSDC010000259.1:0-4261 GCA_964605515.1 uncultured Chthoniobacter sp.
TGGTTCCTGGCCGCCGAATACATCCTCGCGCATGGCAACCCGAATGTCCTCCTCTGCGAGCGCGGCATCCGCACCTTCGAAACCTACACGCGCAACACTCTGGACCTCGCCGCAGTCGCAGTCGCCAAAAAAGAATCCCACCTTCCCGTGATTGTGGACCCAAGCCAGGGTTGCGGGCGCGCCGATCTCGTCCTTGCGCTCTGCTGCGGGGCGGTCGCGCTCCGGGCGGACGGACTGCTTGTGGAGGTTCACCCGAACCCCGCAGAAGCCATGAGCGACGGCCAGCAACAGGTGGATTTCGCCGGCTTCAAGGAGCTTACGGAAATGATCCGGCCCTTCCTCGCCGCCACCGGACGCACCGGCTGAGATTGAGGCCTGAGCCGAATCCGCGCGCCGGCCGCACAGAATTCTTGACGCCGGGCCGGGCCCATTTACACATGCAGACTTCCTTATGAGCTTGAAAACCGAACTGGAAGGTCTCTGCCGGCATCCGCAGGGGTATTTTTATGTTCAGGATGCACAGGGAAACTATCTGAGCCCCGCCCGCTTCCTTGTCGGCCTCCCCAAGGAGACCCTCGATGCCCGCTATGGGTTCCGGACATCCGGCGGGCAGAAAGAATACTGGATCTACCAGCAGGGGTTTTTAGGCGCCAAGGAGGAGTTTATTTTTCGGACATACGTTCCCGAGGGACGCTTGGGATGGGCGACAGATTTCGAGCACACGCCTTCCTCGCAGACCCATTATTACGGAGAGCGAAACAAGGAGGGGCTGCTCGTCTCCCTCTGCGGCAAGCACAAGAGGAAGGACGATGACAAAGCGCTCTTCATTCTCCATCCCGCCCAGGGGACGATGTGCAAGGCCTGCCTGAAAGAGCTTAACAAATGATCCCCGAACCTTCCCGCCACATTTTTACCGACTTTGACTCCACCTTGGAAGAACTGAGGAGGAACGTGCTGATGATGGCCAGCCTGACCGTCCGGAACATGGCAAATGCCCGGAAGGGCCTCTTCGAAAGGGACGAGGACTGGTGCAACACGGTGATCGCCGACGACGAGGAGATCGATGCTTTGGAAATCCAGGTGGACCGGGACGGCATCGAAACCATGCTGAGATTTCATCCGGTGGCCTCGGACCTGCGGCAAGTGCTCGCAGCAATGAAGATGAGCGTCAACCTGGAGCGCGTTGCCGACCAGACTGTCGGCATCGCCCGCCGGTCCCGGAAGCTCAACGCCAGCGCCCTGCTGCAGGAAACCGCACAGATTGAGCCCCTGTTCCGTCATGCGGAATCCATGCTGCTCGATGCGATCACGGCTTATGCCGACCAGAACACCGAGCTGGCGCGCACCCTCAAACCCCGCGACCGGGAGCTCGACGCCTTGAACCGGGATTATGCAAACAAACTCACCGAGTTGATGCCGAAGCGCCCCGAGAATATCCAGGTCTATCTCGAGCTGATTTTCATCGCGCGCTTCTTGGAGAAGATCGGAGACCAGGCGACAAGTATCGCGGAAGACACGGTCTTCGCCGTCGAAGCGGAGGACATCCGCCACCTCCAGTCCGAATAGCCCTCCTTGGTCAGGAATCCGCGATTTCGTAGTCGCGGAGATAGCATCCCGGATCTTCCGCCCAGGGATCTCCGTATTTATGGAAGGCCCTCACGCGCGAACCACCGCCGCAAATTTCCTGAAACCGGCATCTGGCGCACCGTCCCTTCAAATGCGGCAGCCGGTCGGAAGGGCTGCAGAAAAACTTGTCCTTCCGGCTCTTGTTCCAGATCGCACTGAACGAACGGTCCTTGACATTCCCGAGGCTGCTGCCCTGCCAGAATTCCCAAGGACGCACATCGCCCTGGCTGTCGATATTTGACAGCGCGTGCACGCCCCCACCGTTCCGTTTCAGATCATCCCAGATCGCCTCCGCACGCTTCGGGTCCCGGCGCCTCATGAGGAGCCAGAAAAACACACCGTCCGCCGGTTGCCCGAAAGTCAGCGTCTGCCGGGGACTGCCCTCACGACTCCAGCGCATGACCGCATCCGCAACCATGCGCATGACCAGGCGCGTCTCCGTCGCCGGCACGAACCCGGCATCCGCCCTGCGGCCGCAGCCGGGCAGGTGGTGTATACAAATTCGCGGAATTTCCTCCTCCTCGACCAAGCGGAAAATGTCAGCCAGTTGGCCGGATGTCCTCCGCGTGAGATTCAGGCGCAGGATGGCTTTCTGGCCCGCACCGCGGCAGTGGCGGAAAGCCTGGACCGCTTTGGCGAAAGCCCCGGGTCGCCCGCGGTAAAGATCGTGATCCCGTCCAACGCCGTCGAGCGAGATTGCCACGTAGGCGACACCGAGGTCCTTCAAGCGCTCCGCGGCATGGGAGTCGATCCGCGTGCCGTTGGTGGAAACGCTCACCTGCAACCCCCGCTCGATCGCGTAGCCGGCCACATCGAAGAAATGGGGGTGAATCATCGGATCCCCTCCGGAAAGCATAACAGCCGTCACCTGCGACCGGGACAAATCATCGATAACATCGACCATGTGTTCGAGCGTCAGTTCGCCCGGATAGTGCCTGGGAGCCGAATCCGAGGAACAACGCTTGCACCGGAGATTACAGCGGCGGGTGATGTTCCAGACGACCACTGGCTTGCGTCCAGACGACCTCCCTGCGGGATCCATCCACTCGGTGCGGACCACATCGGCAGCACTCTGGGTGCCACAGAGCAGTTTCGTGACGTAAATCATAGCGGATACATCGGACCGCATCATGCGGGCTGCCGCACATGCGATCCTTGATGTCCGTCATGAAAAATCAGCAAATCTTCCGGTGCGAAATCGGCAACAAGTTCGTTTTGACCTTGCGTGGCAATCGACTATGACTTTGCGAAGCGATGGGCACGGAAATCGAACGCATTGACTGGGAGCAACTGGACATGATGGCCGACGGATACACGCCGGAATTTGTCGAAATCTACCGGGAGTTTCTCGACCAGACGCCGGAACTGCTCGACGACTTGGACAAGCATCTTCTCGAGGGCCACGTGCGCGCGTCGAGCGAGGCGGCCCACAAAATTAAAGGCAGCTCCGCAAATTTCGGCTTCGTGGGAGTCAGCGCTCCAATGTCCCTTCTCGAGCTGCACGCGAAGCAGAAGGGAAGTCTGGAGGGCGCGGCAGATCGCCTGTTGGAGGCTCGCGAAAATTTTGAGAGAGCGAAGATTGAGGTCCGTGAGAAGCGCGGAATCTAAACCGCTCCGCTGGGCTGCGGGGGCAGCTTGCGAACGGACGTGCCGTGGGATCCGCGGAAGTGCGAGAACATCCTGGCGGCCTTTTTGAGCGCCCGATCGATTTTGTAACGGAAGCTCGACCGGTAATCCCGCTCGATCTTTTTTACCGGGTCCTCGTAGCCCGCATAGTCGAAGAGCGCCGTGCGATGGTCCTCGGCGATCTGATATAGATGCGTGTTCTCGAAGATCGCGTCCGCAATCCGGAGCATCCGGCGGTTGGGCAGGCTGTGGGGATTTGCCTCGCAGACAATGTCGAATGCCGTGCGGGCATCATATCCCAAACAGGTCAGCCCGATGATCGCCGAGGCAGCCGAACGGCTCAGGCCGGACTCGCAGTGCACGAGGATCGCGAACTGGTCCTCCCCCCCAGATTCCTCCCGGTTGATCTCGTTGAAAAACCGGATAATTTCCTCAATGTGTTCCTTCTGCGGAGCGCGGCACTTCCGGAACTCGGGGGCGAGCATCTCGATGTCGTCCACATCATGGAACCAGAGCTGCAGGGTTTTGATCGCATTCTGGGGCAGCGGCAACGGCTCGCCCTCGGTGCCGGGATCTGGCAGACTCACCACATACCTGATGTTACCGGATTGATAACACGGCAGCGATGATCGGCTGGACACGGCGAGTTGCATGTCGGTTAAAAGAATAAGACCCTTTTCCGGATTTGCGCCAATGTTTTCGTATGCCCGGCAGGAGGACTGGTTTTGACTGGCATCGGGGGGGCCGTTCTGCAAGGAAAGGAGAATGTTGAATTGCGCACGATGGCTCCTGATGCTGGCGGCGGGTCTGGCGCTGGCCGGCTGCATCACTCCCCCTCCCGCACCAAGAGTTGACCGCTCAAAGCCGGTCTCCCAAGTCAAGACCGGCCCCTTCTGGTGGGGAATGGCATCCAGTGCATTCCAAAATGAAGACCGCGGGGAAAAGCCCGGATCCCCGAACTACTTTCAGACCGACTGGGACTTGTTCGCACAAGCGGGACGCGTCCCGC
>CAZSDC010000260.1:0-4260 GCA_964605515.1 uncultured Chthoniobacter sp.
GGGCTTGTTGGATCGGCCATGTCGGGATGAAAAGCAAGCCAGAGGCACGAACAGGCCCCGGCAGAACTGCCCGAAACGCAGATCCGCTCCTTGTCGAGATTCCACTCTGCGGCACGGCTGCGGACGAATTGCAGGGCCCGTGCCGCATCCTCCAACGGGGCTTTCACGGGAGAAAAATCTTCGTCGGCTGTTGACGGACTGAGCGCAGCTTCCGGCGTTGCCCCTTCGGTCAGGATGGTTTGCTTGATATACCGGTAGTTGATCGAGATGACCGAAATGCCCGCATCCAGAAACGCATCGATCCCGTTTCCCAGCTCGATGAGCGACTTGTCATTCGACAGCCAGCCACCGCCATGGACGTAATATAAAACCGCCGCAGGTCCGGGTGAATCCGCTTTCCAAAAGTCCAGCACCTGACGCTCGTGCCCGCCATAAGGAACATTTGCCAGAGTGGGAACCGGCAACGCGGGGGAACAGGCATTCCGTTCCGGCGTCATCGCGACATGCTCATGATGTGAGGGAGAACAGTTCATGGAAGCCATGGGCAACGGGAAGATCCGGTGCCGACATTAAAATATTGATCCGACAGTTTTGTTGTGTCAACGATGAAACGGCGCACATCCGGATCTCTGAATTGAGAGGAGAACCAGCCAGCGTGCTGACGGCGAATGAAAACGAACAGGCAACGCAGTGCCGTGGCTACAGGTTCTGGCGCTCAGGCCCGCCTGCGACGGAGGACAATGACCGTCGTAAGGCTGAAGGCAAGGAGCATCCAAGTGGCGGGCTCGGGAACGGCGGTAAGAGTCAGGTCGCCCGTGGCATAGCTGAATGATCCGGCACCACCCGAGTAGTTGATCCCTCCTGTGAAAGTTCCACTTTGCGAACTGAACCCGGTGAAAAGGTGATAAACTCCCAGCTGGGTTGAGCCAGTCAAATTCAGCGTGAGCGTTCCACTGTAGGTGAGGACCGGAGTTGTGCCGCTGAGCGTGATCTGGTCAAACCCGGTTCCTGGTGCCAGGTTAAAATCGATGAGATCCATCGTGGTCGTAGCGGTGCTGCCCAGGGTGAGATTACCCGAGACGCCTATTACTCCAGCGCTGTTGCCGGGAGCCAGGCCGCCATTGACGGTGAGAGTCTTCCCTGCGGCCATTGTTACATTGCCGTATCCGGAGAGCGTCTGGTTTGAGCCCAAGGCGAAACCGGATGCTTTGGCGGTCAAGTCCAATGTGCCCTGCGAGCCGCTGGTACCGAGGTTGACTCCTGAACTGTTGGCAATAGTGCCTGCGGACGCAAGAATCAACGTGCCCGCCGAAATCGTCGTCGCTCCGGCGTAGGTGTTCGCGTTGGAGAGACTCAGCTTCGATGTCGGGCTGTTCTGGATGACGGCAGTCACGTTGCCGCCGATGGCTCCGCTGATCGTCGTGGTGCCGTTGCCGGCGCCGCTGTTGGTGATGCTGCCGCTGTGGTTGATGCTGGCAGCAGAAACGGTGAATGCTCCGGTGCCGTTGGCATTGAACGTCAGGTTGCCCGTGGTGGTGCTGGTGATGTTGCCCGCGCCGACGGTAAATGTGCTCGCGCCGTTGTTGGCAAACGTCAGGCCGCCGGTGCCAACTGAGACCCCTCCGGAGAGCGTTGCCAAACCTCCGACGAGGGTGAATGTGCGGGCGGTGGAATCCCCGGTCACAAGGTTGGTGAAGGTGAGCGTCTTCGTCCCCGTGGTCCCATTCCAGCTCAGGTTGTTGTTCAGGGCGACTGTGCCGCTGATGGTGACGTCGTTCGGCGTTACGTTTGTGATGCTCAGAATTCCTGAAGATCCGGCGGCTACAATAATGTTATTGGCGTATGTGCCGAGCGAGGCAAGCTTCAACGTGGCGCTGCTGTTGCCGGACGAATCGCCGAGGGTGATGGTGCCCGTGCCGCCAGACGAGTTGTTCGTCAGGGTGAGCGTGCCCGCCTTGATCGTCGTGATGCCGGTGTAGCCGGTGTTGTTTCCGGAGAGGGTGAGGCCGGAGGTGGTGCTGTTCTGGGTAATGCCGGTGACGAGGCTGCCGATGGTGGCGTTGATCGTGGTGGTGCCGGAACTGGTGCCGCTGTTGGTAATCGTGCCGTTGTTGTTGATTGTATTTGAAATATTGGTAGCGGCGGTGGTGCCACCGTTGGCGATCGTGAGATTGCCGGTTCCCGTGATGCCCCCGCTCACCGTCGTCGAGCCGGTGCCGGTCGAGGCGATCGTGAGGTTGTCTCCGTTGAGGCCGATGGCCCCGCTGAAGATCGCGGCAGTCGCCGAGCCGTTGTTGCCGATGGTGAGCGTGCCCACCGCGTTCGCGCCTAGGTTGATCGCGTTGGAGACGGTGAACGAGTTCGCCAGCAGGCTCGCGGAGCCGCCGGTTACGCTGCCCAAGGTGGTCGCGTTGCCCGAAGGTCCGGCCGCGCCGCTTGTTGCGCCGTTGTTGCTGACATTGGCCACCACTGTGCCCTGCTTGATAACCAGGCCGCCCGAGAAGGTGTTGTTGCCGGAGAGTATGAGGTTACCGGTGCCGATCTTGACCAGCGAACCGGTGCCGCTAAGGACGCCGGTGTAAGCAGCAGGGCTGGTGTTGTTGTTGCCGACATTGAGGGCGACAGCATTGGAGCCGGTATCTGTCAGGGTAAGGTTGCCGGCGCCAGTGAGGCCACCGATGGTGAAGGCGTGAGAGCTGACGACCGAGTCGAACGTGATACCGCCGGTGGTGATCCCGGTCAGCAGGCTGACAGTGGCGTTCTGCAAAGCGTTGGAGTCTGCAAGCTTGGTGGCCCCGCCGGTGGTAGCAGCGGTGTATGTGCCGCTGAAATCGTTGGCTGCGGCGAGGGCGAGGACGCCGGCCGACGCGGCCAGCTTGGTGAAGTTGCCGCTACCGGTGAGCCCGTTGGCGGTGGCGAAGGTGACGTTATTGGCACCCAGATCGAGTGTGCCGGTGAAGCCGGTCGAGGAGATCGCCTTGTTCGAGATATCCTGTGTGTTGTTCGCGCCCCATTGCAGGGTGGAGGCGCCGCCGAAGGTGATCGTGCCGGTGCTGTTGCCGAGACCGCCGGCAGTGAAATTGAGGGTGCCGCCGTTGATGGTGGTGTTACCGGTGAAGGTGCCGTTGCTGGAGCCGGTGATAAACACGGTGCCGGCGTTGGTGATGCCGGTGTTGCCGATAATGATGCCGGAAGAGCCGGTGATCCTGCCGCTCAAGGTCAACGTCTGGCCTGCGATAGATTGAGCCAAGGTCAAGTTGTTGTTCAGTGTGACATTGCCGGAAAAGAGTTGGCTGGTAGCAGTGCCATTCCCCTGGATGGCGAGGATGCCCGATGAGCCGGTTTGGACGACAATGGCGTTGGGGGCGTTGGTCACCGTATGAAAACTATACAACGTGGCATTGTCGCTGTTGCCGCCTGCGGTGTTGCCGAGGTAGATGGTGCCATTGCCGAAAATGGTCGGGGAGGAGGTGCCATTACCAGTCTGACCGCTAGTCACCAAGCCCTTGATGATATACAAGCCGCCAGAAAAACCGTTGGCGCCGCCGGTGCCACTTAGAGTCAGGTTGCTGCTCGTGTTCACGGTCAAGCTGCCCGTGTTGTTTGCATTTGAGATCTGCACCGAACCGGCGGTGTTGTTGCCAAGAACGGTGATGTTGCCGGTATTGTTGGCAGTCGAGAGTGTAATGCCGTTTGCGACGGTGCTGTTATTACTGAGAATCAGGTCGCCGGTGCCCTGAGCCGTGCTGACGGTGAAGAGAGCGGAGCCGCCCGAGGTAAGCGTTGTCCCGCCGCTGTTCACGTTCAGCGTTGTCACCGTCAGGTTGCTGCTATTGCTGTTCTGGGTGATGGCGGTCACGTTGGCGCTTACGGTCGTGAGGGTCGTGTTGCTGGTGCCAGTGCCCAAAACGGTGATCGTGCCGCTGTTGGTGGCGTTCCCGATTGTAAGCCTGTTGACTGTAGGGCCGCCCGTGTTGTTGTTCACCAACACCAAGTTGCCCGTTCCCTGCACGGCATTAGTTATCGCGATTGGACCAATGTTACTGTTGTTCGTGATCGTGGTGGTGCCGCTGGTGTTGATATTGAGCGTCCCGATATTAAAGCCACTAGCTGCGGCGGAGGCGTCATTCGTGATGGCCGTGACATTGCTGCCGACCGTAGTGATGGCAACAGCGCCGGTGCCTGCGCCGTTGTTGGTGACTGTTCGGCTCATCCGCAAAAAGTGTGCTTACAGAGGGGAAACAGGGTAGATGCTGATGG
>CAZSDC010000261.1:0-4167 GCA_964605515.1 uncultured Chthoniobacter sp.
GGTCAGCAGCCTGCCCGCACGCAGAGGGACCGGATGAAAACAGGCGTTTTCATGGGCAACCTCCTTGCGCGAGTCCGCACGTTTTTTGAGAGTGGCGCTTACCGTCCGTGGGTTGCGGCCATAGTGATCGGTTTGTTTCTGACAGGCGCCTGGATGCGCTTTTCGCTGCCCCAGGTTCCGCTCACCAACAAAGACACGGGAGGTTACATCAGGCCTGCACTCGCAATGTTCGTGGAAGGCTCCTACGAGCCCACGCACCGGAACTTCCCGTATGCCGTGTTTGTTTGGCTCCTTCTGAAGGCGACGGGGACATTCAACTCGATCACGATCGTCCAGCATATCCTCGGTCTGGCGGCGGGACTATTTTTCTGGCTGGCTTGGTTGCAGATGCGGGTCTTTCTGCCGCGTGACTGGCGGGTTACAGCCGTGCATTCGGCCCTCGGAGTCCTCCTCGTTTGGGGGCTGCTCGACTCAAAGGTTCCCATTTTTTTCGAACACTCGATGCGGGCAGAGGCGATTTACCCCGTGCTGATCGGCCTCCACATCTTTGGTGCCGTAAGATTTTTGGACTGTTCGCTGGTGAGGAAATCGGTGCCGGGCTCGGTGTGGTGGGGAATTTTCATGACCGTTATTTCAATCGGCCTTTACGTTCTGAAGCCGATCTGGGGGCTTGCGGTGGTGAGCGGCGGCATTCCGTTGTTGATCGTATTGGTTCTCGCGCGCGGCAGGTGGCGGGTTGTCACGTTGCTGACCGGCGCTTTGGGAGCGGCGGTGGGGTTTGTCCTTTTTGCGCTGCCGGAGTCGATGATTGCATTTCACCATCCGCCAAAGATCCAACTGATCAGCAAGCAACTCATGTTCGTGCATGCGGATATCATCGAGCGCGAACTCCAACGCGACCTGGCGGCGCCCGGCGAACCGCATTTCCCGAGGGAGATCATCCTCTCGACCGAAAAGGAATTTCATGACGTGCTGAACCGCAAAACCCCGAAGCCATATCGGACGCTGGGGTTCGATCCAGATGACTTCATGACTGGCCTGGCGGCCGATCAGATCGAGGCCTACTTCTCCAAGCAACCCGGAATGGCAGACAAGTTCTGCAAACACTATTATGCACAGGCATGGCTCAAACAGCCGCTCCAGATGCTTTGGAAAATCATTCGCGAAATGGGCGTCTTCTATCGGTTTGATGGACGGCTTGCCTGCGCCTCGGTCACTCTCGACTTGAAAGAAAAATACGATGAAGCGGTCGAAATCACAGGCAGCCCCAAGCACATGTACCGACTTCGCGATTCAGAGATTTACAAAACCTATATGGCGGAACTTCGTGGCATCAGAACCCCCGCAAAGCCGTTCAGCACCGATCTGATGGTCATTTTTCTAAGTGTTGTGAGCGCCATTTATTTGGCCGTCCTTGGCCTCTTTCTGGTTGCCGGAGTCCTGTGGGGACGTGTCGGGACGCCGGGCTCTGGAGGTCTGCCGATCCTGTGGCTCGGAATCTGGACATTCAGCTACAATTTCCTGATCACGCTGACGGTGGCGATCGCCCACAGCATGAGCATCCAGCGATATACCGAAACCCAGTTCTGCCTCTCGATTTTCAGCTTCTGCGCCGGCGTTCTCCTGCTGTTCTCGCTGCTGGTCGGAGAGGGCGGACCGTTCGCCGCGCGGAAAGCGGGTGCCTGACTTTTCCATTTCACCACTTCATGCCCCAAACCGATTCCCATACACCCAGCCTGCGGGTCACCGTTGTTGTCCCTACGTTCCGCGAGCGGGAAAACATTCCGCTGGTGGTGGAGAGGCTCGAGGAACTGCTGGGGGATTTCGACTGGGAGGTTGTTTTTGTGGATGACGATTCCGACGATGGGTCCGACGGGATTCTTCTCGATCTCAGCCGCCGGCATCCCCGCGTCCGGGCTATCCGCCGGATCGGACGGCGGGGGCTCACCTCAGCATGCCTGGAAGGCATGGCTTCGAGCTCTGCGGAGCTTTTTGCCGTGATGGACGCGGACCTCCAGCATGACGAGACGATCTTGCCGGCGATGATCGCGGCATTCCGGCAGGACTCCGCGCTCGATCTGACGGTGGGCACACGCTATTCCGGCGAGGGAGGGTTCAGCAATTGGTCGAAGAGCCGGCAGCTTGTCAGCAAGTTTGCGACCCTCATCGAAAAATCCGTTTTGCATACGCCGCTGTCCGACCCCATGAGCGGGTTCTTTGTGATCAGACGCGGGCTGTTCGATGAGACAGTGCGGAACATGACCGGCAAGGGATTCAAGATCCTGCTCGACATCGTCCTCTCTGCTGGGCGCGAGCTCCGCACGCGCGAATTCCCCTATGAATTCCGTGCCCGCCAGCACGGCGAGAGCAAGCTCGATGTCGTGGTCGGCCTTGAGTATCTCTACCTGTTGGTGGACAAGACGCTCGGACGCCTGGTGCCGGTGAGCTTCGTGCTCTACGTGCTGGCCGGGCTCTCTGGCCTCCTGCTCCATCTTTCGGTCCTCGGCATCCTTTACCGGGGCGAGGGGACGACATTTGTTGACGCCCAGATCTCGGCCACGGTCGTCGCCATGGTTTCCAACTTTCTCGTCAACAATGCGGTAACGTTCCGCACCCGCCGTCTGAAGGGGTTCCTCCTCGCGGCGGGGCTTACGGCTTACATGGCGATTTGTGGTTTGGGAGCCATCGTGAATGTCCTGTCAGCCGACTATCTCTTCGACCATTCGATCCCGTGGTGGTTTGCCGGGGCCGCCGGAGCTCTGATCGGCGCGGTCTGGAACTATGCGGTCTCGACCCAGATCGTCTGGACATGGCTTCCCTCGATGCTCGGAAAAAAGAAATCCTGACCCATCCAAATGCCGCACCAAACCGGGTATTTCAATTTTTCCGCCGATGTATTTGACCGTTGGGCCACAGAGCAGCCGGCGGCAACCGCCCTCTGGTGGGTAAGCGGGGATCGGACCCGGGAACTCCGCTTCACCTTCGCCGAGTTGAGTGACCTCAGCAGGCGTGCCTCCCGCGCTTTTCAAGAATCCGGTATCCACCCCGGAGATCCTGTCATGGTCATGCTCCCCCGGGTCCCCGAATGGTGGATCTCCATGCTCGGTTTGACCCGCTTCGGCGCAGTGCCTGTTCCCTGCACCCCCCAGCTCACCAGCCACGATCTGGACTATAGGCTGGAGGCAGGAAACATCCGCGCCGTCATCACGGATTCCGAAGGCGCTTCCAAACTGCCTGGGTTTTCCGGCATCGGGTGGCAAACCGATGCTCCGGTGGCCGGTTGGCGTCATCTTGACGACGCCCTGCTACAGCCGGCGCCGGAGTATTCTGCGCCGGCAACACAGGCCTCCGCTCCGGGCATTATTTACTTTACCAGCGCCACCACCGGCAGCCCGAAGATGGTGCTTCATACCCAGGCCAGCTATGGCCTTGGCCACGAAGTCACTGGGAAGCTCTGGCTCGACCTTCGACCCGAAGATGTCCACTGGAATACCGCTGACCTTGGCTGGGCAAAGGCCGCCTGGTCGAGCTTCTTCGGCCCCTGGCACTGCGGGGCGTGCCTGTTCGTTTGGGATGCGCGCGGGAAATTTTCCGCAAACCACATGCTGGACATTCTGGAAACCTACCCCATCACCAGCCTATGCGCACCGCCCACGGCCTTGCGCATGATGGTGAGGGAAGACCTCGGCCGTCGCGCTTTTCCCAGGCTCCGGCATTGCGTCACCGCTGGCGAGCCCCTCAACCCGAGCGTTTTTCACGCATGGAAGGCCGCTACAGGCCTGTCGGTTTACGAGGGATACGGGCAGTCCGAAACCGTCATCCTCATCGGAAACTTCAAAAGCCTCGGGTTTCCTGTGGTTCCCGGCTCAATGGGCCGGGCGACTCCGGGTTACGACGTGTGCCTGCTCGATGATCATCTCAACCCCGTCCCCGATGGCACGGAAGGAGAAATTGCCGTCCGCCTGCGCGAAAAACCGGTGGGGATATTCAAGGAATACTGGAAATGCCGGGAGCAAGACGCACCCCATTTTTGCGGTGAATGGTATCTGACAGGCGACCGCGCCACCCGCGATGCGGACGGCTATTTTTGGTTTATCGGACGCAAGGACGATGTGATCAAGAGTTCCGGCTACCGGATCGGGCCTTTTGAAGTCGAGAGCGCGCTGA
>CAZSDC010000262.1:0-4164 GCA_964605515.1 uncultured Chthoniobacter sp.
AGGTCGAGAAATTCTGCGAGCACGGCACGATCGTCCACATCGACATCGACAACTCCGAGATCAATAAGAACAAGCTCGTGCGCCTGCCGATCCTCAGCGATTTGAAGAATGCGCTCGGCCGCCTGAACAAGTCGCTCGAAAAGTCCGGTCTCAAGCGCCTTTCCAAGGGCTACGGACGCTACCCCGATTGGTATCGCCAAATCGCCAAGTGGAAGGCGGCGAACCCGCTTAGCTTCAAGGACACTGCGGATGCCATCCAGCCACAGCACGTGATCCGGGAACTCTATGAACTCACCAAGGGCGATGCCATCATCACCACGGGCGTGGGCCAGCACCAGATGTGGGCGGGGCAGTTCTACGATTTCACCAAACCGCGGACTTTCGTGACCTCGGCCGGACTCGGCTCGATGGGATTCGGATATCCCGCCGCCATGGGAGCCAAGGTGGGACGCCCGGACAAAGAAGTCATCGACATCGACGGCGACGGTTCGTTCCTCATGAACGTGCAGGAACTGGCCACCGCGCACATCGAGGGCATCGCCGCCAAAGCGATCATCCTCAATAACCAGCATCTCGGCATGGTGGTGCAGTGGGAAGACCGCTTCCACGGCGGAAACCGCGGCCATACGTTCCTCGGCGACCCGAAGGACCTCAAGCGGATCTACCCCGACTACGTGCAGATCTGCAAGGGATTCGGCGTGACCTGCGAACGGGTGCTCCACAAAAAGGACCTCCGCGCCGCCATCGGGCGCCTGCTCGCTTCCAAGGAAGTTTACGTCCTCGACGTGATGACCCCATACACCGAGCACGTGCTCCCGATGATCCCGTCGGGCAAGACCTACAAGGACATCATCACGGAGTAAGCCGGAACAGGTTCGAACTGCAATTGGAGGGACGACCGCCGTGTCGTCCCATATTCCGTATTCAGCCGCAAAACCAGGGATCGCTCTAGGCCGTCTGCACAACGGCCACATACACGGTGCCGGAGGATTCGCCACCACGGACCGGATTCGGAAAACTCACCGTGTGGGCCACCACTCTGGAAAACACTTCCTCCAACCGCGCGCAGAATTCGTTGTCCGGCTGCTCATCTGACCACATCGCAAAAACTCCGCCGGGCATCAGATGCCGCGAGAGTTTGCGCAGTCCCTCCACCGCATAAAATCCGGCGTGCCGCTCGTTCAGCCAATGCCGTGGGGTGTGATCAATATCGAGCAGGATCGCGTGAAATCTCCGTCCGGGATCCGACCGGTCAAAGCCTGTCCCGGCATCGGAGGCCATCGCAAAAAAGTCGGCGGCCACGAACCGCGTGCGAGGATCGGATGAGAGCCCGGCCCCGAGCGGAACCAGCCCGGATTGATGCCATCGGATGACGGGCGCGAGAAAATCCACGATCAGCAAAGACCGCACGCTTTGATGTCGCAGTGCGGCGGCCGCCGTGTAGCCGAGCCCGAGGCCGCCGACCACCACGTCGAGCGGTCCCGGTCCAGCCGCCGCAAGCCCGAGGTCCGCCAGCGCATCCTCCACCGCGTGAAACAGACTGCTCATCAAAAACTCGCCGTTCAGGATGATCTCGTAGACGACCTCGTCATCGAGCGTCGGAACCTTCCGCCTCCGCAGCACCAACTCCCCCAACTGCGTCGCCGCAAAATCGAGTTCCTCAAAAGATTTTTCCATGCTGAAATCGCCCCTCACCGGCACATCGGAACGAAGGAGCCGATGACATTTGTTTGGCCGACTTGCCTGGGGAACATGAGGGAGCCATCCCCGTTTTTCCTTAAAACCACGAAGCCCTTGTCTCCAAAAGGCTTTGCGGCCGGGCTCAGTGGCTCGCCGCCTGTCGGGGTGTTCGTGAAATTTGCCGACGTAAGCAAAACGGCGTTGGTCGGGGAATCCTTGGTGACGGCATAAAGGCGGACGGCCGTTTCGTTCATTCGAGGGAGCTTGCCCGCTGGGACAATGAATCCGGGGGCAGAGACAATTTTACAGAAGTCGTTTTTGGAAAGGTAACCCGGGACAACATTGGTGGCCCATTTGTCAAAGGTGGCGTAAGAACCCGGCCAGCCGAGACTCGGGTCGCCGGTCGTCTCACCATCCAGCGCCATCTGTTGGCATGTCAGGTGGATCTGCTTCATGTTGCTCAAGGACTGAATCATTTGAGCTTTGGAAATGCTGCCCCCATGACCAGGCGTATGGACAAGGAACAAAATTAAAATAATCCCGATGATCACAAGAAGCTCGACCAAAGTAATGCCAGCCTGATTCCGATGGTTCACGCCTTCTTCTTTCTTCTCTTGCCGCAGCCGGCCGACTCTTCGCGGATGACGGAGCTTTTTTCTGCGTCGGGCAGGGGTTCGAAAACCACACGCACACGGGAATGAAGCGCAGATGCGACGCGGCGGAGTGTGGTGAGCGAATGACCTTCATAGGCGGGGGATTCGAGGCGGCTGATCTGTTGCTGGGAAGTCTTGAGCTTGCGGGCGAGCTGGCCTTGCGAAAGCCCGGCTTGCTCGCGCAGGGCGGCAACTTGCAGGGCCACATCCCAGGCATCACCCGCCTTCTTGAAGCGGGCGGCGAAGGAAGGGGTCCGGAGCTGCTCCTCAAGATAGCGGTCGAAGTTGGTCTTTTTCATGCAGGGGTCCGGGCAAGCCAGTCCTTCATGCGAACACCGGCGGTTTCGAGGTCGCGCGGGGGGATGGCCTGGCCTTTATTGCGGATGCCGTGCACTGCTACGATGCGGCGACCTTTCATGAAGAACCACAGCACGCGGGTGTTGAGTTTGCCGACGTGGCGGAGTTCGAAAAGCCCGTTGCCGAGTGCCTTGGACAATGGTTCGCGGTGATACTGACGGTTGCAAAGCTTCGCGATCCCGGCGACGACGGCTACGAAGTCACCGGGATCCGAGGCTTTCAAAGTTTCGAGGAAATCACGCACAGGGCACCTTCTGTCTTGGGTCTCATAAAACTCTACCGTGAAGTCCATATTCAGTAAACATCAATATTGATGTAGTTCATCCGAGGGCTTGACTCACCGGCACAAGGGGACGAAGGAACCGATGAGGTTTGTTTGGCCGACCTGCTTCGGGAGCATAATGGTACCATCTCCGCCTTTTCTGAACACCGCGAAGCCCTTGTTGCCATACGGCTTTGCAGAGGAGTTCAACGCCTCTCCTCCCATCGGGGTATTGGTAAAATTTGCAGTAGTGAGAAACACCGCATCGCCCGGAGAATCTTTTGTGACTGCATAAACGCGCACGGCGGTTTCGTTCATCGGCGGAATCTTGCCAGGAGGGACAATGAGTCCCGGTGCCGAAAGCAGCTTGCAGAGGTCGTTGGTCGTCAGATAACCGCCTTTGATAATCTGTGCCGTCCAATTCGCAAAACTTCCGCCACTGTCGCCCGGCCAGCCAAGGTTTGTGCTGCCGTTCGTCTCGCCATCAAAAGCCATTTGTTGTGCTACCATATGGAGCTGCTTCATGTTGCGCATTGACTGGGCCATTCGCGCATTAGCGAATCCAATGGGGGTGAGAGACCCAGGCGTGTGCACCGTGGCCAGAATTACGATAATCCCGATGATCACAAGAATCTCGACCATAGTGATACCAGCCTGATTCCTGGGGTTCATGCTGATTGGATCGTCTGCTTCCGGAATGAGCGGGTCAATGGGATATCACGAAATCAAGCTAGAGGGACGACCGCCGTGTCATCCCAAAAATTCAAGTGGGACCGGGCAGCGCCGGTCCCTCCAGTCTCTCGGCTCAGGCCTGTGCCCGCCGTGGGAACGTCACGGCGGCTACGATTGCTGCAACCAGCAGAAGAGCGGTGACGAACCATCCGTTGGCACCGCGGGTGTTCGTGAGGCTGAGCTTCAGGTTGAGCGGGGCTTCGCCGTTCACCTGGATGCTGCGGGTGAACGTGAGGATCTTGCCGCTCTCCGGGATGGTAACGTCAATCGCTCCGGGAGCGGGTTCGGCGGCGAGTTGTTGGTCGACGATGCGTCCGGCGATGCCCTTGAGCGCAGAATTTTCCTCGGCGGTGTTTCCCATAAGAAGCTGGTCCATCTGGCGCGGGTCGAAATTCGTTCCGCCCTGCATGAACGGGTTGGCATTTGCCGCCTGTTCGAGCTGCTCGTTGCGGGCGGTGTCGTTGTTTTTGTTGTCGAGGT
>CAZSDC010000263.1:0-4160 GCA_964605515.1 uncultured Chthoniobacter sp.
GGCGGTGGAGGCGGGGCCATGAGCATCCGGATGGCGTCGAACACGACGCGAAACTGGGCGTCGTATTGTTTCTCCATGGCGTTGAGCTTGTCGGCGAGGCCGGCGTTTGAGAGCAGGAGCTCGCGCAGGCGGACGAATGCGCGCATGATGCCGATATTGACCTGGAGGGCGCGGGGGCTGCGCAAAACGCTGGAGAGCATGGCGACTCCCTGTTCGGTAAATGCCATTGGCGAGGCTCCTCCCAGCTTGCCGCGACCGGGTATCACATTTTGTGACACCATGTCGCCGATCTCTTCATCGCTCAACTCGAACAGGAAATCGCATGGGAACCGGTCGCGGTTCCGGCGCACCGCCTGCTTGAGCGCACGAGTCTCGACCCCGTAAAGCTCCGCCAGATCGTAATCGAGCAGAACTTTCTGCCCACGCACAAGGAGGATGCGCCGCTCGGCCCGAACGCTCAGGATATCGGGCTTTCTGGACTTCGAGCGGCCAGCCATCCCAATTTTTCGCGCCGGCTCGTGCGCTTTGTTTGCCTTTGTCATAAGAAAGTTACTTTTCCGAGTCCGAGAAAATCGAGGCGGCAGGGATCTTTGAGGGACTCGCGGGCGAGGTCGGATTGAGGCTGTGGCAGGCGGAGATCGAAGTTGGTGACAACTTGCCCTTCCCGCTCCAGACGCTGGGTTTCGATGTGGATGTTGAGAACGTTGCGCGACCAACCGTGTTCGATGGCTTGCCTCGCGTAAGCGAATGGCTCGTTTTCTCATACCCATTTGACACGGTCCTGGAAAGCAGAAGTCTGGGAAAAACTTTCTGGACGAGGAGGGTAACACCGGCCTGGGTCGGAAATCGAGCGAGACATGGGCAGGATGCCCATTCCACACGGGTATTCGATTCTTTCCGGCGGGGGCGCCGGAAACCACACGCGAGGGCGCGCATGCTCCCCCGAACGTCTGCGGACGATCGGCTACAATGCGCGCCCGGGGCGCGGATATTTACAAACCAGGGGTTCCTGCTGCGGGACGGTTATTTTCCGGGCGCTTTTCTTTTCGGGAAAAATTTCACGTGGGGGAGATCCTTGAAGTGTTCGTCCTGGGTCCAGAGGGTGGCATGGCGGGCGCGGCTGACGGCGTAGATGAGGGAGTCTGCGAGCGGGAGCTTGAACTGGATAAAGAAGTCGGCGGCCGCGAGGGCGATGTCCTCGTCGATGGAAACAATCTCCCCGGTCCGCATGGTTCGTGCGATGTCATCCGCCTGCTCCCTCGTGCGATGCTTGAGGACCACCTTGCGCACCTCGGTGAGGACGATGGCCGGGATGATGAGGTCGGGGAGCCTGCGCAGGACGGGAGCAAAATGCGGGGTGTTCGGCCCGCCGTCGAGGCACTCGATCCAGCCCGAGCTGTCGAGGACGTGCGCGCTCATTGTCCGGGGGACAGGGCCCGGTCCGCATCGCGCTCGAACTCAAGCGGCTTGTCGCTCTTGAGCATCCCGATCAGGTCATCCGGGCTGAGGATCGGACGGACCTCGATATGGGCTCCTTTTGCCGAGACCTGCAATTTCTGGCCCGCTTTCAAGTGGAGCAGGTTCCGAATCCCCTTTGGAATCACGATTTGAAATTTCGGTGATAATGTTGCTGTCGTCATACGTTTGTCATCTTGTATGCCGGAATACCGCCGCGATCAAAGGCAAAAAATCCCCTGTCGAGTTTTTGTTGGGAGATCCCCTTGGCGGCGCGGAGGCGGGTGACGTTGAGTCCGAAAGTTTTGAGGGTCCGATCCTTGGCGGGCATGGTGGGCGGGGAAAAGCGATACAGAGTATTCCGGCGGGGGCGCCGGAAACCACACGCGAGGGCGCGCATGCTCCCCCGAACGACTGCGGACGATCGGCTACAATGCGCGCCCGGGGCGCGGATTTTTCAAACTCAGGGATTTCCCGCAAAGGCGCTGAGGCGCGAAGGGGGGAATCGACGACAGGATGAAGCGTTCCCCGGCACAGGCCGCCGAATGTTCGTGCCTTTCGTGCTTTTCGTGGTTCCGACGGAATTCCCTCTGACCGACTGTCCACCGGTTCCTCCCCCTGACTATTCCGGTTTTCTCAAACGGCAATCTTGGCGTCGGTGCGGGCGATGGCCTCGCGGACGATGCGGGATTGCTCCGGAGTTGCCGGGCGGAAGCCAAGTTTGACCAGCTTGGCGTCGAAGTCGTGAACGGGCGGGCGGTGCGCGTCCAGCTTAACCGGGGCGGAATTATTCCGCGCGGGTCGCGAGGAATGCGGCAAGGTGGCGTTCATGGTTGGAAGTAATGTCGGCGTATGCGGCATCAAAAGCAAGGTCGAAGTCGTTTTCCTGCATGGGCTCTTTCCTGAGCAGGGAGCCGTCGAAGCGGAGAATGTCGCGGTGCGCGAATCCGTGCGCGGTGTCGTAGCGGGTCACGCATTGCAGGCGGTCACCGATGACTGCCAATAAGACCACCCGGAAATCTGTCACTTTCCCGCCGACGGTGATTCGTTCCACGAAAACGAAACAGGATTCGGACAGCCACTTCGCAAGTCAAAGCGGAGCTCGGTTTTCGATGGGCCAAGGACCCTCGAACCCGGCGCGCGGCATGTCCGCCGCAGCCGCAGAAGATTTGTGTGCCAGAATGCCGCCCCGATCAAACGGAAAACGGGTGTCCTGCCCGAAAAAATCGGCGCGCCTTCTTTGTTGCCCCCCGGCGGGGTCGCGGATCATGATGGCGGCCTGTGAACGGACCATTGATTATTGCCGGCCGCAAATTTTCCTCGCGCCTCCTTTTGGGGACGGGGAAGTTTTCCTCGAACGAGACGATGCGCGACGCGCTGGAGGCGAGCGGCACGCAGATCGTGACGGTCGCGCTCCGCCGCGCCGACCTGAGCGGAAAGCACGATCCGTTTGCCAACATCCTGGATTTCGTGGACCCGAAAAAATACCTGCTGCTTTCGAACACGAGCGGGGCCATGAACGCGGAAGAGGCGGTGCGCCTGGCCCGCCTGGCGGCCGCGGCGGGCCTTCCCATGTGGGTGAAGCTCGAGATCCATCCCGACCCGCAATACCTGCTGCCGGATCCGGTGGAGACGCTCGCGGCCGCGGAGATCCTCGTCAAAGAAGGATTCACGGTGCTGCCGTATATCAATGCCGATCCGGTTCTGGCGCGCCGTCTGCAGGACGTGGGCGCCGCGACCGTGATGCCGCTCGGGTCGCCGATCGGAAGCGGCCGCGGCATCGAATCCCGCGCGCAGATCGAAATCATCATCAGGCAGGCGACCGTGCCGGTTGTCGTGGACGCGGGCATCGGCGCGCCCAGCCATGCCGCGGAAGCGATCGAGCTCGGGGCCGATGCCGTGCTCGTGAACACCGCCATCGCGGCCGCGGAGGATCCCGTCCGCATGGCGCACGCTTTCAGGATGACCGTCGAAGCCGCGAGAGAAGCGGTCGAGGCCGGGCTCGCGATGCGGCTCAACCACGCGTCGGCCACCAGCCCGCTCTCGGCGTTTCTCGAAACTCTCTGATTTTTCCGATGTCCACCCTCACCCCGATGATGCACCAGTATCACGCCGTGCGGCGCGATCTGCCGCCGGGCACGCTGCTGCTGTTCCGGCTGGGGGATTTTTACGAGATGTTCGGCGAGGACGCCCGGACGGCCGCCTCGATTTTGAATGTCGCCCTGACGAAACGCGGGGCGACCCCGATGTGCGGCGTCCCGTTTCACGCGGCACGCGGATACATCGAGAAGCTCATCGCGGCGGGCTGGCGGGTCGCGATCTGCGACCAGGTCGGCGAGGTCACGGCGGGGAAACTCGTGCGCCGCGAAGTCTCGCAGATCCTGAGCCCCGGCACATTGGATGATTTCGGGCTCGACGACCGGAAGCCGAACTACCTGGCCGCCGTCTGCGAGCGCAAAGGCGCTTTCGGGCTCGCGTTCGCGGACCTCAGCACCGGAGAGTTCCGCCTCACCGAGCTCGATGCGCTCGCCCCGCTGCTCGACGAGCTCGCCCGCGTCGGCCCGGCCGAGATTCTTGTCCCCGAACAACAGACGGCGGTCTTCGGCTCGCTCTCGAAACCTTCGGCGATGGACGGGTATCTCTTCGAACAGGAGCCCGCGGAGGAAATCCTGCGCGGGCATTTCAAAGTCCAGTCGCTCGACGGG
>CAZSDC010000264.1:0-4156 GCA_964605515.1 uncultured Chthoniobacter sp.
TTTCCGCCACGACGGCTACAAGCTCGACGACGAGATCGAGGCCCGGATCGAGGGGCTGGTGTTCAGCGGGGAGATCGAAAGCATCCGCCCCACCGCCACAAATATCGGCAAGGCCCACCGCATTGATGACGCCCTCGGACGCTACGTTGAATTTGCCAAGCAAAGCTTCCCGCGTGGCCGGACGCTCGAGTCGCTGCGTATCGCCGTGGATTGCGCGAACGGCGCCGCCTACAAATCCACGCCCTGCATCCTCCGCGAGCTCGGGGCTGATGTGGTCGTCTATCACAACCAGCCGAACGGAACGAACATCAATGCCAACTGCGGCAGCACACACCCGGAGCAAATCCAGCGCTTCGTCAAAGAAAGCCAAGCGCATATCGGCATCACCCATGACGGCGACGCAGACCGCGTCCTGCTCTGCGACGAAAATGGCGAAGTCGTGGACGGAGACGAAATCCTAGCGATCGCCGCCGTGGATTATCTGAAGCGCGGATGCCTTGCAGGCAACACGCTGGTCGCCACGGTCATGAGCAACTTCGGCCTCGATGAAACCCTTGCCGCCCACGGCGGACGCCTCCTGCGCACGAAGGTCGGCGACCGATATGTCATCGAAGCCATGCTGCGCGAGGGATTCAACGTCGGCGGCGAACAGAGCGGACACATGATCTTCCGCGACTTCGCCACGACCGGTGACGGCATCGTCAGTGCCCTCCAGATCCTGCGCGTCATGACGGATTCCGGAAAACCTCTCAGCGAACTCAAAAAGGTCCTCAAAAAATTCCCGCAGGCCCAGCGAAACCTCCGCGTGCGCGAAAAACCTTCGCTGGATTCCCTGCCCGACGTTCAGAAGCTTATCGCCGGGGCCGAATCCTCGCTCGCCGGCAAAGGCCGCGTCCTCCTGCGCTACAGCGGCACCGAACCAAAAATCCGCCTGCTCATCGAAGGGCGCGACCAGGATATCATTGATGCCCATGCGGACAAAATCGCCCTCGCGCTTCAGGAGGCCATCGGCGAGGCCTGAAACGCACGGACCTGATCGAGAATAATCTCCGCAAAGCCCGGCTCCGTCCCGATCGCAGCGCCGTAATAGAGCAGCCGGCCCCGCAGATCATGCGGGTTGTGGCGGAAGATGTCGGACTGGCTGGCCGGCGCTCCTTCCTCGTTCCGGATTCCGAGCAGCACCGGGATGTCCTGGTAGCTGTGCAGTCCGTCCGCGATAAAAAAAGGCACGGCCACGACGTTCGGCTGCTTGGTGAGTTTGTCCCACTCCGCAATAAACGGAGGTTCCTCCATATAGGCCGCCGACACTTCCGCATAAACTCCCGATTTAGCGATCGCGCCGGCCTGGAATTTTGCCGCTTCAGCCGAGTTCGAATCCAATCCGGTCCCATGCCCGACAATCAGTAGGCCTGTCTCCGAAGGATGCACGTCCGGAGCCACCGACCGGGCTTCGTTGAGGAGCAACTCCGTCATGCGCGAATGCTTCCCCGCCGGCTCGCAATATTTGATCGTCCGGCCACCGCAGACAGTCACCGGCCCGGTCAGCCCCATCTCCCGAGGAATCACCGTCCGGGTAAAATATCCCTCGCTGATAAAATTCGGCACGACGTAGATTTCCGAACTCTTCACCATCCCCAATGCCTCGCGAAAAAACGGTGCCTGCTTCCAAAAACACGTCGCCACCTCCGCGAAGATCCCGCGCCGCCGGATCGCCTCCGCATGCGCCAGCGTCGGCAAACAAGAGTCCGGATTCTTCGTCGAGCCATGCCCGGCAATCACCAGCGCGGCGTTTTTTAGCATTTCAAGGAAGGGGTCCAAATGGTTTTCCCCAACGCCAGCCGTCACCGGCGCCGGACTGCTGGCACGACGAATGCCAGGGAGCGAAGCGACCGGCATTCGTCGTGACGGCAGTCCGGTGTTCGGTGGATGGAGTGTTAGCCTCTATCTCTTTCAAGCAAGTCGTCATTCCGAAAAAGCCTTTCTCCCCGCATGATGTAAACAATGTAAACAAACTCATTCTGCGCGCGATAGAAAATCCGGACTTGTGGAATGACAAGCTGGCGATACTGTGTGCCCTTGAGTTCGGCGGGCACGGACCCACTCTTTGGGTGGTTCGCAAGTTGTTCGATTCGCTCAAATACTCGCTGAACAAACCTGCTCGCTGCTGTCGGCTTATCGAGAGAAATATAGTCCGCGACCCCATCAAGATCTTGGAGGGCGGGTTCAGTCCAGATTATGCGAGCCACCGTGCCATCCTCTGCTTTGCCTCCCTGTGGGAAAGCACGCGTTTCTCCAGAATGGCTTTCTCGCCGCGCGCGATACCCTCCAGAAGCGACAATCTGCTCTGCATACCCTCATACATCTGCACATCAATGAGGTATGCAGCAGGGAGTCCATGCTGCGTGATCAGCACGGGCTCCTGGTCACTGGCAAGCTGAGAAATGACGTCGGTCGCTTTGCGCTTAAGGGTTGTCACAAGCTCGGTTCGCATAGAGTGATACTAGAGTGGCACTCGCGATCACGCAAGTATTTTTAGGCGAACGCCAAGCACACCCACGGCTCTTGGGAGCGCCGGTAGATTTCTGGTGGATGTTTTAGTCTTGGGTTGTTTTTGAAAACTAGAGCGGAGAGCCATTGGCGTGGAGCGTCTGGTTAGACCTTCCCGGATCCGAGAAAAGTGGTGAGCTTTTGTAGGAAGTGCCCGAACACAAATCCGGCACGAAACAACGGCATTCTTAGATCACGGCATTCAAACCGGAACCGACTCTTCCAAAAATGTCGCCAGATGCATAGTCGCGCAATATCTCGCAGCTTGCTCTTCTGCCAGCAAGCCCTGTGCCTGAGCGGTGGAACGTCAAATAGGCGTTCATCGAAACTCCCCACTCGGCCAGCGATTAACTGGACGAGTTCGGCCACTCTATTTTTGCCTATAGTAAATATAACATTGTTGTTACAACGGGTCTTCTTCTTTGCAAAGGCGCTAAGGAACTGACCTGGCGCAATGAGAATGCGATATTCAAAGATATTTGGCGGAATTTTCTGCCGTATTTTGAAGTTCGCTGGAAACGTGCAATTGATCGGCGGATGGAGATAAATCCGAGGCACAACTCATCTTTCTGGCACCCCGATTTTATTCCAGCAGTTCAGCGCAGACTTTGGCCGCATCGAAATGTTTCTCCGCATACGCACGGGCCTCGATGCAGTGGTATTCGTAGTTTGACGAGATCGTCTCCAGCGCTTCCGCCGCTTCCTCCGGCGTGCGGAATGCCAGGACGCCGTCCCCCGAGGGAAGGTGATCGGTCCATCCGGTATCCTGAACGACAACCGGTTTTCCGGCCGCCAGATAGCATGCGCTGCGGCAACTAAACCATCCGCTCTTCGACTGGACGTAGCCGTTCTTTGCGATGCTCCACTCGCCTTTCGAGTTGGTCAGGAAGTCGTGATAGCTGGCGTAGTCGGGGATGTGGACATCCGGCTCGATGATCTTCCAGCCTTTTTCCTCGAGCGTGGCGGTCGGGCGCTTCTGTCCGACCCCCTGGCCCATCGCCAGGACGAATTTTTCTTTCGTCAGCGAGGGAAGATCGAAGAACCGCTCAAACTCGATATCTTTCTGCCCATACATCCTGCCCTCGAATTCCTTCGGCGGATAGCTCGCCCAGTTCATGACCGTCGTCCAGGCTCCGTCGGCGATGTGACCCGCGCCCGGCGGCATCAGGGTTTTGCTCCACCAATCCAGCGAGATCGGCTGGACCGTCGGACGCCAATTGAGGCCCGCAGTCGGCACATGGCAGGCGGGGTTTCCAACATTCATGCCGAACGAAAAGTGCCGCTCGTGCGAGGCAACGCGCGCGGCGTATTCCGACCCCGGGTCCGTCGCAAGACTGATCTGGGTGAACATCGGGTCTCCGTCCAAAAACAGTTTCATCGGGATCGCTGCCGTCGGTTCGCGCAGCCAGCAGGCCCCGGAGACATTCGCCAGCACGTCCGCCGACTTCAGGATGCCTTCCGCTTCGCTATCATCCTCCACACCGTGATATTTTCCGGTCGCCCCATTGCGATAGATCCACCGGTCGCCCAGGTCGAATTCCTTCATCACGCGATCCAGATAGCTGGTGTTGTGCGAGCAGTCCGCGCTCGGCTCCTGCTTCACCGGATC
>CAZSDC010000265.1:0-4154 GCA_964605515.1 uncultured Chthoniobacter sp.
CCGGTTTGACGGGGAGGAATGTCGGCTCGCCGCCGAGCGTCATCTCGACGCCGTGCTTCACGAAAATGCCGGCGGAATCCCGCGAGACTTGGAGCATCCAGGGGCTCATGCTTTTTGGACCTCAAGTTTGGCAGCCAGCATGCTCGCGATTGGCTTTTTTCCGTAGTAAGTCCCGGCAACCGGCGAAATATCCGCGTGGTTGAGCCCGACGGCTGTGGTCACAAAATGGTGATCGCAGAACACGCCGTTGGTCGGGTCGAGCCCGATCCAGCCGGCCCCGGGGAGAAACGCTTCGACCCAGGCATGCAGCGCGCTCTCCGCGCGGCGGTCGCCGGGAGCTTTGTCTCCCTCCCAAACAAAGCCGCTCGCAAGCCGGGCCGCAACTCCATTCCGGCGTAGGATATCCGCAAAGAGGGGCCCGAAGTCCCGGCACGAACCTCTGCCCCGCCGGAGCGTTTCCGCCGGAGTGAACGGTTCGCCCTCATCCCGCCGCTCATACTCCAGATTCTCATGGACCCAGCGCGTGAGGTTCACGAGAGTCTCCACCGTCGGGCGCGGGGCCTCCGGTGCGAGAGGTGAGGGGAGTGGGAATGAAGGTCCAGTCACCAGAAATGCCGCGAGCAGATTCCGCTCGTGGGCGGAATATTCACACGGAATCTGAAGCCCGCGCGAATCAAGCAGGAAGTGGAAGGGATTCCGTTCCCGGACATCGAGATCGAGCTCCAGGCGGAAAGGCAGATCCTTCACGGGCTCCGGATAAAAACAATAGGCGATGAGGTTGTCGAAGAGATCCCTCCGCCATTGCACGTCCGCCGATTCGTGTGTGGTAAACTTTGTGTTCTCCACCTGCACAAACAGGTCGGTTCTCGGAAAGATCCTGGCGAGGTGCGGGGACAGCGACGCCGCTTCTTCGTAGGCATACACCGCCTCATATCGGATGGTGAGTCTCATGGGTTTTCGGCAAGTCGTTTCATCGTGACGCGCACCTTCATGCTCTGCGTGCCCGAGCCCTTGAATGTTCCCCGCACCGGGGATGCATCCATAAAATCCCTCCCCAGCGCCACCGCGATGTGGCGCTCGCCGCACCACTGGTTGTTTGTGGGGTCAATCGCCACCCACTGCAAGCCCGGAAGCATGACCTCCACCCACGCGTGGGTTGCAATCGAACCCACCAGCTTCCCCGGGCCGTCGGTCTCGATGTAGCCGCAGACGTAGCGCGCCGGAAGCCCCGCCGTCCGCAGAACGCTGAGCATGATGTGCGCGAAGTCCTGGCAGACGCCCTCGCGCTTTTTCCAGACGGTGGCCAGCGGGATATTCACCTCCGTGGCTCCGGGCTTGTATTCGAAGCGTTCGTGGATCGCCCGGTTCAGCGCCGACATCGCTTCACCCATCGGAACCCCGCTGCGCAGGAACTTTTTCGCCCAATCCGTCGAAGCTCCGCCGGTCGGAACCGCCTGCGTGGGCTGAAGGTAATCGAAAATGTCCGTGAGCGAGGAGGCGAGGATCTGCCTCGCCTCCGCAACCGGCAGCGCGAGCGCCTCCTCCGGCGGATGGTGCGGACTGGTGCGGACGGTCATCCGGTTTGTCACTGTCAGCCGTTCGTGGCGGAGGGTCATCGAATAGAAAGTTGCCGTGTTGCCGAAATAATCCACGTAGTCCGAGGTTCCGGCTCCCGGGGAAAACTCAATTCTGTGGGAGAGAATTTCCTGTTCCTTCCGGTGTGGCGGGGTGAGGCGGGCTTCGACATAGGCCTCGCTCACGGGTTCGCTGTAGCGGTAATCGGTGAGATGGGTGACGTCGAAGAGCATTGTCAGGTGCCTGGGAAGAGGGACTGGGTTTCGTGCCGCATATGGACCTGGTGGTTCAGGAACCCGTCGGAAATTAGATCGTGTATCCCCCGCACCCTGGCCAGCAATTCCTCGCTCTGAGCCTGGAGCGGAAGCTTGCCCGGTTGCACGGACGGAGCCCGCAGGAGGTGGTCCCAATCGGTTCCCTGGATTGTGCCGACCAGGGATTCGATGGCGGCCACCGAGCGTCCGGTGGACGGGGAGCAGATATCGTCACTTTCGGCGAGCCGCGTTGCGCATCCGCGCAGGCAGCGCGAGACCGAGCGCGGGGCGACGGGATTTTTCCACAGGAGTTCGAGCAGCGGCGCGGGCTCGATGCGCATCTGATAGACCCTCCGATAGACGTCCCGGCTGTTCAGGAGGCGGAGGAACGCGGAGAGGCGGATCTCCATCGCGTGCTCGCTTTTCCCAGGATCTGACGGCTGCAGAAGCGTGCCCGAGATCGAGTTGATCGCATTCGCCGTGATTGCCGCGCGCTCGATCAGCTGTCCGATTTCGCAGAATTTCCAACCGCCATCGGCAACCATCGTGCACTCTGCGGTTCCAAAAAACTGGGGGATCAACGCCCGGGCAAAATCACACAGTTTCCGGCTCGACGAGGTCAGCACATCGGCCGGCGCATCCGGCCGGAAGCGGGTTTTCTGAAAGCGGTCCCGCAGCAGGCTCAGCACACCCCACGCTTCCAGGCTCAATGTTTCCAGCACGCCCTCGGCATTCCGCGAGGCGCGCAGGATCGCGCTGACAACCGATCCGGGTTCCTCGATATCGAGCGTGAGGCGGTAGCGTCCGGGCGCATTCGAGATCGTCCTTCGGGTGGCCGATCCGCCGCCCTCGAGCATCGGCAGAATCCGGTTCCAGACCGGCCGGTAGTGGGTGCGTTCGGTGGGGTTGAGTTCCTCGAGTTCGAGAGATTCGATGACCCCGACCATTCCGGCGAGACTGTAGGCGCGCTCCAGATACCGTCCGATCCAATAGAAGGCCTCGGCCACGCGGCTTGTGACATATTGGGACGGCGGGTCGGTCTCCGGGGATCTCGTTGATTCGATACCCCGGTGTTCGGGCTCGAAGCCCACCTGCACCCAGGTGTCCTTGCTTCCGCCGCCGAGTTCGGAAGAGGTGTAGGGGGTTTCGTGTGTGGAGACGCGCGTCAATGCGCCGGGGAAAACCTCGTAGTCCCCGTTCCCAAGCCGCAGCGCAAACAGAATGTGGTCCTGCCGTCGAATCGCACGCTTTCCATCCTGGAAGCACACTGTCTCCGCATCGCAGTCCTGGGGTTGCGCGACAAAGTGGGAGGCGTTCTCGAGGATTTCCGCCCGGACCTCGGCGAGCTTTTCAGGGGTTGGCTTAAGCCCGTCGCCCCCCATGACGATCCTTTCCCCGTAGAGCGGCCGGATGGTGTAATCGGGCAGGTCGGCAAGGACCATCTCCCGCTGGTCGATATCCCCGAGCCAGTAGGTGGGTAGGCTTTTCAGGAGCGCCCGCTCGCCCAGGTAGTGCCGGATGATATTTCCCGCCAGCGGGAGGAGGCTGCGGTCATCTGCGAGCTGGGACCCGATCCCGTTCACAACCGCGACCGTGCCTTTCCGGATGCAATGCACGAGGCCCGGAACGCCGAGCATCGAATCCCGACGAAAGGCGATCGGGTCGAGCCATTGGTCCGAGACGCGGCTGTAAATGATCTCGACCTTTTCCAGTCCGGAAACAGTTTTCAGGTAAACCGCATCGTTGAGCACCAGCAGGTCTCCCCCCTGCACGAGAGGGATGCCCATCCTCCGGGCCAGAAAGCTGTGCTCGGAATACACCGGACTCCCGGGACCGGGCGACAGCAGCACCGCAGTCGGTTCCGCCACGCCGGACAGCGAGCGCAACATTTCCAGAATGTCCGTCGAGACATCGGCGATCGAGTGGATCGAGGTCTCCTGGAACGATTGGGGGATCACGCGTGCCAGCGCCCGGCGGTTCTGAATCATGTAGGACATGCCCGACGCGTTGCTGAAGTAGTGGTGCTTGACGCCGAACTCACCGCCCGGCAGGCGACAAACGCTGATGCCGCTGAGGTGGAGATACGCGCCGCCCGGAGGCGGAAGGTTCGCCGCAGCATGGCGGAAAAACGCGCTTCCCAGCACCGGCTGGATCGGAACGCCATCGCTGCGGAGGATCCGTTTTTTTGAATAGACGTCCTGCAGGAACAGCTCGAAGGCCCGGAGCCGCTGTTTGATGCCGGCGACGAGCGGCTCCCATTCCTGCGGGGTAAAAATCTGGGGGAGCAGGTCGCAGAACCACGGACGTCGTCCCCACGGGCGATCC
>CAZSDC010000266.1:0-4148 GCA_964605515.1 uncultured Chthoniobacter sp.
ATTTCATTCCCTCGGTTCCCATCGAGATCCCGTCCGAGATCGTGATCGTGTTGAAAATCGTGGCCTTGCCTCCTGCCGAGTCAATCCCCAGAGCAGATTCGCGGGCGAGTTGGTCAATGTGCATGTTGCACGGCGTGACCATGCTCCACGTCGAGGCCACCCCGATCTGAGGCTTCGCAAAATCGCTCTCCTTGTAGCCGACCGGATACAGCATCGCCCGGCTCGGCGCCCGGCTCAGGCCGTCAAGAACAATCGAAGAATACGGGCGCAGGCGGGAAGAGGACTTGGAACTCATAAGCCCTCCACTCTAGCAGCCTGCCAGACTTTTCCAAGCCCGACGGCTTAAAAAAGACTGGTGAAAAACGTCATCGGGCGCATGGCGACTGATTCCTCAGGACGGATCCCGAAACGGCGGCAAGAAATGGAGCCCAGGGGATGCTTGTTGCCCGCGGCAACCCTCCTTTGAAATTCCGTCTTGCTTAGGAAAAATCAACAAAACCAACCGACCCTAAACGCGGGCTTTCGGATACATCCCGGCCAGGCGCAAATCGTCTTCGACAAATATGGTCCAAGTCGTAGGGCATGATGTTGCGGGAAGCGGATGCTGGTTCTCCAGCGGCACCCGAGACTCGAAGAGGGATGCCGTGCCCGCCATTGAGCACGTCGAACAGATGTGCATGACCATGCGCTGAAGCGTGCCTGGTCGGAGAAACCCGCTCGCCCGCCGGGGTGAGTTTCTTTTCAGTGTCAGTCCGGGATGCTGCCGTCGAGGTCTATGCAACAACGCATTTATCTATGCAACAACCGTGTTCCCTATTAACAATACCGACTCCTCTCCCCTGAATTTGTTGTTTTCGCAGGTCCGTTATGAAAGCCGATAGTTTTCCGCCCAACCCACGAACGCGTAGCGTGGCTCTGGCTGCTTTTGCGATCATTACCGCTATTCTGGTCGGCGTTGGCTACTGGTATTATCAGTCAGAGAAGGAGGAAGTCGCCCGCGATAAATACCAAACTCTTTTTGCCATCGCAGAGCTCAAAGCCAAGCAAATCCAGCAATGGCGCAAGGAGCGACTGGCAGAGGTGGAAAGGGCGTCAAAAGATGCGCTGACTCGCAAGGCAGTCTCCGATGTCCTGACGGCTGCCGGGGACCAAAATTTCCAGAAGGAATTGCACGAATGCCTGCAGGATGAATTGACGGGGCAGGACAGCAGCGCCGCTCTGCTTGTTGACACCAGCGGAAACCTTCTGGCATCCACTGACAACGATGTTGGCACGGTGGATGCCGCCACACAGAAGGCGATCCGCGAGGTGATTGCCGGGAACAAGAGCGTGGTTTCAGGTTTTTACAGCAACTCGGAAGGCGTTATCCATATTGACCTCGCGGCTCCTGTGCCGGATGAGCATGGGCAGTTCCAGGCCGTTTTGGTCCTGCGCCAAGAAGCGGGAAGCTACCTGTATCCGCTGCTCGAAGAGTGGCCCACCCCCAGCCGCAGCGCCGAAACGATTCTGGCTCAGCGTGACGGTGGCGAGGTGGTTTTTCTCAGCAAGCTCCGGCATCGCGGCGATCACCCCCTTTCCCTGCGGCACCCGCTCACGGAAACACAACTTCCCGCCGTCCAGGCTGTCCTTGGCAAACAGGGGGTCTTCGAAGGGAAAGACTACCGCGGGGTCGAAGTGGTCAGCGCACTGCTCCCCGTTTCTGATTCGCCTTGGTTTTTAGAGACCAAGGTGGATGCGGAGGAAATTCTTTCCGAAGCCCGCTACCGCGCTGGCGTCATCGGCGTGATCATCGGCCTGTTAATTATTCTCACTGCGGGGCTGATCGGTTTTTTCTACAAGCAGCGACAGGCCGGTATCCTGAACAATCTCGTCAAGGCTGAACGACAGAAAGCCGAGGCGCAGGAAAGGGAAATGAAGATCGGCCAACAACATCAGATCATCCTCCAGATGGCCATGGACGGGTTCTGCATCGTTGACGTGCAGGGGCTCATTCGCGAGGTGAACGACGCGTATTGCCGGATGACCGGCTACAGCGAGGAGGAACTTCTCGCCATGCACATCTCAGATCTGGAGACAGTCGAAAGCAGGGAGGAAACGCGTGCCCACATTCAAAAAATCATCACCGAGGGGCAGGATCGTTTTGAATCGCGGCAACGGCGCAAGGACGGAGAATTCATCGATGTCGAGGTCAGTGCTCAGGTCAAGACTGCCGATAACGTTATTGTGGCATTTGTCCGCGACATCACAGGGCAAAAAACCGCCGGCAGGAAAATCAAGCGCTTATCCATGCTTTACGCGGCGCTGAGCGAAACCAGTCAGGCCATCGTGCGCTCCAAGAGCGCGGACGAACTGCTGGAGCAAGTCTGCCGCATCGTGGTGGAGCAGGGGGAAATGAAACTGGCCTGGATCGGCATGGCCGATGTGACCGGGAAGGTTCACGTGCATGCCGCTTACGGGCCGGGTATAGAGTATTTGTCAGGAATCGAGGTTTCGTCGAACGCCGGAGATCCGCGAGGGGCCGGGCCGACCGGGACGGCGATTCGCGAAGGGAAGCCATTCTGGTGCGATCTTTTTCAAAACGACTCCAGAACCTCGCCGTGGCATGAACGTGCGGCCCGCTTCGGCTGGAAGGCAACAGCCGCGATCCCTTTGCAATTGAGAGGAAAAACAATCGGGGCTCTCACCATCTATGATGATGTATCCGCGGTATTTGACGAGGATGTGCGCGGCCTGTTTGTTGAAATGGAGAAGACCATCGGTTTTGCCTTGGACCACTTCGAGAATGAGGACGAGCACAAGCGGGGGGAGGTGGCACTGCGCGAAAGTGAGGAACGGTTGCGAGCCATCACGGATTCGGCCCAGGATGCAATTGTGATGATGGATCCAGAGGGCAGGATCTGTTTCTGGAACGCATCATCCGAGCGTATCTTCGGCTATACCAGCGCGGAGGCGCTTGGCAAGAACCTGCATGCTTTAATCGCCCCCACGCGATTCCATGCAGCGCACCACGCCGCCTTCCCCTCATTCTTAGAAACTGGCACGGGGAACGCCATAGGGAAGACGCTTGATCTGGAGGCGCTGCGCCGGGATGGAACCGAAATCTGCGTTCATCTCTCGCTTTCTGCCATCCATATGCATGGAAATTGGCATGCCGTGGGGATTATCCGGGACACCACCGAACAGAAACGCATCGAGGGAGATTTGAGGAGGAGCGAGGCCCGTTTTCGAAAATATTTTGAACTTCCCTTGCATGGGAGGTGCATCACATCTCTCGAAAAAGGATGGCTGGAAGTTAATGACAGGCTCTGCGCCATAATGGGCTATACCCGGGAGGAAATTCTGAGCAAGACGTGGGTTGAGATGACGCATCCGGGGGACTTGGCCGCAGATGTCGCTCAATTTGATCGGATCCTTTCCGGCGAAATCGAGCATTATAAGCTGGAAAAGCGATTCATCCGCAAGGATGGCGCGGTGATCTGGGCAGAAATCTCGGCAGGGTGCGTTCGCAAATCCGATGGCACTGTGGATCATTTTATTTGCGTGATGGAGGACATCAGCGAGCGCAAGCTGGCGCAGGCCAAACTTATCCGTAGCGAACAACTGCTGCGGGATTCGCAGGAAACCGCCCTGATCGGCCACTACATTAACAACCTGGCTACCGGGCTGTGGGAAAGTTCCCCCACCTTGGACAAGCTTTTTGGCATTGATCGGGATTACGTGCGCGATACCGATGGCTGGGGGAATCTGATGCACCCGGATGACAGGGAGAAAACAGTCCGCTATTTCCTCGAATGCCTCGCCAATCAAGAACCGTTCCGCATGGATTACCGGATCATCCGCCCTAGCGATGGCGAGTTGCGCTGGATGGCCGGATATGGCGGTTTCGAGCATGATGAGTCGGGCAAGGTGGTGCGGCTTGTGGGCTGCATTCAGGACATCACCGAGCGCAAGAGGACGGAAGGGGCGTTGCTCAAGGCCCATTTAGAGTTGGAAGAGAGGGTGGTAAAACGCACTGCGGAGCTGAATCAGAGCAAGGCCCACCTCCAACTCCTGCTGGATTCCACGGCAGAAGCCATCTACGGCATAGACACACACGGAGATTGCACCTTTTGCAACCCTGCCTGCCTGCGGATGCTTGGATATGGGAG
>CAZSDC010000267.1:0-4133 GCA_964605515.1 uncultured Chthoniobacter sp.
GTCCAGATACTTGGCTCGCTCGGACTCCTTGTGCGCTGCGAAAGCGGTGAGCTCGGAGTAGGATTTTTTCCATTTTTCGACCTTGGCCTGAAGGCTGGTGATCACGGTCCCCCGCTCCGCGAGCTTCGTGTTGAGTTCGGCGATCATGTTTGTGGAGGTGTTGCGTTCCGAAAAAAGCTCCTTGGAGAGCGACGCATTTTTTGCGGTTAGCTCCTTGATTTTTTCCTCAGCGGCGATCTGTGCGGCCTGGGCAGTGGCGACCTGCCCCTGGGCATCACGGAGCTTGAGCATCGTGTTGCGAAGCGCTTCCCGGAGTTTTGTCTCAATCCCGTTCTCATCGGCGGCATGAAGCGTTACGGCCAGCGCAAAGACGAGAAGGACGGCATGCCAGAAGCCGGCGCCCGCGCCCCGCGCCATCATTTTTTTGATCGTGCTCATGTTCAAAATTTCGAGTTGATGTCGATTTGGATGATGTTTGTTTTGTATTGCGGTCCGGTGATGCTGTCGGCGCCCATCCAGCGGACCCCGACATAGACATTCTGCGAAAGTGCGAGCGAGGCGCCGACGGTGTAGCCCTTCATGTTTGTGCCGCCGAGTCCGAAGTTGGAGTCGTTAAATCCGTCCACGACCGCATCCGATCCGATCCACCGGTATCCGACGTCCACCGACCAGTCGAACCGCTTGGAGAGCGAGGGCGTTCCCAGGCGGAACTCGAGGAGCCAGGCGGTTGCCGAGCCATCATAGGCGCCGACGGAATTGAGCTGGGTGGCGTCCACGGGCCCGCGGTTATTGACCGCAATGAGATTGATGGCGCCGCTGTCGAACGCGAGGTTCTTCACGTATTCGCCGATGACCGAGAACTGGACCGGCTCGAAGAGGTTACAGTCGAGCCGTCCGGTGAGGGCGAGTTCGTGGAACGGGGTTGCCAGCCCGTAGTATTGCCACTGGTTGATAGCGCCATAGTTGTTGCTGGCATCCGGAATGATGTTGCGGATCGCCATGTAAGTGTTGCCTTTTTGGGCAAACGAAGGACGGCTGTTGTCGGTGTCGCTGGCGTCGGTGATGTTTTGCGGGGTATATGGCGTAGAGAGCTTGCCCTCGATGTTCTGAAAGTAGTAGTAGGCACCCGCCACCTGGAGCTTCCAGCCCTTGATCGGCTTCCACTCGAGTCCGCCCTGGATCGCGTAGAGATACTTGTCGCTGCTCTTGAATTTGACTGGCTGGTTGGAGGAAAAGTTCAAGTCGGTGTTATAGACCACAAAGGCCCCGCCCGTGACAAACGGCGTGAGGCCGGGCAGGATTTCGTATTGGAGTTTGAGCGCCGCCCCGTCGAACCCGAGCCCCTCGTCCCAAAGCAGGCGCGTGGAGATGAACGGGTTGTCAAACCGGCCGACCCAGGCGGTGGCAAACGGCTTGTCGAAAATCGGGAGGTCGTAGCGGATGAAGGCGCGGTCGAGCCAGATCGCATACTTGCTGAAGTTTCCTCCCTGGCCATTCGCGAGGCCCATGCTCTGGTTGGTCGAAACCGGCGAATTGCTCTCGCCGGTGGCGACGCGGAACCCGCTGGTGAAATTCTCGCCCATGTTGAAATCGATCCCGAAGCGCGCCCGGATGCGGAACCGGTTCCTGTTCTGGTCGGCATTCAACTGTGGGGCGAACTGGTTGCCGGTGGTGTCGAAGGGTAGGCCTGTGTTGATGGCATTGAAATTCGGGAAGGCGCCGCTGACATCGTTGCCGTTCGGGAACTTGTCGCCCTCATACCGGACGCGCAGGTCGAAGAACGGGTTCGCTTTGTCCACCCATTTGGGGAGCAGGATATTGTAGGCCATCTTGCTGGAGGCGCGGTCGGTGGCGAGCTCGAGCTTGATCTCCTCCTTGATCTGCATTTTGACGGGTTCGGGAATATAGCTGACCCGCACATCATCCGGCGAGGCGGGGGCATTCTGGGCCTGCGCGACAGCCATCTGGTCCGAGGCCGCCTGGACGGCCGCAACCTGGGCGACGGCAAACATGTCGGCCTGCGCCTGCGCCCGTGCGGTTTCGGCCTCCGCCTGAGCCTGAACGATCATCTCGCGCGCATCGTCCTTGGTCAAAATCCCCCGCTGCACCAGCTTGTTGATCAGGTTGATGGTCACGCTCTGGGAGGGAGAAGCCGGTTCCGATGGCTGGGGCGAGGGGGCGAGATCCGGGGTCGTTTTAAGAATATCTTCCGCAGGGTTTGAAGCGACAGGCATCGGGCCTTCAATAGGGTATGCTGCGGCAGGGGGAGAGGGTTGAGGCGTTGGCTCGACCTTGGCCACGGGCTGCTGGGGCTTCGGTTGTGACTTGGCCACGGGCTGTGGCGTCGGCTTTGCTTCGGCCACGGGCTGGGGTGTTGGCTTTGCTTCGGCCACGGGCTGTGGCGTCGGCTTTGCTTCGGCCACGGGCTGGGGTGTTGGCTTTGCTTCTGCCACGGGCTGAGGTGTCGCCTTCACTTCAGCCACGGGCTGGGGAGTTGGTTTCGCTTCGACCGCAGCGTCGTGTTGCGGTGATGTTTGGGGAATGTCCGCAACAACCGGCGATGGAACAGGAGTGGGAGTGGCTGCCGGCGTGATAACGGGAGTGGCCTGCGCCACAGGCATCAGCGGCGGCTCGGGCGTTGGCGTTGGTGCGGAGGGAGTTGGAACCGGGGAAGGAGGCACTTCGGGCAAGGGAGATACGGGAACATCGCGCTGAAGCCATGCCGGCTTGCTTTCAGGCGATGAACTGGCCGGAGCGGAGGAAGCGGATGGTGTGGCTTCGGGGAAAGATGCAGAGCCGCCACTATCTGGTTTCCTGCTTCCAGTTTCCGGTTTCCCTGAAGGCGAAGGGCTCGGGGAAGGGTAATCAAAGATGATCCGGTTTTTCTTGCCCACCTGCGCGATCTGGTAGTCGGCCCCGGAAGAGGAAAGGACGAAGGTCGAAGTCAGAAGGATGAAGAAAAGACGGCAGTCACGGCCCGCCCGCAGGCGCAGGGCGACAGATGAACGGCGGTGAATGAAAGGCGGAAAGCTCATGGAATCAATTGGGCCGGGTTGCCGAGAGGTGCATGACGATCGGCATCGGCATTCCGTCCGGCGGAGGATTTTGCAGTTGCAGCCCGGGTAAAATTTCGTCGCGGATCGCGGCATCAAGATCCGGCTTTCCAGAGGTTCCGGAGAGGGTGGCGCGGGTGACGCGTCCGGTGGCATCCACCCAGATGCGGACTTTCACATCGAGGGCAGCCGCGCGGGTTTTCTTGTGATTGCGCAAGGCGCCCGCGACGCTCGACTGCACTTGTCCGGCATAGAGCCCGTATTTCGAACCGCTGCCGCCGCCCTTGCCGGTTCCCCGGCCGCCGATCATCCCGCCGCCGCCTCCCACGCCAAGGCCGAAGGCATTCGGTCCGTCACCCTGGAGGTTCGTGCCCATCGGGGCCTCGTCAGGCGCTTGCGCGACGGGATCGGGTTTGGGAGCGTCCTCGGGCACAAACTTTTCCTCCTTCACGGTTTCCGGCTCCGGCGGCTGCTCCTTTGGCGGAGGAGGCGGCGGCGGGGGAGGAGGAAGCGGCGGCATGATATTCACCATGTTCACCGAGGACTTTTTTTTCGGTGCCTCTTTGGGTGAGACAACGACAAAGGCGATCCCAGCGAGAACGGCGACACCCGCCACGACCAGCTTGCCTCTGTGTTTTTGGAAGAACGTGAGTTCCTCGTCCTCGTCTTCGACTGTAACCATGGTCTATTTAGGCCCCTGGGTTGCGAGGCCGATCTGCGTGACCCCGACACGGCCGATGACATCGAGCGCGTCCATGACCATCTGGTATTGGGTTGCGCGGTCGCCGCGAACGACGACCGGAAAGTCAGGGTTCTTTGCCTTGTATTCCGTCAGCTTGGCCTCGAGTTCCGCCAGCGAGACGGGGACGGTGTCGAGGAACACCTTGCCCTCGTTATTGATCGTGACGGCCTTGCTTTTCGGGCCGCCGATGGCAGGTGCCTTGCTTCCTTTGGGCAGGTTCACTTTTGTCCCCTGCACGCCGGCCGTGGTCATGATGATAAAAATCAGGAGCAGCACGAGGTAAAGGTCCACCATCGGCGTGACGTTGATGTCGTCGAAGGCCTTGTTGTCGTCGCCGG
>CAZSDC010000268.1:0-4078 GCA_964605515.1 uncultured Chthoniobacter sp.
AGGTCAGGCGCGCGCGCTCGGTCTCGGCCTCGGCAAACGTGACCGGCTTCCCCGCCTCGGCGACGATCGTCGAAACAAAATCTGCCCGGCGCTCTGCGATGACGGCCGCGATATTTTCCAGGATGACAGCCCGCGCATCGGCGGTCATTTTCCGGGTGGTCTGGAACGCGGCGTGGGCGGACGCGATCGCTTCCTCGACCTGAGCGGCATCCGCAAGGCAGACGTTCGCCAGGTGGGAGCCATTCCAAGGATTGGTAACGCCACGGCTGCTTGTGGAACCCACATGGCGGCCGTTGATATAGAGCGGTTTTGGTTTCATGACCTGTCAGATTCTTTCGACTGTGCGGGTGATGTGGTTCCTGAGTTCCCCGGGATCAAGCGCCTCCAGATCGCCGGGTCTTCACTTCATGCCGGCTGGGCATCCCAGGTTGGGCACCATGCCTGGTCACGGAGAGCGAAGCGGCCTGAAGAGCGCGCTGGATCGAGGCGGCGACAGGGAGTTTTTCAGCGATACCGACCGCCAGCCAGCCGGTAAAACAATCGCCGGCCCCCACGGTATCCACTGGTTTAACGCGGGGCGCAGGAAAATGCCGAGATCCTCCGGCATCGACCAGCAAAGCCCCTTGCGGCCCGAGCGTGATGACGACCTGCCGGCAACCTTTCTTGATCAATGCCCGTCCAGCCTCCAAGGGGTTCCGTTTTCCCGTGAGGAGGAAGGCTTCCGATTCGTTCGGGGTGAGCGTGTGAACGAGTTTTAGCAATGCTGCCGGAAGCGCTTTTGCGGGAGCTGGATTGAGGATGAATGGAACCTCATTGCGGCGCGCAAGCCGTGCGGCCTCGCCAACCGCAGAAAGGGGGATCTCCAATTGGCACACGACCGCTCCGGCTTGTTTGAACGCCGCTTTGGCGCCACGGATGTCGCTGGCGCGGAGGCTGTCATTGGCCGATTCGGCAACGACGATCATGTTCTCGCGCACTTGCCCGCCGAGCAAAATCAGCGCGACCCCGCTTGGGATTTCCGGCTTGCGGATAAAGTGCCGGAGATTGATTTTCTCGTTTCTCAACGCCACGAATGCCGCTTTACCGAAATCATCCCCGCCATGTGCGCCGACAAATGTGACCGCTGCGCCGGCCCGTGATGCCGCTACAGCCTGATTGGCGCCCTTCCCACCCTGGAACCTTTGGAGTCGGCCTCCCGCCAGCGTTTCTCCGGGTTTCGGGAGCCGGCTGCACCCAAGCACCAGGTCGGTGTTGGAACTTCCGATTACGGTGATCTTTGGGCGGGTTGGTGGCATGGGAAAGGCGTCGAATTCAGGTCATCCGGATTTTGACCTGCGTGCGATCTTTGGCAAACAACAAGGCTTTGATGTTTTCGGTGCCATGGCGCGGGGCATTGTAAAACCCGTTGAAGGCCGATTGGGCGAGGAGCCCGCGATCCCTCCAGTCGAAAATCCAGTCGGCCACTGCGGAGGGGTCTTCCTGAGGAATTCCTGCCCCGGTTTTGATGAGCCAGTCGCTGTTGCACGCTTCGTGGGAACCGAGGGGAGGGGTCATAACAACCGGCAGGCCCAGCGCGCAGTAGAAGCTCAACTCGCTGGGTTTTGTCCACAGAACATCCGCCCCGCGGATCGCCTGGTTGAACTTTGCGAAGTAGTCGGTCTTGCTCAGCGATGAGAGCACGTGGACGGATTTGCCAAGCTCCTCCGCCAATCCGACATCCCGGATGGTTTCGAGAAAAAAGCAATTCACCTCGAGGCGTGTTCCGGCGACGAGGCAGATGCGGACGCGCCCGCCTTCCAGCGAGGGTCGCAGGCTGAGCAGAATGTCACGGGCGATCTCCGCCTGAGCACCGGCACCACCCACCGCAAACACAATATTTAGCGGCCGATCCACGGACGGAACCGGCCCCAGTTCGTTCGCCAGGAACTGGCGGTATTTTGCGCGAAACTCACCCGAGGGGTCCAGGGCGGCGATGCGCCCGGCCAGATCATCGCGGACCGGCAGCACGTTTTCTGACGGAAGGGGGAAGCCTGTGAGGAAGACGCGCTCCCTGGGAACGCCGTAGAGCATCAGCCGCCTTTGGGCTCTTGGCGTGGGAGCAAAATAGACGACACGGCTTTCCGCCGGCTTTTCGGCGACCCAGATCCTGCTGATGTCGGAGTCCGTGACAACGCAGGAAACATCCGGCAGACCGAGGTGATCGGCGGCGAGAGCCACGGCAAAAAACGTGCTGAGAAAAGGGATGTTCTCCCGCCGCGCGTAATCCGGGACGCTTTTGGCGAATCCCGCGTCAATCATGTGATGCAGACGCAGGGAGCCCAGCGTCGGCTTGGAAAGATCGCGGAACGGATAAAACGGAGAGATGCTTTGGAAATAGTCGTAGGCCTTCCACAGCCATGGGCCGGCCACTGGAATGCGACTGATCCGCGACACGGTTTCATAGAAGCCTTGAAACTGCCGCCACAGCTTTTTCTCCTCCGGTCCCACAATCGAGTCGCTGTTCGCGGTGATGATCCGCTCGCGGGCGATGTCCCGGAACGGATACGCGGCCCGCTGATGGCCGTATCCCATGTCGGCGGTGACAACCCAGGCTTGCGGTGAGGAGGAATTCATCCGGCGGAGTGCGTGGCAATGTAATCCTTTCCGACCGGCCTGTCACTCTTCCCGTGTGGGTGCTGCCAGACAATGTCTTGACCCGGCCAACTCCGCCATGTCAGGATTTTGAGCTCAGTCAAAAATTACAAACGTGGACCTCAAAGAAATTCGCACGCTGGTCGATCTCATGAAGAAAAACGGCATCGCCGTTTTCAAAATGGAGAAAGAAGGATTTAAAATCACCATGAAAACCGGCGAGGCCGGAAGCCCGGTGCAGTATGTCACCTCGACCCCGGCGCCCTCAGCTCCCTCTTTGGCTCCTGCCCCGGCGATTGAGGCTCCTGCCGCGCCGGCAGTCCAGACCGGAATCGAAATAAAGTCCCCGATGGTCGGCACCTATTATGCCTCCCCCTCTCCCGAGTCTCCTGCTTTTGTGACACTGGGTCAGGAGATCACCCCGGAGACCGTGGTCTGCATTATTGAGGCCATGAAGGTCATGAACGAGATCAAGGCTGAGGTTTCGGGCACCGTGGTTGAGATCCTGGCGGAGAACGGGAAACCGGTTCAGTTCGGCCAGGCCCTGTTCCGCTTGAAATAGTCCCATGTTCAAAAAAATCCTGATCGCCAACCGCGGCGAGATCGCGCTCCGCATCATACGGGCCTGTAAGGAGCTTGGAGTGCAGTCCGTGGCGGTTTATTCCGAGCCGGATATCCACAGCCTTCACGTGCAGCTTGCGGACGAAGCGATCTGCATCGGTCCTGCGGCGAGTTCGGATAGCTACCTGAAGATCGACCGGATCATCAGCGCGGCCGAAATCTCAGATGTGGACGGCATCCACCCCGGCTACGGATTTTTGGCGGAGAACGCCCATTTCGCCGAGGTGTGCGCGAGCTGCAACATTAAGTTCATCGGCCCGTCCGCCCAGGCGATCCGCCTGATGGGGGACAAAAATTCCGCGCGCGAGTGCGCCCGCAGCGCTGGGGTTCCGATCTCTCCGGGCAGCGATGGAACAGTGGATTCCGAGGCCGAGGCGATCAAAATTGCGCGCAAGATCGGTTATCCGGTGATGATCAAGGCGGTGGCCGGCGGTGGCGGCCGCGGCATGCGCGTGGCCAGCAACGAGGGCAGCCTTGTGCAGGGCTACCATGCCGCGCGGATGGAGGCGGACAAGGCCTTCGGCAACGGGGCGGTCTATATCGAAAAATTCATCGTCAACCCGCACCACATCGAGTTCCAGGTTTTCGGCGACCAGCACGGGCGCATCGTCCACCTCGGCGAGCGCGATTGCTCGCTCCAGCGCCGGAACCAGAAAATTGTCGAGGAGTGCCCCTCCCCGCTCATGACTCCCGACCTCCGGAAAAAGATGGGCGACGCCTCGATCAAGCTCTGTGAGAAAGTCGGCTACTCGAATGCCGGGACAATCGAGTATCTCGTGGATGACTCCGGGAATTTCTATTTCATGGAGATGAACACCCGGATCCA
>CAZSDC010000269.1:0-4065 GCA_964605515.1 uncultured Chthoniobacter sp.
ATGTTGTCGAGCAGGGTCCCATGAAACAAAAACGGTTCCTGTTGGACCATGCCCACCTGGCGGCGGTAGTGCCCGGTGTCGAGCCGCTTCAAGTCCACTCCATCGATGCTGATCCGGCCTTCGCTCACCTCATAGAACCTCGCGATCAGGTTGATGATCGTGCTTTTCCCGGCTCCTGATGGGCCGACGAGACCGATCATCTCGCCGGGCCGGATTTCAAAATCCAGCCTGCGGAGGATCTGTCGGACGCCATCGTAGGAAAACGAAACCTGCTCGAAGCGAATCGAGCCCTGCAACGGATCGAGCCGGACGGCGTCCTTGCTTTCGACGAGCGGAGGCTCGGTATCTATGACTTCGAACACCCGGTGTGCAGAGCTTACCGCGCGGTTCATCATCCGGGTGATCTGCCCGATGACTTCGAGCGGGTAGAAAAACAGGCCCATGTAGAGAAGGAACGCGACAAACGTTCCCAGCGTGAGCGGGGGCCCCCAGATGCCCAGCACCCGCGCCAGCGCCATTCCCCAGACAGCAAGCAGGATGACGTGAAACGAGATCATCAGAAGCGGCCAAAACGACGTCCAGCTTTGGTGCACGGAGTTGAAGCTCGCAAGGGCGATGTCGTTGCGAGTGTCGAAGCGCGCTTTCTCGCGGTCTTCCTGGCTGAACGATTTGACGACCCGCATGCCGGGGATCGTATCCGAGAGAACGGCGGTGAGATCCGACCACTTCCGCCACGCACGCAGAAACCGGCGGTTGATCACCTTGCCGTGAAAATAATACGCCATGAGAAACAGCGGGACAGGCAGTGTCATCACGAGGCCGAGCTGCCAGTCCATCCAGATCAGCATTCCTCCAAGCCCAGCGAGCATGAGAACCGAGAGGGAAGCCTCCACGACTCCGAAGGCCAAAAACTCCCAGAGCCGGTCGGTGTCGCTGCTCACGCGTGTGATCAGGCTGCCGGTCTGCTTTTTGGAGAAAAAACCCAGGCTCAATTTTTGGAGGTGGGCATAGACCTCCTGGCGCAGGTCGTGGGCGACGAGCTCGCCGAGGAACGCCATTTTCCGCAGGCGCAGCCAAAGGCAAAACTCCCGGACAACAAAGATGAGCCCGAGAAGGGCGATCACGCCGACGGCCGATTTGACCACGTTTTCCGGGCGCAATTTCCCTTCTCCGACCGGGCGGATCACCTGGTCGAGAAGATACTTCGTGAAGTAGGGAGGCGCGAGGTTGAGGAGGGTCATGATGCCTGCGGCCACCGAGCCAATGATCACCTCCTTGCGGTAGGGCTTGAAGTAGCCGAGCAGCCTCCACACGACCGCCATCTGGTTTTTTGCCACCGTGGATTGGGCGTCGCGAATCCTCGATGCCACTGCCTCCGCATAGATTTCATCCGGGTTCGACGGCTTCACCGGGTGTCCGTCCAGTTGCTGCTGCAACAAAAACCTCAGCTGCTCGAACGCGCGCTTTTGCCTGTTGGTAAAGGTGAATCCGGCGATCAGCTTCTCTTCGTCACCATAGATGCCGAGCCAGCCGCCGCTCATCCCGGAATCTTCGCGCACCTGCCGGATCTCCTCACGGCGAATCCGCCTCCATCCGGACGCGTCTCCGTCGTCCGCGCTCACGACCAGCGAATCGGTGACAACGACCCACCGGCCCTTCAGATCGAGCGACGCATCAAAATCCGCCCAGGCATAGAGGCGGATTGCTTCGCCCTCCTCCTCCAACGCCAGGCGCACCGCAGCGGAAATCTCAGCCGGCTGGTCGAGAAACCGGCGGATCAGCGATTGGTCGGTGGAGAGTTTCGTGGAACTGGACATGCGGGCTGGCTGGGATTTGACCCTCTTCCCTCCTCTTTGCCAAGACTTCCGCCGAGAAATGGGTTCGGAGCATCCGGGCGGGCACACGAGGAACGGGGGTCCCCTCAAGGCCTTGACCGCCGTCATGAAGCGCAGCCATCCCTCCAATCAGAAAAATTTCGGCCTTGCCATCCGCTTCCGAGCGTGGAATTCTCCCCCTCTTACACAAAAAACAGAAAAATGGCAAAGGCAGCACAAGCAGAGGTCGAGATTCTTCGACTCCACGAAAAAGACACCGGTAGCGCAGACGTTCAGGTCGCCCTGCTGACCAAACGAATCAATGAGCTCACTGAGCATCTCAAAGCCAACGCGAAGGACCATTCGTCCCGCCGAGGGTTGCTCAAACTTGTCGCCACACGGCGGCGGCTCCTTGACTACCTGAAGCGGACGGCTGCCGACCGCTACCAGGCTGTCCTCGAGAAACTCAAACTGCGCAAGTAGCGCAATCATCCACCGCGAAAATCCCGGGCTCACGCTTCGGGGTCTTTTCGTCTTTCCCTTGCCGACGGGATTCGTCGGCGAAACCAGAAAACACTATTATGTCCCACACCGTTCACGCCCAAGTCGGGCACACCCAACTCACCATCGAATCCGGCAAGCTTGCCAAACTCGCCGATGGCGCCGTCACCCTCCGCACCGGTGACACCATCGTCCTCGTGACAGCCGTTTCGGCCACCACCATCAAGGAAGGGCAGGATTTTTTCCCGCTCACCGTCGAATACAAAGAAAAAGCCGCCGCTGTCGGAAAATTCCCAGGCGGGTATTTCAAGCGCGAGGGTCGTCCTTCCGAAAAGGAAATCCTCGTCTGCCGGATGACCGATCGTCCGCTGCGGCCATTGTTCCCGAAGGGCTATCTTTACGACACCCAGATCATCACGCTCCTGCTCAGCGCGGATGGGCAGAACGACCCCGACATCCTCTCGATCAACGGGGCATCCGCCGCGCTGGCCGTGTCCGACATCCCGTTTGCGGGGCCGATCGGTGCCGTCCGGGTCGCCCGCGTCAACGGAGAGTTTATAGCGAACCCCACGCATGACGAGCGCGCCAACAGCGATCTCGATCTCATCTATGTGGGCGACGGGGAAAAAGTCATCATGATCGAAGGCGCATCGGACGAACTTCCCGAGGACCAGTTCAATGCCGCGCTCGATTTCGCCCGCGAGAGCGTAAAGCTGATCGTTGCCGCGCAACGCGAACTCGCCGCGAAGGTTGGCAAACCCAAGCGCACGGTTCCCCTCTTCCAAGTGGACGATTCGATCCTTGAAATCGCCTACCACGTCGCCGGCGACCGCATCGAATCCGCAATTTATACCACAGGCAAAGTCGCCCGTAGCAAGGCTGTGGACGCCCTCCGCAAGGAAGTGGAAGCCGCGGTTCTGGAGAAGTTTCCTACCGCTTCGAAGTTTGAAATTTCCCAGGCATTCGACTACCTGCAGAAGAAAGCGTTCCGGATCAGCATTCTCGACAAGCAGCAGCGCTGCGACGGACGCGGGCTGCACGACATCCGCCCTCTCTCCGGCGAGGTGGGCCTGCTCCCACGCTCGCACGGGTCCGCGCTTTTCGCCCGAGGAGAAACCCAGGCGCTGGGCATCACGACGCTGGCTCCCGCCGACGAGGCTCAAAACATCGACGCCTACGGCGGCGGTGTGGACACCAAGCGGTTCATCCTTCACTACAATTTCCCGCCATTCAGCGTGGGTGAGACCGGTCGTTTCGGCGGCCAGAACCGCCGCGAGATCGGGCACGGGGCACTCGCCGAGCGCTCGATCGAACCGGTGATTCCCAGCGAGAAGGACTTTCCGTATGCGGTCCGGGTCTCGAGCGAAGTGATGGAATCGAATGGCTCCACCTCGATGGCCACCGTCTGCGCCGGAGTGCTTTCGCTCATGGACGCCGGCGTTCCGCTCAAGCGCCCGGTCGCTGGCATTTCGGTCGGGCTTGTCACTGAGTTTGAGGGCGATGCGCTCAAGCGTTACACCACACTCACCGACATTATCGGAAGCGAGGACCACTTCGGCGACATGGACTTCAAACTCTGTGGAACCGAGCTCGGAGTCACAGGTTTCCAACTCGACCTGAAACTTCCCGGCGTCTCCCACGAAATCATGAGGGAAGCAGTCGCCGAGGCCACCGCGGCCCGCACGAAGATCCTTTCCGTCATGCAGGGAATCCTCGCCGCGCCGCGCACCGAGATGAGCCAGTATGCCCC
>CAZSDC010000270.1:0-4042 GCA_964605515.1 uncultured Chthoniobacter sp.
GGTGCGGAGCGAACCCAGATCACCCGCGGGTCAACGTCCGTCGGCTCGGTGGCCGTCGACCTAGCAGGAAAGATTTTTGGAGACCTGAACGGGCTCACAGTCATGATGCTGGGAGCCGGTGAGATCAGCGAGAGAACCTCGCGGAGCTTTGTCTCAAGAGGGGTGGGCACCGTCATCGTGACGAACCGTACATTCGAACGCGCGGCGCGCCTGGCGGAGGAGATCGGAGGGATGGCCGTCCATTTCGACAACTGGCACAACGCCCTCGACAAAGTGGACATCCTGATCTGCTCGACCGCAGCGCCCCACCCCGTCGTGACCCGAGAAAAACTGGAACCCCTGCTCAAACGCAGGAACGACCGGCCGCTTTTTATCATCGATCTCGCTGTGCCCCGCGATGCGGAGGCCTCGGTGAACGAACTGGAAAACGTCTACCTCTACGACATCGATTCCCTGGAACAAATCGTTCGCCAGTCGCTGGAAGTCCGCCGCGCAGAAGTCGTTCGCTGCGAAAGAATGATCGACCAACACGTCGGCGAGTTTGTCGCTTGGATGCGCAACCACATCTCCTTTCTCACATGAAGACATTGATTCTCGGCACACGCGGCAGCGACCTTGCCCTCGTCCAGACGCGAGACGTTGCCGCGCGGCTTGCCAGGGCACATTCCGGGCTGACTCTTGAGGAAAAAATCATAAAAACCACCGGCGACAAGCGCCTGGATGTCAGCCTGTCCGCGCCGGGTTCCCTCGAGAAAGGGCTATTCACGAAAGAGCTGGAGGAGGCGCTGCTCAGCGAGACCGTCCACGCTGCGGTGCACAGCCTGAAAGATCTCCCCACCGAACAACCGCCAGGGCTGATCGTCGGCGCAATTCTCGAACGGGCGGATCTCTCCGATGCCCTCGCCTCAAAGCACGCGGGCGGGTGGAAAGGGCTTCCGCCCGAAGCGACAGTCGCCACCTCGAGCCTTCGCCGGAAAAACCAACTCCTCCTCCTCCGCCCCGATTTGAAGATCGTCGAAATCCGAGGGAACGTCCCGACCCGCCTGAGCAAAGTTCTGGAGAACCCCGCGCTCGACGCCGTGGTTGTCGCCAGCGCCGCGCTGGCGCGCCTCGGAAACGACATCGTCCCCGACGGACTGCATGTGACGGTTATCGAGGAAATGCTCCCCGCACCCGGACAAGGTGCCGTCGCGGTCGAATGCCGCGAAGAGGATCTGGAAACCCGCGAGCTGCTCGCCGCCATCCATCACGAACCCTCGGCGATCTGTGTGCGTGCGGAGCGGGAGCTTCTGCACAGCCTCGGCGGGGGATGCCACATGCCGCTCGGAGTAAGGGCGATCATCGAAGACGGAAAACTCCGCCTCCTTGCCGCGCTGTTCGAAGCCGACGGCATCCGCTGGCTCTCACGGTAGGGTAAATCTTGTCCGGCCACCGAGCTCTCGCGGAAGGAAGTCCCGCAGATCTGGCAGAAGAAAAATGCTCGTTTGCAAGAGCCAGGGCAGAGACGATGACGCCTCTTCCCATCCTCGACAGACCACGCTCCTCCGTTTACACAATATCGGGGCTCCAATGGAAGATCCCGTCGAACCACAGAGTCCTCCAACATGAACGATCAACCAAACGGATCAGGCACCATCGAGCCCCGCTCTATTTTTGTCCTGCGCATCGCGGCGATTGCAGTAGTGGCGAATTTGTTTTTCATCGGGCTGGCAGGCTTTGCGCTGTGGCAGAGCAGGATTCGCTACGAGGAACGTGCCGAGATCACGACGCAAAACCTGGCGCTCTCGATCTCCGATGAACTCAGCAACGCGATCAACAAGATTGACCTGACCGTGCTGACAGTGGCGGACGAAGTCGAGAAACAGCTGGCCGCAGGCGGCATTGACGGGGAATCCTTGAACGCATTCATCGCCCGCCACCATGGCCGCATCGAGGCCCTGGACGGGTTGCGAGTTGTCAACGGCCTTGGAGAGAATGCCTATGGAACCGGCGTCAGTCCGGGCGTGCGCACCAGCGTTGCCGATCGATCCTACTTCAACCGGCTGCGCGAGGACCCGAACGCGGGATTGGTTGTTTCCGAGCCGGTTGTGGGACGTGTCAGCAAAAAATGGTCGATCATCTTCGCGCGCAGGGTCAATGCGCCGGACGGTTCATTCGCCGGACTGGTTTACGGCACGATCACCCTGGAAAAACTTCTCGCGACATTCTCCGCGGTCGATGTCGGCCCCCTCGGGTCGGTATCGTTGCGCGATGAGCAACTGGCGATTATCGCGTGCTATCCTGAGCCGGTGAATTTCGGCAGCATCGTCGGAGAAAAAAACGCCTCGCCCGAGCTGCGGAAAACGGTCCAATCGCGCCAAGGTGCCGGGACCTACCGCACCCCCCGTGGTTTTGACAAAATTCCTAGGACATATTCCTACCGTAAAGTCTCGAGATACCCGTTCTACATCATCGTCGGGGCCGCCTATGAGGATTATCTTGCCGCGTGGTATAGAGAGGCTGGAAGCATTCTGGCGCTGGTGGCGCTCTTTCTCGGTGGCACGCTCATCTCCTCATGGATGGTCTACCGAGGCCAGATGCGCAAAAATCTCATGCTTCAGGAACTCGAAGAAGCCACCGCCCACGCCCGTGAGATGACAAAGAAGGCCGAGATGGCCACCATCGCCAAGAGCGAATTTCTGGCAAACATGAGCCACGAAATCCGCACGCCCATGAACGGCGTCATCGGCATGGCCTCCCTCCTTCTCGATTCCCCGCTGAGCGGCGAGCAGCGCAGATATGCCGAATTCATCAGTTCGAGCGGCGAAACCCTCCTGAGCCTCATCAATGACATCCTCGATTTTTCAAAAATCGAAGCCGGCAAGCTTGACCTGGAGATTGTGGACTTCGACCTCGCTGCCCTGCTGTCCAACTTCTCTGATGCGTTCTCCCTGCAGGCCAATAACAAGGGGCTCGCATTTGCCTGCTCCGTGGATCCGGATGTGCCGACCGCCCTCAGTGGCGATACCAAACGACTCCGCCAAGTGCTCAACAACCTGGCCAGCAATGCCGTGAAGTTCACTCCGAACGGAGAGGTGTCCGTGCACGTGAGCCTTGTATCGGCCACCGCGGTTGCCAGCGTGTTGCGTTTCGCTGTGCGCGACACGGGAATTGGCATTCCGAAAAGCAAACAAGCCTTGATATTTCAAAAGTTCACCCAGGTGGACGCTTCAACGTCCCGCCATTTCGGCGGCAGCGGCCTCGGCCTGGCCATCTCGAAGCAACTTGTCCAGCTCATGGACGGTGAAATCGGCGTATCGAGCGCTGTCGGTCAGGGATCGGAATTCTGGTTCACCGCCTGTTTTGCCGCCTGTTTGCGCGTCCAGCCCCTGCCTGTGGGCCCCTCCATTCCCGAACCGGTTGACCCCAGACCCCACTGGCAGGGAGTTCGCGTTCTGGTGGCCGAAGACAACGCTATCAACCAAAAAGTGGCCATGGGATTTCTGAAAAAACTGTCGCTTCAGGTGGACGTGGTTTCCAACGGCGTAGAAGCGATCCGCGCCCTCACCTCCACCCCTTACGCGCTGGTTCTGATGGACGTTCAGATGCCCGAGATGGGGGGGCTCGAAGCCACGCGTTTGATCCGAAGCGAGCACTCCCCCGTCCTGAACCCCCGGATTCCCATCATTGCCATGACAGCCAATGCCATGCTTGAAGATCAGCAAATTTGCCTCGATGCGGGGATGGATGACTACATTTCCAAGCCCGTGTCTCCAAGGTCATTGGTGACCATCCTGGAAAAATGGCTGCCCCCGGCGCAGGACAGCTGAGGCTACTTGCGGTAGATGGCGTAGATAGCGGTGGTGTAATTGTGGAAGGTGTTCGCTCCGCCGAGCCGCGCAAATTCCCCGAATCCATACATACCGAGCCACGGTGGCGGCACTCCGCCAGTGCTGAGCGGAAACTGCATTCGACTCACCAGTTCCTCCTTCATCACCCGGTTGAACAAAAACCGCCCGCGCGCCAGGCAGTCGGCGTGGAAAACCGCCACCGGCTTGCTGCC
>CAZSDC010000271.1:0-4018 GCA_964605515.1 uncultured Chthoniobacter sp.
TCATGGTGCCGCCAACTTACGCGAAGGAACCTTAAGAAAACGTGAAGACGCGAAAATAACTTTCGGAAATATCCGGCGGTCAGGGGTGCCCTGAAACAAATCCCGGCGCTACGCTGACGCGGGCGAAGATCAGTTGGTCCCCATCATGGACGGTCCCGGCATCCCGGGGAATCTCCGGGTCTTCCATGGGATTCATGTTGTGCGGCGGACCTCCGGGCGGTCGGGCTCCCGGAGGCGGAGGCCCGCCGCCGAACAGTCTCAACAAAGAAAATCCCCCCGGGCCTCCGCCCGGCATCGGACGGTTATCGGTTTTGGACCGCAGAAAATAGACGGCCTCGAATGTCTGCCAGTCGGAACTCCGCAACGCGGGGACCTGGGCGATATGGGTGTGCAGAGCCCACGCCGTCCACCATTCGAGGCCGTGCCTCGCGACGATCAGCGTTTTGCTGGGATTCGCGATCAGCGGGGCGAGCGAGCGCAGCTCGCGCATGCCATCCTCGCTGATGGCCGGCTTTCCGCCGTCGCGGATCACGAAAAATGTCGGTCCGACCATGCAAGCTGCGCCGAGGATGGCGAGTCCGTCACGCAGCCGGCGATGTTTCATGTGAATCAAGGCAAAAGCCGCAGCCATGACTGCGGGAGCGATCGCAATGAGAAAAAACCGGGGGACCTTGTCCCCCTGCACCCACGGCCCCGTCATCACCAGAACACCTGCGGCGCACGCGCCGGCTACGCAGAGATCGGCCACGGGAAACACGGCCCGCCTCCGCCAGCAGGTGAGCAAAGCCGCGAGGGATACGACGGCAAAAATCAAGGAGGGCCCGGCCTGCATCAAAAGGAAAAATGGGGCATGGCCGCCGGGGGGAGCGCCGGGCCCCATATTGCTGCCGGTGAGGTAGTCGGCCGGATGGAGCAGCGCGGCAGCGAGCCTTTGAATGCGGACAGCGTCAAATTTCCACAGCACGACTCCTGCTGTGATCGATCCAACGGCGAGAGCGGCGGCCAATAGCGGCCATAGCGCATGGCATCCCGGACCCCGCCGCACCACGAGAAAAAACGCGATCGCCAACCCGCCGAACATCACCGAACCCCCGAACACTCCGATATGGGTCACGGCGGCCAACCCCCAAAAACAAAGAACCCCCGCCGCATTCGGCAATATCGGACGCGTGAGCCACAGGTGGATGAAAAGAAGGAGAAAGCAGAGCCACAGCAGGCCCAGGGAGTTTTTTTCAAAGTTGCCGACCATGCCCAGTATCGGGGCGCTGAGCGCTACGGCGGCAGCGGCGACCGGCGCGATCCAGGCGGGAGAGCGCGCGGCTTTGGACCAGCGGCGCACGAGCAAGGCCACCGGCAACGCCACCAACGCGGGAAGAATGGTATCTGTCAGCTTCACCGCGAAAAGGATGCACGAGTCGAGATCCCATCGGAAAATCCATTGCGCAATTAGCGCCACCGTAGCCTGCACGTGAAAGATGAGGGGCAGATCCGGAATCCCCAGAGAACCGTGAGTGAGCAGGGCGCGCGCCTGAACGAGATAATACGCCCCGTTCATCCCGGGCATGAGCGCGGTGCCGAAAAGAAGACTTCCCCTCAAGACGGCGGCGACGAGAATCACGAGCGCAACGAGCCACGATTGTAGCGCTTGCGATCTGTCACCTGCAATCATTGCATCGTTATTTTGCGTCTCCATTTTCAGCGCACCCCCGCAGTTTGCAGCGGAACCATACACGTGGAAACCTTAAGAAACCGTGAAGGGGAATAAAAGCAGGCGACTTCTTCATCTCTTCTTAAGGTTACCTCCGCCAGGCTCCTTGCATGCCAGTTCTGTCCAAACGCATACACCATGCTGTATGCTCTCTGCTGACAACATGAGAATTCTCCTCATCGAAGACGAATCCGACCTTCTGGCGAGCCTTGTCCGGGCGCTGCGCGAGGAGGGCTACGCGGTGGATACCGCGGCTGACGGCGAAGAGGGGCTCTACAAAGCCAGGGAGGTCGCGTATGACGCGATCGTGCTCGACGTGATGCTGCCACGCCTGGACGGCTGGGAGGTTCTCGAGCGCCTGCGGCCGTCGCGCAAGACGCCGGTGCTGATGCTCACAGCCCGCGACACCACCAAGGATCGAGTGCGCGGGCTCGACGCCGGTGCCGACGATTATCTGGTGAAGCCGTTTGACCTGGAGGAGCTGTTCGCCCGCCTGCGGGCGATCATCCGGCGGGCGGCAGGCCAAACCGTAAACGTCATCGAAATCGGCGGCGTGGCTGTTCATACCGCCTCGCGCAAAGTCACGCTTTCCGACAAACCCGTCGCGCTCACCGCGCGCGAGTATTGCCTGCTGGAGTTTCTCGCCCTGCACCGCGGCGAGACAGTAACCCGCACCTCGCTTTACGAGCACCTGTTCGACGAGGACGACGACTCGCTCTCAAACCTGCTCGACGTCCATGTTTCCAACCTCCGCAGAAAGCTCGGCCACGGGCTGATCGAGACCCGCCGCGGCCACGGGTATTGTATTGAATGAAATTCTTTCACTCGATCCGCTGGCGGCTGCAGCTCTGGCACGGGTTGCTGCTCGTGCTCGTCCTCGCGGGCTTCGGGTTCACCGCCTGGCAACTCCAGCGGGCGAACCAGATGGGCCGGGCTGACCACGAGTTGGAGCAGAGAATGGGTCTCGTCGAGGCATCCCTGCGGCCCCGCATCGGCCCGGAACCCGGCAGCCCTCCCCCACCGGACAAGCCGCGGTGGTCATCGCGTGAGCAGAGCCTTTTTGACGGAATGCCGGGACAGGCATTTTATTATGTCGTCTGGCAGCGCGATGGAGAAAGGCCTGACGTTTCCGCATCCGCTCCGTCTGGCATCCCGCAACCCGAACGGATTCCCGGGCCACCTGTATTCCGATCACGCGGAAATTTCCGCGAATGCTTTCACGACACGCCGTCGGGAGAATGCGTTCTCGTGGGGCGCGACATCGGAGATGAACTCGCGGGCATCCGGCGCACCGCCTGGCTGCTTGCGGTGTCAGGAGGTGCTGTCTTCCTGCTCGGCCTCGCAGGCGGCTGGTGGATTGCGGCGCGCGCGCTGCGCCCGATTGAGGAGATCAGCGCGACTGCGGCGAAGATCTCGGCCGGCGACCTCGGCCAGCGCATCCGTACGACCGACAGCGAGAGCGAGCTCGGACAGCTCGCCCGCGACCTCAACAACACATTTGCCCGGCTCGAGGCCGTCTTCGCCCGGCAAGCCCAATTCACCGCCGACGCCTCGCACGAGTTGCGCACCCCCGTGGCGGTCGTCCTCACGCAGACGCAAGCCGCCCTGGCGCGGGAGCGTCCAGCCGCCGAATACCGCGAAAGCCTCGAGGCCTGCCGGCGCGCCGCCCAACGCATGCGCGGGCTGATCGAATCCCTGCTCATGCTGGCGCGGTTCGACTCGAATGAAACGCCGGAGGCCATGGAAAGCTGCGACTTGTCCGGCATCGCCACGGAATCTGTTGCCTTGCTGAGGCCACTCGCCGACGAAAATAATGTCCGCCTGGACGTAGAGGCCCCGTCGGTCCATTGCCTGGGCAACGCCGGACAGCTCGCGCAGGCGGTCGGCAACATCGTGGCCAACGCGATCCATTACAACCGGCCCGGCGGCAGTGTGCGTGTGTTGGTTCATCCCGATGCGGAAGGAGCGGTCCTCAGCGTGACCGATACCGGCCAGGGAATCCCTCCCGGCGATCTCCCGCACGTCTTCGAGCGGTTCTATCGCGCGGAAAAAGCGCGCTCCGCAGGACGTGACCATTCCGGACTCGGCCTGGCGATCACCAAAGCCATTATCGAAAAACATGGCGGCACGATCGATGTCACGAGCGAGCCGGGCAAGGGCGCCACGTTCCGCGTGCGGTTGAGGTCAGCCTCTCGCCGGTTCGGGCAGTCGCCAATGGCCGCCCCATGACTTTCTGAAGCTATCGATTCCGCTATTGCAGCTCTTTTTCCATCCGCTCGCTGAGCCACTGCTTGATCATGCTCTGGTAGT
>CAZSDC010000272.1:0-3978 GCA_964605515.1 uncultured Chthoniobacter sp.
CTGCCCGACCGGCGCCGAGTCGGCCACGGTCAGGATGCCCAGGTTGGCGCCGACGGCGATCGCGCCGGCAAAGACCACGGCGGCGATCGACGCGGCGGTGATCAGGGCTGTGCGGTGCTTCATGTGGAGCTCCCTCCTCGGGCGTCGGGCCCGGAAGTCGTCTGGTGGCACCTTACCGAGCGAAGGCCCAAGGAAGCACCAGAGAAGCGTTAACGTTCGGCCAACGGGAGTTGCGTTTGGCATACGCCGTCCGATCCGTGCGAACATACGCTTATGCGCCTGCTAGTCGTAGAAGACGATCCGACCATCGCCCAGCCGCTCCGCACGGGGCTCGTGCGTGAGGGATTCGAGGTGGAGCTCGCCGGCACCGGCGCCGCGGCGCTCGCGGCCGCCGAGTGCGACCTCGTGCTGCTCGACCTCGGCCTGCCCGACATGGACGGCCGCGACGTCTGTCAGGCGCTGCGCAAGCTCTCCAACGTCCCGATCATCGTGGTCACGGCGCGCGGCGAGGAGATCGACCGCGTGATCCTGCTCGAGCTGGGCGCCGACGACTACGTGGTCAAGCCGTTCGGCTTTCGCGAGCTCGTGGCGCGCATCAGAGCAGTGCTGCGGCGGACCGGCGACACGCAGGCCGCCGCCGCGCCTGAGGCTCAGCTCCGGGTCGGCCTCCTCGAGATCGACACGCGGACGCGCAACGTGAGCTACGACGGCAGGCCGGTCTCGCTCACGCCCAAGGAGCACGACCTGCTCGTCTACCTCGCCCGCGATCCCGGCGCCGTGCACACCCGCGAGCAGATCCTCGAGAACGTCTGGGACGAGAACTGGTGGGGCTCGACGAAGACGCTCGACGTGCACGTCGCCTCGCTGCGCAAGAAGGTCGCGCCGGAGGTCATCGAGACCGTACGCGGCGTGGGGTTCCGGCTCGTGGACGACGCGACCTCGCCGTGACCCGCAGACTGCTCCTCGGCTACCTGCTCGCCGCGGTGGCCGTCCTGCTCGTCCTCGAGATCCCGCTGGCGATCTTCTACCAGCAGCGCGAGAACAGCCGCCTCACGACCAACGTCGAGCGCGACGCCAACGTGCTCGCCGGCTACTACGAGGAGTCCCTGGAGGCCGGGACCCCACCGGACCCCGGCCCCGCCGACAGCTACGCCCAGCGGACCGGCGTGCGCGTCGTCGTCGTCAACAAGCAGGGCGTCTCGCTCATCGACACCGCCGGTCCCGCCGACCGGGACTTCTCGACGCGCCCCGAGATCGCCGTCGCCCTCAGCGGCTCGCGCGCCGAGGGGACGCGCCACTCGGACACCCTGAACACGGAGCTGCTCTACGTCGCCGTGCCCGTCACCTCCGCCGGCAAGATCTACGGAGCCGTGCGCCTCACGCTCGACACGCAGGAGGTGAACGCGCTCGTGCGCGGCTACTGGCTCGGCCTGCTCGGCGTGGCCGCGGTCGTGCTCGTGGCGATGGCCGGCATCGGCTGGGCCATCGCCCGCTCGGTGACGCGGCCGCTGCGCCGTCTCGACGCCGCGGCGGCGCGCTTCGCCACCGGGGACCTGACGACGAGCGAGCCGGACCCCGGCGCGCCGCCTGAGATCGCCGTCCTCGGGTCGACGATGAACACGATGGCGAGGCGTCTCGACCGGCTGCTCGCGGAGCACCGCGGCTTCGTCGCCGACGCGTCCCACCAGCTCCGCACGCCGCTCACCGCCCTGCGGCTCCGCCTCGAGAACCTGCAGAGCGCCGTGGACGACCCCGAGGTGTCCGACGACCTCGGCGCCGCCATCGACGAGACCAGCCGCCTGGCCGGCCTCGTCGACGACCTGCTCCGCTTCGCACGCGCGGAAGAGAGCGCGGCGCCTGAGACCGTCGACCTCGTCCAGCTGGCGGCCGACAGGGTCGACACCTGGTCAGCCATGGCCGAGACCGCGGACGTGGCGCTCGACTTCGCCTCTCCGCAGGGTCCCGTCCTCGTCGGCGCCGTGCCGGGCGGGGTCGAGCAGATCCTCGACAACCTCATCGACAACGCCATCACCGCGGCGCCGGCAGGCTCACACGTGTCCGTGACGGTCGCGCGAGGCCGCACCACGCACTCGTTCTCGATCGCCGACCAGGGGCCGGGGCTGAGCGACGAGCTGAAGGAACGCGCCCTCGACCGGTTCTGGCGCTTCGACCACAGCGAGCCCGGCACCGGCCTCGGACTGCCGATCGCGAATGCCCTGGCAAAGGCCTCCGGAGGGTCACTCGTGCTGCGTGACGGCGCGGGCGGCGGCCTTGCGATCACGGTCACGCTGCCGGCAGTAGCGGCGCGCAACTAGCCCTAGCCGCGACGGTCACGGTGCGGTTTTGCAGGGAAAAGGCCTGCACATCCCCGGACTGTCTAACCTTCTACCTTAGCCTTACTCTTTCTCCGCTACGGCCGATAGCGCTCCGCCAGCTTCGTGGAGCGCGCCGCCGTGAGCGCCGACTGCTGCAGCTCGCGCAGGCGCTCGAACACGGCGGCGTCCTCGAGCGTCGGAGCGCACACGACCTCCCCGAGCTCGAGCCCGGCGACGATCGCCTGGGCCACGTCCGCGGAGGTCAGGAGCTGCATTCCGGGCAATCCGCCGATGCCGTGGAACTCGCTCTCCACCATGCCGGGGAGGCACACCATCGCGCGCACGCCGGTACCCTCCAGCTCCGCCGCGAGGAGCTGCGTGAAGGTGAGGAGAAACGACTTGGCGCCCGCGTACGTGGCGCGGCCCGGCATCGGCAGCTGCAACGGGCCGCTCAGCGCCAGCAGCGAGGCGACGTTGACCACGGCGCCGCGGCCGCGGGCGAGCATGCCCGGCAGGGCCGCCCTCGCGAGCCGTACCGGCGTCTCGATGTGGATCGCGATGAGGTCCCCGGCCACGTGCTGATCGATCTCGACGAAGGGCCCGTAGCCGGAGAACCCGGCGTTGTTGACGAGGAGGTCGAGCCGCTCGTCTCCGGCGATGCGCTCCTCCAGGAGGCGGACCTGTGCCGCGTCTGTCAGGTCGGCGACGAGCACCTCGACCGCGGCGCCGGTCTCCTCGCGCAGGTGGGCCGCAAGCTCCTCGAGGCGCTCGCGGCGGCGGGCCACCACGACCACGTCGCGGCCGTCGCGTGCAAGGCGCTCGGCGAGCGCGGCTCCGATCCCCGACGAAGCTCCGGTGACGAGAGCCAGACTGCGGGCGGACTGCATGGCGGACCTCCGGTGGTCATCGTTCGTTTCTCGCCTGACATGGCCGCGGCGAGGACGGCCCAAACCCGCGGCCCCGCGGCGCCGGCGCGGGAGGCGCCCCCGGCCGCCCGATGGTACCGTGGACGGGCACGAGAGACCGGCCGATGACGGCCTTGCAGAACGGGTGAGATGGGCGCTCCGAGGACACATGCAGCGGGCAGGTCCGCCATTCTGGCGGCCGCCGTTCTCGTCCTCCTGCTGCTGGCGCCGGCGGGCGCGGCGGCGAGCGTCGCGACGCGCATCGGCGGCGCCCTCGAGCGCCAGGGCATGGCCGGCTCCGGTACCTCGGTCGCGGTCTACGACCTGACGGCCAAGCAGTACGTCTACACGCTGCGCCCCGACGTGCTGCGCCTGCCCGCCTCCAACGAGAAACTGGTGACCACGGCGACCGCGCTCGCCGGGTGGACGGCATCGCACCGCTTCGTCACGCAGCTCTTCGTCGACGCGCCGGGAGCGGGCGAGGACGGCGTCGTCGCCGGCAACGTGTACCTGCGCGGATTGGGCGACCCGAGCCTCTCCACCGCCTCGTTCCAGAGCGGGCACCTCGGCCTCAGGACCGCCGACCTGCGCGACTTCGCCACGCGGCTCAAGGCCATGGGCGTGACGAAGGTCACGGGGCGCGTCGTCGCCGACGACGGCTACTTCGACAGCACGCGCGTCGTCCCCAGCTGGCGGCCGAGCATGACCGCGTACTGCGGGCCGCTCTCGGCGCTCACCCTCAACGAAGGGTTCGGCCC
>CAZSDC010000273.1:0-3941 GCA_964605515.1 uncultured Chthoniobacter sp.
AGAGTTCGAGTTGCTTGAGGATGTTCTGGATCGAGGGAGTGGTGATCGGGTTGACGCCGAGCTCCTCGCGCATGTAGTCGTCCGAACTCTGCTTGAGTTCGGCGTCGGTATTGGCGCCCGCCAAAGGTCCCGCAGCCTGCAAGCAAATGGCCAGCGCCAAAAAAACAAACCCCCGGTGCATACGCGCTCTATAACCGATTTGCGGGGCCGGTGTCCAACGAATGCATTCTCTAACCCCAATCTTGCGGGCGGTGGCGGGGTGCGCGATAGTCGCTCCATGGTCATCGGGATTCCCAAGGAAATCAAAGAGCAGGAGTATCGGGTGGCTTTGCTGCCGTCGGCGGCCTACCAGCTCATCAAACACGGCCACACGGTTCTTGTCGAAAGCGGGGCCGGCGCAGGGATCGGGTTTGAGGACGAGGACTACCGGCGCGCCGGAGTTGAGGTGCTCGACAGTCACGAGGAGGTTTTCGAGCGGGCGGACATGGTGGTGAAGGTCAAGGAACCGCTGCCTTCCGAATATGGGCTGCTCAGAAAGGGCCAAATCCTTTTTACTTACCTGCACCTGGCGGCGAACCGGACACTCACCGACGCGCTGATCCAAACCGGGGCGACCTGCATCGCCTACGAGACGGTCGAGGTGAACCACCGGCTGCCGCTGCTCGAACCGATGAGCGAGATCGCGGGCCGGATGTCGGTCCTCGTCGGCGGTTATTTTTTGGCGAAGCACAACGGGGGAAAAGGGGTTCTGCTGGGCGGGGTGCCCGGCGTTCTGCCCGGCAAGGTAATGGTGATCGGCGGCGGAACTTCGGGCATCAACGCCGCGCGCATGGCCACCGGCCTCGGTGCGGATGTCACGATCCTCGAGGTCGATCTGGAACGGATGCGTTTCCTGGATATCACGATGCAGACCGCGCACACGCTGTATTCTAGCGAGGCGAGCATCCTGGAGCTTCTCCCGGGGGTGGACCTCCTCATCGGCGCGGTTCTCGTTCCCGGCGCGAAGGCCCCGAAGCTGATCTCGCGCGAGATGCTTCGCCTTATGAAACCAGGCAGCGTGCTCGTGGACATCGCGATCGACCAGGGCGGGTGCGTGGAGACATCCCATCCCACAACGCATCACGACCCGACGTTCGTCGAGGAGGGGATTACCCACTACTGCGTGGCCAACATGCCGGGCGCTTACGCCCGCACGGCCACCCAAGCGCTGACCAATGTGACCAACCGCTACATCGAGACGCTAGCGGATTTTCCGCTGAAGGAAGCGATTCTCCGCCAGCCCGGGCTGTCTGGCGGACTCAATATCGTTGATGGCAAAGTCACCTGTAAAGCTGTTGCCGACGCGCTTGGCATCGAATATTTTCCGTTCACTCTATGAACCCGCTCGAAAAATCCATCCATGAGATAGGTGCCCGTGCCCGCGCCGCCTCGCGGGAGCTTGCAAAGCTTTCTTCCGTGCAAAAGTCCGCGATCCTCCATGCCATGGCGGACGAGCTCGTGGCCGGAACGGAAGGCCTGATCCGGGCGAACGCCGACGATCTCGCGCGCGCCGAAGCGGCCGGGCTCACGAAAGCCGCCATCGACCGCCTGCGACTGACTCCCGAGCGCATCGCCGCCATGGCCGATGGAATCCGGCAGGTGGCGGAACTCACTGATCCCGTGGGCGAAATTCTCCGCGAATGGACACGGCCGAATGGGATTCAAATCACAAAAATCCGGACGCCGATCGGCGTCATCGGGATCATCTACGAGTCGCGTCCGAATGTGACGAGCGACGCGGCGGTCCTGTGCCTCAAGACCGGGAACGCCGTAATCCTTCGCGGCGGTTCCGAGGCGATCTCCTCGAACCTGGCGATCGCCGGCGCCCTGCAGACAGGAGGAGCGAAGGCCGGGCTTCCCGAAGATGTGGTGCAACTCATTCCGACCACCGACCGCGAGGCTGTGAGGATCATGGCGCAGATGGACGAGTTCATGGACGTGATCATCCCGCGGGGCGGACATTCGCTCATCGAAAATGTCGTTTCCCATGCCCGGATGCCAGTCATCAAGCACTACCACGGGGTCTGTCATGTGTATGTGGACAAGGAAGCCGATCTCGACATGGCGCTCGAGATCGCGATCAACGCGAAATGCCAGCGGCCAGGAGTCTGCAACGCCATGGAAACCCTCCTCGTCCACCGCGATGTCGCGGAGGCGTTTTTTGCGATGGCGGCACCCGCATTCCAGAAATTTCCCGTCGAGATGCGCGCGGACCCGGAGGCGCACCGACTGCTCGCGGCGCTCGGATACAAGCCGCTCGGCGAGGCGGATGAAAATTCCTGGCGCACCGAATACCTCGAGCTGATCCTCTCGGTGCGAGTGGTCGGAAGCCTCGACGAGGCGGTCGCCCACTTGGAAAAATACGGCTCGCACCACAGCGATGCCATCGTGACCAACGACCCGGCCGCCGCAGAAAAGTTCCTCGGAGAAGTCGACTCCGCGACCGTCTATTGGAACGCATCGACGCGGTTCACAGACGGCGGAGAGTTCGGATTCGGTGCCGAGATTGGAATCAGCACCGACAAACTCCACGCCCGCGGGCCGATGGGTTTGGAGGAACTCACGTCCTACAAATACCTCATCCGCGGAACCGGCCAGATCCGCTGAGAACCAGGCCGCGCGGCCTGTGCGGAACTTTCGAAGCGGAAAGGAACAGTCGCCTTCGAAAAACACCCGCCAGCCACCAGAATCCCGGGCCATTTGATGACGGCGGAAGCAGGGATAAACAGAGGTAAAAAATATTTTGCATTTTCTTGTTTTTTATTCTTGCCATGAGGACTTCGATTCGTAAACTCCTCTCTCCCGCGAGTCTTCGGTTGGACGCACTACCACGTTAGCGTGGTTTTTTTGTCCCCGGATATTTCCAAGGGCCCGCGGAAACCTTTTTTTGAAATGAACATGCACACCGACAACCACGCAGCCACCGTCTCCACACGAGTCGCCGCCACGTGCTGTCCGCAGCAAAATTGACCATGAGCGCCACCGTCCTGACAGCCGCCGATGCAGAGAAGGCGAAGATCCAACTGATTACCGAAGAAGCCAAAGGCCGGCAGGCCGTGCATGATGTCGTCGTTGCCATCCAGGCAGCCCGGCGAAGCGGAACTGCCTGCGCCAAGACCAAGGCCGATGTCAACCTCTCCGGCCGCAAGCCCTGGCGGCAAAAAGGAACCGGACGCGCCCGCGCAGGATATTTTTCCAGCCCGGTGTGGGTGGGCGGCGGTGTCGCCCACGGACCGGTCCCCCGCGACTATACCAAGAACACGCCGAAGGCTGTCAAAAAGCTGGCGCTTCGAAAAGCCCTCAGCGCACGGATCCTCGACGGGGATGTTCTCCTCGTGGAGAAGTTCGCGGTCGCAGAGCCGAAGACCAAACTTTTTGTTTCCCTCCTCACCGAAACCTCCGCCAAAGCCCGCAAGACACTCATTGTATCAGTCGGGTTCGACGAGACGACATTCAAGGCGGCCCGGAATGTGCCGAATGCCCAGCTCACCCGCGCGGATGACGTGAATACGGAACAACTCCTCGCTTTCGACAAAATTGTCCTCACCAAGGACGCACTCGAGAAACTCTCCGAAAGGCTCGCGTCATGAACGAAGTCCACGACCATATCCAAACGATCCTGCTTACCGAGAAGGCAACCCTTCTATCGGAAAAGCTGAACAAATACGTCTTTCGGGTCAGCCCGGCTGCCAATAAGCTGCAAATCAAACGTGCCATTGAAGTCATCTTTAAAAAGAAGGTGGCCGACGTGAACACGGCTAATTATGCAGGCAAGAAGAAACGCGAACGAAAGGCTGACTTCGGTCGGCGTCCTCATTGGAAGAAGGCGATCGTTACACTCAAAGCTGGCGAAAAACTCGATATCGTCTAAGAAATCAGCAGACCATGGCACTCAAGACTTT
>CAZSDC010000274.1:0-3887 GCA_964605515.1 uncultured Chthoniobacter sp.
CCAGATAGCTGGTGTTGTGCGAGCAGTCCGCGCTCGGCTCCTGCTTCACCGGATCGTAGGCCCAAGCCGACGTATCCTCTAGATACCAGACCTCATGGCCGAGAGCTTGGAACCCCAGCACATACTGCATGTAATCCCAAGTCACCCCGCCAAAGGCGTATTGTCCGATCAAACCCGTGACAACGATTCTCATTCGAACCCCTTTCTACCCCGGGCACCGCGCTTTTGACAGCAACAAGATTGTCCCGGAATTCTGGTCAGCACGGTGTATCGTGATGCGATGATCCATTTATTAAAGCGCCGCCAAGTCGTTTCCGCCAGCCTCGCCGAGTGCTGGAAGTTTTTTTCCAACCCCTGCAATCTCTCGAAAATCACTCCCCCGGATTTGGGTTTCCAGGTTCTGAGCGAGCTTCCGGACGAAATCCATGAGGGGATGATCGTCGAATACCGCGTGCACCCACTGTTGGGAATTCCGATGACCTGGCTGACGGAGATCACCCATGTGCGCGGGCCGAATTACTTTGTGGACGAGCAGAGGGTCGGTCCCTACGCGCTCTGGCACCACGAACACGAATTTGTCGAAATGGCGGACGGACGGACGGCGCTGATCGACCGCGTTCACTACGTCCTGCCGTTCTCACCATTTTCGGAAGTCATCCACCCGATCGTTGTCGCCCCGCAGCTCGAAAAGATTTTCGCCTATCGCGTTGAGGCAGTGGAGAAGATCTTCGGGGCGGCAGCGCCGGCGGAATCGCGGTGACCCCGGCGCGACGAAAGAACGACTATTTTTCGTCCGCGATGAGCAAACGGTCCAGATCCAGCGGGGCCGTGAACATGGCGAGCGAACCATCCGCCTTGTGCGGCCAGGTTTCTTTCGGCCTGTCCCAATATAGTTCCACGCCGTTGCCGTCCGGGTCCTTCAGATAGACCGCTTCGCTGACGCCGTGGTCCGCGGCTCCTTCGAGCGGAATGCCCGCTTTCAACACCCGTCGCACGGCCACGACCATCTCAGCCTCCGAAGGAAAGAGAATCGCCACATGATACAGGCCGGTCGTGCCATGCGCAGGGGGCTGCCCTCCCGCGCTCTCCCATGTGTTGAGGCCGAGGTGGTGGTGGTAGCCGTTTGTGGATAGGAACGCAGCTTGCGTCCCGAGCTGTTGGGTCACTTCAAAACCCAGCACATCGCGATAGAAGGCGAGCGAGCGTTCCAAATCCGACACCTTCAAATGCACGTGACCAATCGTGGCGTTCATTGGTTATTCCGGCAGACGGCTTGCAATCAGCCCGTCCAGCGACGCCCTGCCCGCACCCTGGATCATCACGATCAGCGCGAGGCCGATGGCGAGGAGGTGGTATTCGAAGCCTTCGCCTTTCTGGCTCCCGGTCCAGTTCATGAAGAAGCCGTTCGATGCATGCACGGTCAGGATGGCGATGACCATCACCGATGCGACGCCGAACGCGGCCACCCGGCTGAGCAACCCGACGATCAGCCCGAGCGCCCCGGCAAACTCGGCGGCGATCGCCAGAAACGCAAACGGCGCGGGAATGTGCATCATGCCGGTGAAAAACTGCATCGTCCCCGTGAAGCCGTATCCTCCAAACCAGCCGAAGACCTTCTGTGCGCCGTGGGGAAACATAACAAGGCCAAGCACCAGACGTGCGATGAGCGGGCCGAAGCTGGAATTGGTTTTGATAAGGAGTTGAAGTGCTTTCATTGTGGGTTTTTGGTTTTTTGCCTGAGCGTAGCAATTGAGCATGCTTGACAACGCATGCAACCGCTTAGTCCCGGTCAGGCCGTCACAGCATCGTCATCTGGGCGGCGGGGTCGGGGACGAGTCGTTTGCGGCGGCCCTTGGCGAATGCGGGCTCGCCGTCGGCGTTGAGCTCGGCTTTTTCGAGGTTTGCGAGGATTTCCTTGGCCCGTGAGATGATGGCGTCGGGGAGCCCGGCCAGACGCGCGACCTGGATCCCGTAGCTCTGGTCCGCGCGACCGGGAAGAATTTTTCTGAGGAAAATGACCTGGTCGTTCCATTCCCGGACGGCGACATTCAGGTTGAGGACGCCCGGGCGCGTGCGCTCGAGGTCGGTGAGCTCGTGGTAGTGCGTGGCGAACAGCGTCCGGCAGTTGATCGTGTCGTGGAGATACTCTGCGACGCTCCACGCGATCGAGAGCCCGTCGAACGTCGAGGTGCCGCGGCCGATTTCGTCTAGGATGACGAGGCTGCGCGAGGTCGCGTTGTTGAGGATGTTGGCCGTCTCGTTCATCTCGACCATGAACGTGGACTGGCCGCGCGCTAGATCGTCGTTGGCCCCGACGCGGGTGAAGATCCGGTCGGCCAGCCCGGTCCGCATCGATTTTGCCGGCACGTAGCTTCCCATCTGCGCAAGCAGGACGAGGAGTGCCACCTGGCGGATGTAGGTGGATTTCCCGGCCATGTTCGGCCCGGTGAGGATCGCGAACGTTTTCCCCTCGGCACCCAGATCGGTGTCGTTGGGAACAAACCGCTCTCCTCCCGGCTGTTGGTCAAGCACCGGATGCCGGCCGTCCTCGATGTGCAGGATCGGACCTTCTTCGATGTCCGGACGGCAATAGCCGTGCAGCCGCGCGGTTTCTGCAAGCGAGCAGAGCGCGTCGAGCGTGGCAAGGGTGTTCGCGGTTTCCTGGAGCTTCGGCAGTTCGGCGAGCACGTCGGCCCGCAGGCCGGCGAACAGCTCGATCTCTCGCGCCCGCGAACGCTCGTCGGCCCCGAGAATTTTCCCTTCCACCTCCTTGAGTTCCGGCGTGATGTAGCGCTCACCGTTCACCGTGGTCTGCTTGCGGATGTAATCGTCCGGAACCGAGGAGAGATTCGATTTTGTAATCTCGATGAAATACCCGAAAACCGAGGTGTAGCGGACTTTCAGCGATTTGACGCCCGTGCGCGCGATCTCTTTTTCCTGAAGCGTGGCAATCCAGTTTTTTCCCTCGTGAGAGGCCGAGCGCAATTCGTCCAGTGCCGGATCAAACCCTGGCCGGATGAGGCCGCCTTCGCGAACGAGGGCAGGAGGTTCGTCCACCAGGGCCGAGCGAAGCCGCGTGGTCAGTTCGGGCAGGGAATGCAGACGCAAACCCATTCCGCCCAGAAGTTCGGAGGGCATGTGGTCGGCAACCCCGAGGCTTGCGGCAAGAACAGGAATCCGCTCGAGGGATTGCGACAGAGCCGCAAGATCGCGGGCATTTCCGGACGGTCCCCCGAGCCGTGCGGTCGCGCGCTCGATATCGCGAATTTCCGCCAACCGCGAACGCAGGTCGCCAAGCAGGAGCGCATCTTCGAGCAGCGCGGCGATGGCGTCCTGCCGCGCTTCGATTTCCTCCACGGCGCTCAAAGGATGCAGCACCCACTCCCGCAGGAGGCGTGCCCCCATCGGCGTGGCCGTCCGATCGAGTGCGCCGAGCAGCGTCATGCCCCGCCCGGCACGCGAGGTGACGAGTTCGAGATGGCTTTGCGTCGAGGCGTCAAGGATCAGATACGCGCTGCGCCGGTAGGGCCTTAATTGCCGAAGGTGCCCGGCCTGGCGGCGCATCTGGCGGGTGATGTAGTGAAGCAGTGCGCCGGCGGCCCCCACTCCGACAGGCAGATCGCCACAGCCAAAGCCGTCGAGAGATTGGACTTTGAAATGGCCGAGCAAAATCTCCGAGGCAGGCTCGTGCTCGAAAAGATATCCGTCCATCACAGCGTGTTTCGCTAGCGGTGCAAAAAGCTCCGCCTGGTGGTCGGGAATCAAAATTTCGGCCGGGCTCACCCGGGCCAGTTCGTCTAACAGCGCGGCAATCGACTCGAGTTCGGTGAGGCGGAATTCCCCGGTGCTCAAGTCCGCGAACGAGAGCCCGAACGCTCCTTTCCTCT
>CAZSDC010000275.1:0-3862 GCA_964605515.1 uncultured Chthoniobacter sp.
TCGGCCTCTACATGAAGCCGACGATCGTCAACAACGTCGAGACGCTCTGCCACGTGAAGCACATCATCCGACTCGGAGCCGCCGAATATGCGAAGATGGGAACCCCGGGTGATGGGGGCACCCGCACGATGTGCGTGAGCGGCGATGTCGTGCGGCCCGGCATCTATGAGCTTCCCTGCGGCGCGGTTACCCTCCGCGAGCTGATCTTCGATGTGTGCGGCGGCCTCAAGCCCGGACGCACGCTCAAGGCGGTGATCCCGGGCGGCAGCTCCGCAAAGGTCATGCGTGCGGATGAGGTCTTTAAAATCAAAACCAAGGGACCGGATGGCGCGACGGTGGACAAGGATCTGCCCATGCTCGATGTCGTGATGGACGCCTCCTCGCTTCAGTCCGTGGGCACAATGATCGGCAGCGCCGGGGTCATGATCCTTGACGATTCCCGCGACATGGTCTCGGCCCTGAACAACCTGAACCAGTTTTATGCCCATGAAAGCTGCGGCCAGTGCACCCCCTGCCGGGAGGGAAGCCTCTGGATGTCGAAGGTCACCACCCGGATGCTGGACGGAGGCGGAAGGTCCGGGGACTCCGCGAATTTGAAAAACATCGCCGACAATATTGCCGGCCGGACGATCTGCGCATTTGGCGAGGCCTGCTCATGGCCGACGCAAAGCTTCCTCGCAAAATTCCCGGAAGAGTTCCAAAAAGCCGGGGGATAGTCCGGCGCCGGCTGGGCTGAGCCGGCTCTTCAAATTTCCTTGATGATGGCTTTACAAGGGGCCGTGCATAAGTAACATGCACCGTTCTCTATGTTTATCCTCATGCCTGTCCTGATCGCCGTGCACCTCATCGTGTGCGTGCTGATTGTTTTGGTTGTTCTCATGCAGCGCCCGCGCAGCGAAGGCCTCGGGGCGGCGTTCGGCGGCGGGATGACCGAGAACCTTTTCGGTGCCCAGACCACCCACGTGCTGGCAAAATTCACGACATGGCTGGCGGCTGCATTTTTTGCCATCACGCTCCTGCTGTCGATTCTTACCGCTAGAAGCGCGGGTGCAAAAACGGCGATCCAGGCAACGCTTCTTGCCGCTCCCATTCCCCAGGCCAGCGCGGCCCCATCGGCATCTCCCGCTGCGGTTCCTGCGAGCGAAGCCAGCCTACCTGCTGCCCCGAACGCTTCCCCGGCGGCCTCTCCAGCCAAGTAGGGCTCGGTGATTATTCCTCCCCTGACATGAAGGTCGCAAAATCCATTGCGGTCCTTCGGGCCTGGCGGAAATCCCGTTCCGCGCGCGTCGTGCTCGTTCCCACCATGGGTGCCCTGCATGCCGGCCATGTGGCCTTGATCCACGCAGCCCGGAAGCTGGCCGGAGAGCAGGGAGCCGTTGTGGTGTCCATCTTTGTCAACCCCACCCAATTCGGACCGAAGGAGGACTTTGCTTCTTATCCCCGGCCATTCCGCCAGGATGCCGCGCTCTGCCGCGCTGCCGGGGCTGATGCCATTTTTTGGCCGTCTGTTGAGGAACTCTACTCCGGGGACGCGTCTGTTGCTGTCGAAGAATCCTTCCTTTCCCTTGCTCTCTGCGGCAGGTCCAGGCCCGGACACTTCCGCGGCGTCTGCACCGTCGTCGCCAAGCTGCTCCTGATCGCGCAGCCAACCCATGCGGTTTTCGGTGAAAAGGACTGGCAGCAACTCGCAATCCTCCGCCGGATGGTCCGGGATCTGAATTTTCCTGTGCAGGTGATTGGACATCCGACTGTCCGCGAGCCGGACGGCCTCGCGACGAGCTCGAGGAATGCCTACCTCACGGCGGCGGAGCGGGCTATCGCACCCCGGATCCATGCCGCACTGCAATCGGCCGCGACAAAAAAATCTCCCGCTGCCATCGAGGCCGCCGCCCGAAAGTCCCTCTCCTCGATACCCGGTGCACGTTTAGATTATGCCGAGGCGGTCGATGCCGAGTCGCTTCAGCCGCTGAAAAACAGGAAATCCCCCGGACGTCTCGCGGCCGCCGTATTTCTCGGCAGAGCCCGCCTGATCGATAATATCGCCCTCCCCTCCCTGCCATGAAGGAATTTGATTTTGTTGTCATCGGCAGCGGCATTGCCGGCCTGAGTTTCGCCTTGAAAGCCGCAGGAAAGGGAAGTGTCGCCCTCGTGACCAAGCGGGGAAAAGCGGACTCGAACACCGCCTGGGCCCAAGGCGGGGTCGCCTGCGTCACCAGCGAGGAGGACTCGTTTGAACTCCATGTCCGCGACACATTGGTTGCCGGGGCAGGGCTCTGTCACGAAGATGCGGTCCGCGCGGTTGTCACCGGAGGCCCGGACCGGATTGCCGAGCTCGTGCGTCTCGGCATGCACTTCGATCGCCGCGAGACGAATGGGGAAAACGAGCTGGATCTCGGCAAGGAAGGCGGGCACTCGAAACGCCGCATCCTCCATTTTCAGGACTCGACCGGCATGGAGATCGAGCGCGCATTGCTGGAACAGATTGCCAACCACCCGCGCATCGAGGTCATGGAAAATCACATGGCCGTGGACTTCATCACCACCGGAAAACTCGGTTACGCCATGCAGAACAGTTGCGTCGGGGTCTACGTGCTAAACGAGGCGACCGGCGAGGTGGAGACCCTGCGCAGCGACGTGAACGTCCTCGCCACCGGAGGCTGCGGGAAGGTTTACCTTTATACAACGAATCCGGATGTTGCGACGGGCGATGGCGTAGCCATGGCGTGGCGGGCTGGCGCCACGATCTCGAACATGGAATTCATCCAGTTCCACCCGACATGCCTCTTCCACCCGGAGGTGAAATCCTTCCTCATCTCCGAGGCTGTGCGCGGTGAGGGCGGCATCCTGCTCGACGCCCGCGGACGGCGCTTCATGGAGCATCACAACCCGCAGAAGGAACTTGCCCCCCGCGATGTCGTTGCCCGCGCCATCGATGCGGAAATGAAACGCAGCGGCAGCAAGTGCGTCTTCCTCGACATCACCCACAAGCCATCGGACTTCGTCAAATCCCGCTTCCCGAACATTTACGAGACCTGCCTGGAGAACGGCATCGACATCACCAAGGAACCGATCCCGGTTGTCCCTGCTGCGCATTACCAGTGCGGCGGAGTAAAGTCGGATCTCAATGGCGAGACCTCACTCCGTGGGCTTTTCGCAATCGGCGAGGTCGCATGCACAGGCCTTCACGGAGCCAATCGCCTCGCCAGCAACTCCCTTCTCGAAGGCCTTGTGCTTGCCGCTTCCGCATTCGAAAAAGCCACGCGCAACCGCCCCCCAAGAGTCACCTTCGATCTCCCCGAGTGGCGGGCCGGCCAGGTGACGGATGTGGATGAAATGGTCGTCATCTTCCACAACTGGGAGGAAGTCCGCCGCCTCATGTGGGATTACGTCGGCATCGTTCGCACGGACAAGCGCCTCCAGCGCGCCGCTACACGCCTCCGCAACCTCCACACCGAGGTCCAGGAGTTTTATTGGAACTTCAAAATCACGACCGACCTCCTCGAACTCCGCAACCTCGTCACTGTCGCCTCGCTCGTCGTGGATTGCGCGCTCAGCCGTAAAGAAAGCCGTGGCCTCCACTTCACGCTTGATTACCCGGACCGCGACGACGCCAAATTCCTCCGCGACACCACGCTCCGCCGGACCTGATCATTCCCACCCCGGTCTCGTATTTCAGCCCAATGCAGGCCACCCTTACACGGCTGGCTGAAATCCACCTCAGAATACACCGCTTCTAGCCGGGCGCGTTCAAGACCATTAGCTTTGCCTTGATTCTAAATCCGGGGGGGGCAGAATCAGGCTGGATCAACACGCCGGAAGAATTGAGCTTTGCCTTGATTCCAAATTCGGGGGGGGCAGAATC
>CAZSDC010000276.1:0-3849 GCA_964605515.1 uncultured Chthoniobacter sp.
CCACCGCCGCCCATCCCGCCCTGCTGGAAGGCCGCATGGCCATAGCGGTCGTAGGCTGCGCGCTTCTGCGGCTCCATGAGCACATCGTAGGCCTCGCCCAGTTCCTTGAACCGTTCCTCGGCAGCGTGGTCGCCGGGGTTTTTGTCCGGGTGAAATTTCACCGCGAGCTTGCGGTAGGAACGCTTGATTTCCTCCTCCGAGGAAGACCGTTCCACCTCGAGGACTTCGTAGTAATCGCGCTTGCTGCGGCTCATTCTGCGGCACCCTTGGACACGGTGACACTCGAGGCACGGAGCAGGCGGTCCTTGAGCTTGTATCCCTTGCGGAGCAGGCGGACGACGTGGCCTTCCGGCACGGCCGGACTGTGTTCCTGGGCAACCGCCTCGTGATGGGAGGGATTAAAGGCCGCGCCTTCGGCAGGGATCACTTCGACGCCTTGGGATTTGAGAAACTCCTGAAGCTGCTTCTGCACCATCGCCATGCCCTCGACGATCGAGGCCGTGTCGGGCGCGGAACGTGCGGCCTCGAGGCCGAGTTCGAAATTGTCCAGGACGGGGAGCAACTTTTCCAGAAGGCTGGAATTCGCATAGCGGATCGAGTCCTCCTTGTCGCGCGTTGCACGCTTGCGGTAATTGTCGAGGTCGGCCTGGGCCCTCAGAGCAAGATCCTTGAACCGGGCGGCTTCGGCCTGAAAATCCGTGACTTCCTCCGTGGCGGGCACCTCTTCTCCCGGCATGTCCGTGGCTTTGTCGGCAGGTTTGTGTTCGGTTTTTTTCATGTTTTTGCGATGGCAATAAGGGTGATGTCGTCGTGCTGGGGATGGATGCCGATAAAGTTTTTCACATCGTCGGCCACATACCTGACCACGCTGGCCGCGCCATGCGGCGCGCTCGCCTGCAGGCCCTGAACCAGCCGGGGAAGGCCGTATTCCGAACCCTCCTGGTCCAGCGCCTCGGTGGCACCATCCGTGTAGAGCAGGATACAGTCTCCCTTCTCCAGCGTGAAGCTGAAATCGGCGCACACTCTATTGAAGACATCCCCGCTGTCAATCCCCAGCGCCATTCCTTTCGGTGTCAGCTTTTCTACTTCCTTGGTCGCTGCGCGATACAGAAGCGGGGCGTCGTGCCCGGCCCGGGCAAGTGTCACCCGTCGGCCATCGGCATCCAGGATCAGGTAGGCCATGCTGATGAACATGTCCTCTTTGATATCAGGATAGAGCTGCTGGTTGACGCGCCGCAAAACTTCGGAAGCGGAGGTCTTATTGATCGCTTCGCTGCGGAGCACGCTGCGACACATCGCCATGATCAGGGAAGCCGGCACGCCTTTTCCGGATACGTCCGCAATAACGACCCCCAGCCGCGTGGGATCCATTCGGATGTAGTCGAAGTAATCTCCGCTCACTTGGCGGGCAGGGATATTCACCCCGCTCAACTCGTAGCCGGGGACCACGGGGGAAGTCGAGGGCAAGAGGATGCCCTGGATCTCGCGGGCAATCTCGAGGTCGTGGTCCATCCGCTTTTTTTCCCCGGCTTCGAGATACACCACCTCGTTGTAGAGAGCGAACGCCCCCTGTTCGGTGATCGCTTTGAAGACCTTCAGATCCGCCACGTCAAACGGGGTGCTCATCAGCCCGTTGGCCAATCCAAGCACGCCAAGAATTTTGCGGCGGTAAACGAGAGGGGCGACCAGCGCGGACGTCACCCCGCCCGCCTCGGCTTCGTCGTCGGAAGCCTCAATGACGCGGGCTTCGCCACTTTCCCAGCATTTACCGATGATCCCCTCCCCCTGTCGGACGGGATGCAGCCGCAGGTAGCTCTCCAACGCCACAGACGTCACCACCGATTGCTCCAGAATGTGGCGGGGCACCTCGACCATCGGAGGGCAGCCCTTGGAGATGAACGCGGGCGACAACGTGGAACCGTTTTTATCCGCCAGGTAAAGGGCGCCGCCATGAGCATCCAGAATCCGGACCGCGCTCTCGACAATCAGCCGGTGAAGTTCCGAGCTGCGGACGCCTTCGGAGAATGCCTCGCCGAGCCCGTGCAGGAAGTCAAAGACACGGTCTTCCTCGACTTCGATCTCAACACGCTGACGCTCGAGCTCGCTGACCTTCTTGGTAAACGCATTCAGCACGACCAGAAGGGCGACAAATGTCCCGAAGAACAACGCGAAATAAATGTAGGTCCACATGAGGCCTGAAACAGGCAATATCCGAGACGGAGTGCGCAGGATCAAGGAGGATCCGCGTCAATCTTCCGATCCGTTCTCTTGGGCCAACTCCTGGCGCAGGTAATCCACGACGTCTTTGAACTTCACCGCATTGTGGGCGTCGGCTTGGATCAATGCCTCATGGGCCTCGAGGACCGTCTCCTTGGTATCCCCCTCAGCGACCGGTTCGGCCTGCCGCAAGATTGCAGGGGCATCCGCGGCCCGTCCGGTTTCCACAACAAAAAGATGGTCGAGCCCGAGGTTTTCCAGAAGGGAGGCATTGCGGGCATTCACGTTGACCGCCCGGAGCCCGCCCTGCCCGATTTCGCGGAGACGGAGAGCGACGCCGGCTAGCGTACCCATGAACGTCGAATCCATTAGCTCGCAGCCATCCAGATCGACCACAAACTCCCGATGGCCCCGCTGAATCATCTGCTTAACAAACTCTTTGACGCCCGGGCTGTTCTGGAATGTCCCGCGCCCGCTGACTTTGAGCCATACCGTGCGACCGAGGCTGCCGACAAGAACCGAAGAAGGAATACTCACAATGAACCGGACACAACTTGCCCCGAGCGGGCTTCAGTGTCAAATGATGGCTATTTCCACATGAAGGACTGGCGCAGCGCCACAATCTTGCCGTCAACGATCAAAAGTGCCCGCCAGCCGGTCACCCGGCCGCTTTCGAGATACTCGTCACCCGTGACTTCGAAGGAGGATTTTCGGGATCCGTGAACACCGGGATAATACCGCTCTTTGGCCAAAACGAGGTTGGAGAGCCCCGCCTGCCGGTATTCGAAGCGGATGGTCACATCAGAAGGGTTCTTGGCTCGCCAGAAAAAGTTGTAGTAGTTGCCGTTCCGATCGGCGTATTCGGAGTTGGTAACCGCACCCCACGTGAGCCGTTGCCGCTCAAAATTGGCGGCCTCGCTGGTGGTGGCCGGCTGGACGACCGCGTTGTCCCAAAAGGTTTGCTGGACTTTTCTGAACTGGTAGGAGTCGTCAAGCGCCAAGGGCAGAACGTTGGCTTTTTCGAGCCTGTTCGGAGGCCCCTCCGGCGCCGAGCAGCCGGCGACCGCCAGCGCCAGGCAAAGAAGGACTGAAAATCTGATCATCCGGGGGATCAAAGCGCGTTTGGTCGCATGTGTCAATTATGCAGGAGAAGCCGGATCCTGATCTAGATTCCCCGCAGAAAGAACCAGCCGACAACGCCGCCAAGCAGGATGAGCAGGGCGGGGTTGGTGCGGCTGAGAAACAGCCAAGCCGTGACAGCCAGACCGATCGTGATGGTCAGGAAATTGAAATGGAAGCTGTGTTCGGGGTTGAAGCTTGCGGTCTTACCCACCGCATAGACGCCGGCGAGCATGAGGCCGATCGTGACCGGGGCCATGCCCTTCTGAATGGAGTCCCGCCAGGGATTCTCTTTGAACGAATCCCAGATGTGACTGGCCGCGTAGGTCAGAAAGCTCGAGGGGAGGTAGAAGGCGAAAAGGACGACAAGCATGGCAGCGAGCGCCCAACTGTCGGACATGCCGGCGTGGTTGGCGGCCTTGAACCCGATGAGGCCGACCATCGACATGTTGGGCCCGGGAGCCATTTGCCCGAGGCTGTAGATCGTGGCAAAATCGTCAGCCGAAACCCACT
>CAZSDC010000277.1:0-3829 GCA_964605515.1 uncultured Chthoniobacter sp.
TCGGCTCACCTTTTCGAACGATTACTTCCGGCATAAATTCACCTACTTTCAAAAATTGGAGTGGCACGATAATCGAGCCTCCCGCCCCCGTCAATGAGGAATGCGCCAGGATTTCCAGGGGGTAGGGTTAAGGGATGGCGTCCGCCAGTTCTTCGGCCGGGTAAAGCCAGATTTCCGAGAGCGTCGGGTGGTAGTGGGGGGTCGTGGCAAGGTCGGCAGCGGTGGCATGGAACCGCATGGCGACGACGATTTCGTGGATGAGTTCGGCAGCCTCCGGGCCGACGATCAACGCTCCGAGAATTTCTCCCGAGCGTGCATCGGCAGTGAGTTTGACAAAGCCGTGGGTTTCCCCCATGACGAGCGACTTTCCGTGGTCATCGAATGTGTATTTTGCGGTTCGGAACGGGATCCCGCGCCCGGCGAGTTCCGCTTCGGTTGCTCCGACAGCGGCGAAGCCGGGTTCCGTGAAGACGGCGAAGAGGTTGAGGCGATAATCAATCGTCTCCAGCGGCTCCTCGCCATTCGAGAGCAGGCGCGCGGCGTTTCGGGCGGAGATTTCTCCCTGGTGGATTGCGATGTGGACAACTTCCAGCGGACTACAGACATCTCCCGCAGCAAAAATATGTGGCAGAGAGGTTTGCAAGGAAAGATTCACGGCGATTTTTTCGTTCTGAATTTCGACCGGAAGCCCCTTTGGAAGCACAGCATGTCGACCGAGAGAGTTCAGGATCTCGTCTCCTTCGACAGTCCTTTCCTGGTCTCCGTGCACAAACACGACTCGCCGGACGCTCCCGGACTTTTCAATCTGGAGAAGTTTTGTCCCTGTGAATATCTCGATGCCGTCCTTGCGTAGCCCCTCGGCTAATGCGTCGGCGCCATCCTTGTCCGAGCCTCGAAGGATTTGCGGACTGCGCTGAATGATGGTCACCCGGGATTCAAAGGCCCGCGCGTAGGAAGCCATCTCCAAGGCGACAGGGCCTCCTCCGAGGACGATGAGTGATTCCGGGAGGGATTCCCTGTCAAGAAGGTCATCACTTGTCAGGCAGCCGGCGTCGGCCAAGCCGGGAATCGGGGGGCTTGAAATGGAGGACCCGCTGGCGATCAGGAACGCCCTTGATTCGATGGAGATTTGCGAGCCGTCTGCCGCCGTTACCAGAAGCGTATGCGGACCGGCGAACTCGGCTGTTCCGCGGAAAAGATCGAATCGTCCGTCCTGAAGTTGCCCGGCGCGGTAGTCCGAAAACCCGGCGATCAGCTGCCGCTTTCTGGCGATGATATTTGATATATCGAAGCCCCGTTCGCCCGCAGAAAGCCCGAACTCTCCCGCCTTCCGGATCACGCGGTAGCGACGGGCGGATTCGAGAAGTGTTTTGCTCGGCATGCATCCCCGGAGAATACAAAGTCCGCCGAGCTCGACGGCCCCGTCAATGACGGCGGTCTTCAGGCCGAGCGCATGGGCTGTCCGAGCACCTGCATACCCGGCGCTCCCACCACCGATGACCACAAAATCGTATGCGTCCATGCCCTCCATTCAGGCAGGTTGGAACAGTTAACGGAATAGCAAAATCCGGGCAGCACAGTCGCAACAAAAAAAGCACCCCGGTTGGAGCCGGGGTGCTTCTGGAATCGTGATGCCGGATGGTCCGGCCTGCGGACGACTATCTTGAGTAAAGTTCGACGACGAGCTGCTCGTTAACAATCGGGTTGATCTCCTGGCGGCTCGGGATGCGGACGACGCTGCCGGTCAGGTTTTCTTTGTCGGCGAGAAGCCAGTCGGGCGTCGTGGCGATCTGCGTCAATTCCACGCCGCGAACTCCGAGACGCTTGGATTTTTCGGCGGTCTTGACGGCGACGACGTCACCGGGCTTGAGATTCATGGAGGCTGCATCCGTCTTGCGACCGTTGACGGTGATATGGCCGTGAGCGACCATCTGTCGAGCACCGCGCAGAGTCTTCGAGAAACCGAGCTTCTGGACGACATTGTCGAGACGGGTCTCGAGGAGCTGGAGCAGGATTTCGCCCGTGACGCCGCGGCGCGTGCTCGCGATTTGGAAGTAGCGGCGGAACTGCTTCTCCAGGACGCCATACTGGTGGCGGAGCTTCTGCTTCTCGGCGAGCGCGAGAGCGTAGTCGCTCTGCTTGCGTCGGGAACCCTTCGGGCCGTGCTGGCCGGGAGGATAGTTTTTGTTTTCAAAAGCTTTCGCCGATCCGCTGATGAGAACGCCGTAGCGGCGGCTGACTTTAGTTTTGGGTCCTGTGTAACGTGCCATTTCAGTAAATTCCTATTTTCTAATTTCTAATTTCTAATTCATCAAACGCGGCGTTGTTTCGGCGGGCGACAGCCGTTGTGAGGGACAGGCGTGACGTCGCGGATGACGGTAACGTCGAGCCCGATCGCCTGCATAGCTCGCACGGCAGATTCGCGTCCGGCTCCGGGGCCCTTGACGCGGACTTCGACTTCCTTGAGCCCGTGACCCATTGCCTGGCGGCAGGCATCCTGCGCGACCATCTGGGCGGCATAGGCCGTGCTTTTGCGCGAGCCCTTGAATCCGCATTTTCCGGCGCTCGACCATCCGATGACCTGGCCGCGAAGGTCGGTAATGCTGACGATCGTGTTATTGAAGCTGGCCTGCACATGGGCAATCCCCTGGGAGATGTTCTTGCTGCCTTTCGCCTTGACGATCTTGACTGGCTCGATGGCGTCATCGAGAGAAATGCTGATCGGAGCGGGTGCGGCGGCGGCGACCTCTTTGGTCTTCTTGGGAGCCTTCACCTTCGGGGCCTTTGGCTTTTCCTCGGCGGCGGCGGCAGGAGCGGCGGGAACCTCGGCGACCGGCGCCGCCTCGATGGCGGGCGCTTCAGCGACGGGAGCTTTTTTCTTCGGGGCTGCCTTGGGCTTCTTCACTTCGGTGACGGGAGCCTCGGCGGAGGGCGTTTCGTTGGTTGGATTCTCTTCGGCCATGGTCAGTTTCTAATTAGACTTTGCCCGCTTTGGCGTCCTTGTTGCGTTGGACACCGACGGTTTTGCGCGGACCCTTACGGGTGCGGGCGTTGGTGGAGGTGCGCTGTCCGCGCACCGGGAGGCTGCGGCGGTGGCGGATGCCACGGTAGCAGTTGATCGCCTGCAGGCGTTTCAGGTTGCCCTGAACTTCGCGGCGCAGATCGCCCTCGATCGGAATCTTGTTCGCGTTGATCGCATGGATGATCGCGTTCAACTGCTCGGGCGAGAGGTCTTTCGCCCGGGCGTTCGGGTCAATGTTCGCCTGTTCGAGAACTTTTTTCGTGTTGCTCGGGCCCATGCCGTAAATATACGGAAGCAAGGCTTCGATGCGTTTGTCGCCGGGGATATCAACTCCAAGTAAGCGTGGCATATTAGTGATTTGTGATTTGAGGTGGCGGGGCTCAGCCCTGCCGTTGTTTGTGGCGCGGGTTCTTGCAAACCACACGGACGACGTTCTTGCGGCGCACAATTTTACAGGCTTCGCACATTCTTTTGACAGAGGCTCGAACTTTCATTTTCTTCTATAGTTATTTGGTGACGACGATTCGTTTTTGTGGCGGTAGGTAATCCGGCCTTTGCTGAGGTCGTAGGGGGACATCTCCACCATGACCCGATCCCCGGGGAGGATGCGGATGAAGTGCAGCCGCATCTTGCCGGAAATGTGAGCGAGGATGCGGTGCCCGTTTTCCAGTTCGATTCGGAACATGGTATTCGGGAGCAGCTCGACAACTTTGCCTTCTACTTCAATAGCGTCTTTCTTGGCCATGTCAATACTTCCGGCAGGTTGTCGGTGACCAGCACCGTGTGCTCGAAATGGGCGGAGGGGAG
>CAZSDC010000278.1:0-3805 GCA_964605515.1 uncultured Chthoniobacter sp.
CACAGTGCCCCCGCCCGCCAGTTGGGGGAAGTAAGCTTTGCCGGCCGGGGCGACGATTCCATCGGCGTCAACAAGCGAGGCATGTCCGTCAAAAAAGACGATGATGCCCTGCTTGTTCCTGGCATACCGGGCCACAAACCGCGAAGCAAATGCGGTTGGCTGACCGTTGAACGCCGATTGGGTCGGGCGGAATTTCGACTCCTGGGGCAGGCCGTTTTCCAGAAACGCAACCGTTTTGGCGGGTTGTGAGATCGAACTCATTCGGACCTGGGTATTCGCCTGGATGAGCTTCGAGTTCATCGCAATGGGAAAATAGGGGCTGCTTGCCGTCAATTTGTCTGCCGGATACTTCGCGGTCGGGCTGAAAAACAGGCTTTTACCCGAATAAAATTCAGCCTTTCCCGCAGTGCTGGCGGCGCAATCGCCGACGCCCTTCATGCCGCACGCCCGGGGAAGCGCGTTATACCAAACCGAGTCGTTCTGCCCGCTGGCTGCCGTGCTCCATTTGTCGTCCGTCGCCCCTTTGTCCAAAGGCAGCCCCCCGTTGTTCTCCACCGTGAAGTTGGTCAGCGCCTGTCCGAGCTGATGCATGTTCGAGAGCGTCGTGGTGCGCTGGGCCGAGCTCACCGAGGCCCGTACGGACGGCAGCAATAATGCGCAAAGGATGGCGATCACGCTGACCACTGCCAGCAACTCGACCAGTGTGAATGCTCGCTCGGACCAAAAATCATGCTGCCCCATGCGAATCCTCTACCCGGCATGAAAAAATGATCCAAGTCAGGTATTGTTACATTGTTGTCACAATCCCGTCGGTGCCTCGCACTGGGCGAACCAGGAACTGCGCCAGATGTGGATCGCGCGGGACTCAGGGTATCTGAGCTTGAGGGCCTCCGGACCGAGAGCGCGTGCCCGGGCGATCTCTCCGGGGTCGTCCCATGCCACCGGATAGACCCACTGGCGGGGGATCTGGTGGAAGGATTTCCCGGCTGCATGCGCGGTCAAGAATCGCGGACCGGTCGCGCTGACCGGATCTTTTTCTTCCGCTCTCGACAGGAGCGCCTCCTCAATCCCGTCAAAAAACGGATCATCCGGATGAGGGGCCCACAAAAAGGCGTTGCACAATTGCCCGTCCCCCTGATCCGCACACGCGAACCGGTCGATCTCGTGGATCCATTCCGATTGCGAAAGGTTCACAAAATCCAGATCCACGTACAGTCCGCCGTGCCTCTTCAAAAGCAGGTAGCGGAAAGCATCCGCGCGCATGATCCCGCACGGATACCCCCTCATCAAGGATTGGATTTCCGGAGACTGGGTCCCGCTGAAATCCTCAATGTCCTCATCGGTCCAGAGCCGGGCCTGCCATCCCGCCGCGATCCAGCTCTGCCTCCACCAGAGCGGAAAAAGATCTGGAGGGGGATTGTTGTCCTTCCACGTGAAGTGAACCGTTTTCACGCGATCATCGAAACGGTTGCGAAGCGGGCGTCTTTGTTGGAACGCCCGGGGGCGATCACCATGCCAGCGATCTCAGGCGGGCCGCGACTTCCTCGACATTGCTCCGGCTGTTGAAAGACGAGATCCGGAAGTAGCCTTCGCCGGCCGGCCCGAATCCGCTGCCCGGCGTGACGACGACGTTCGCCTTGCTGAGGACAGCGTCAAAAATCTCCCAACTGGTAAGGCCCCCCGGTCCGCGGACCCAGATATAAGGCGCATTGGCCCCGCCGAAAGTGAGCAGCCCGCAATCTTTCGCGGCAGCCACGAGGATCTCGGCGTTCCCCATGTAGTGGCCGATCAAGGCGGCCACCTCCGTGCAGCCCTCCTCGGAGTAAAGGGCTTCCGCCGCCCGCTGGGTGACGTAGCCAACCCCGTTGAACTTTGTGCTGAAACGGCGGTTCCAGAGCGGGTGCAGCGGCCGGCGATCGCCGGAACCGGCCGAACATTCGAGTTCCTTCGGCACAACGGTGAACGCACAACGGACGCCGGTGAATCCGCCATTTTTTGAAAAGCTGCGGAACTCGATCGCGCATTTCCTGGCGCCCGGGATTTCATAGATCGAATGCGGGATTTCCGGATCGCGGATATACGCCTCGTAGGCGGCGTCGAACAGGATCACGGCTTCGTTCTTCAACGCGTAATCCACCCATGCCGTGAGCTGTGCCCTGGTCGCGGTGGCTCCGGTCGGGTTGTTCGGGTAGCACAGATAGATCAGGTCTACCTTTTCCTGCGGAACCGGAGGGACGAACCCGTTCTCTGCCGTGCAGACCAAATAAACCAGTCCGCTGTAAAGCCCGGAACCATCGCCGTCGCCGGTGTGCCCGGCCATGACATTCGTGTCCACATAAACCGGATAGACGGGGTCCATGACTGCGATCCGGTTGTCATGTCCGAAGATATCCAGAATGTTCCCGCAATCGCACTTCGAGCCGTCGGAGACAAAGATCTCGTCGTTCGCGATGTCGATCCCGCGGGCGCGGTAGTCGTTTTCCGCGATGGCCTGGCGGAGGAATTCATACCCCTGCTCGGGACCGTATCCCTTGAAGGATTCGCGGACGCCCATCTCATCGACCGCAGCGTGCATCGCCCGGCGGACTGCGGACGGGAGCGGTTCGGTGACGTCGCCGATGCCGCAGCGAATGAGCCTTGCGGCACCGGCGGGGTTCGAATCAGTGAACGCTTTGACCCGGCGGTTGATCTCCGGGAACAGGTAGCCGGCTTTGAGCTTGAGATAATTGGAATTCAGACGGGCCATAGAAAAACGAAAACGCCCGGTACCGTGGCACCGGGCGTTTCGGGTGGGAAGTCTTAAGCGATGGCCGCGTCGTAATTTTTCTGGGCGGCGGTCCAGGAAATCGCATTCCAGACGGCTTTGAGGTAATCGGCCCGGCGGTTCTGATAATGGAGGTAGTAGGCGTGTTCCCAGACATCCACCCCGATGACCGGTGTGCCGGTGCAGTCGGCAACGCCTTTCATGAGAGGGTTATCCTGGTTCGGCGTGGAACAGATGCAGAGCGACTTGTCGGGCTTGACCGAAAGCCAGACCCATCCGCTGCCAAAACGCGCGAGGCCGGCCGCTTCAAATTTTGCCTGAAACTCGGCGAAGCTTCCGAAGGTTTTGTCAATGGCAGCTGCGAGCGAACCAGTCGGAGCCCCCCCGGCATTCGGCCCGAGGATGTTCCAGAAAAAGCTGTGGTTCCAGTGTCCGCCTCCGTTGTTGCGGACAGGGCCACGGATCGCCTCCGGCACGGACGCGAGGTCGCCGATCAGGGCTTCGAGGGATTTCGAAGCAAGCTCCGGAGCGCTTTCAAGGGCCTTGTTGAGGTTGGTGACGTAGGCGGCATGATGTTTATCGTGGTGGATCTCCATCGTGCGGGCGTCAATGCTGGGTTCAAGCGCCGTCGCGGCGTAGGGCAGTGCAGGAAGTTCGAATGGCATGGTTTGGATTGGTTGAGCGCCAACGGTAATTCGCTCCAGCGCGGTTTCAAGTGACTTGTTTGAATTATTCCACCCGCAGGTCCGGTGCCCGGGCGACGACATTTCGAATTGCGCATGCGCGCCGAAGGCGCAAACTGTCACCATGCCAACGGAAGGCATGATAAAATGACTAGTGGATTTTTGGACAAATTAATCGAGCGCATCGGCCTCGTCCAACCGGGCGAGGTGCAGAACTACCTCGTCGAGATCGCGAGGGAGAAGGGGTTTCTCGAAACGATTTTCAACGCGATCCTGGAGGGGGTGATTGTCACCGACCCGAAAGGCCGGATCATCTACCTCAACCGCGCGGCCTGCGGGTTCTTCGGCATCGAGGCCG
>CAZSDC010000279.1:0-3796 GCA_964605515.1 uncultured Chthoniobacter sp.
CTTTCCGTTTCTTGCGCATGCTCATGGCCCGACCTTCTCCGGCAGGAGCAAAAGCTGCTGCGGTGTCTGGTCCACCGGGAAATAATACCGGTATACCAGACAGAACGCCCCCTTGAGGCCGCTGCGCGGATCTTGATACGGCGTGTAGCCCTCCGGGATATTTGGGAGATGACACGGCTCAAGTAGGGACAGCCACGCGACGTCATTCGCGTTGACCATCAGTTTCACAGCGTCGCTGTGAATCGCTTGCGCGTCACAGAACGTGGCACGGATCCGTTGGCCGTCCACGGCCGGGATGCCGAACCGCTCGACGACCGCGTCGATGATCTCGTTCATCCCACAAACGAAGGGTTCATTTTGAACACCCTTCTTACTATCGTCAAACACCCATGTGCTTCCGTGCCGAGTTACCTCGAACTGGAAGATGTCGGGCACGTAGCTGGGTGTAGCTCTGCGTGCCTGTGTCAGTGTATTCACTGTCATGTTTTGATTTGCCACGCGGTTGCACCCGCCCCGGAATGGGACAGGTAAGGCGTAGCCCTTTAAAATTTGTATCAGCGTGCATCGTCGTTGCCTCCGGGCCGGGGATCTTACGGACTCAAAGGCAGCCGTTCTCCGCACAAAGCGGCGATCAGCATGAGTGGTATGCAGACGACGAAAATCGCCAGACATGCACAGCAGATAAGTAGTGTCTTCATCATAAATATATAGCGCAGGATCGGTCTGTATTGCGGGTTCATCACGCCTTGCTGGCGCTCCATATACCTTTTTGGATTATCCCATCCGGCCCCTCGACCCGGTAGGTGCCCCGGATGGTTTTGCCTTTGACACGCCCGAGCCATGTGATTTCGCCGAACTCCCAGACGGTGGTGAATGTCACCTGGTCCCCCTCCATGGTCCCTGAGATCGGTCCACCTCCGCCGAGTTCGCTGGAGAGGTCCAGTTGTCCAGAAACCGCGCCGTCCTGCTCGTGCATCACCAGATACAGGCGTGCCGTGATGCCGCAGGTCTGGTTCGTGCAGGTTCCCGAGTAGCCGCCGCCTCTGTTTGTTATCGAGGAATGACCGCCGGAAATGGCCATCACATGGCCCAGCACCAGCGCGGATGCGATGAAGGAGGAAAAGATCATATTGCGGTCAGGCGGTTGAGTGATTGGCGGCTTGCCGCGTCTCTCGGCGTGCTGAGGAGTCTTTCGAGAGCGGCGACGAGCACTTCCACCCGCGCTGCCCCCTGAGTGTCTCGGATGAGCTCAAGCTGGTGCGCCAGCCACCGCAGGTCCGATTCGGGAATGTCCATGTCGGTACGGACAACCCACCCGTCGAAGGAGACCCCATTATGCCCGATGATGATCTCCGCCGGGCACTCGAAGTATTCGGCTGTGCGGACGATCTTGCCTTCCGGGGAAATCAGGGTGATTTCGGGTTGCTCTGTGATGCGTTGGTTCATCTGTGTCATCAGCTCGTATTCGCAGATACCCGGAAAATCTCTCGGCCGATTTTTCCAGATCGACGGAAAATGTTCTGCGGAGTTCTTGGCAGAGCTGGGATGGGAGGACTACAAGCGGGGAATGCTCCAACCCGGTGAATCCCTCGACGGCTACCGCGTCATCCGCCTGATCGGCTCCGGCGGGTTCGGAGCGGTCTGGCTCTGCCAGTCGGAGGCGCTTGGCGACTACCGGGCGCTGAAGTTCATACCGGACATTGATCCCGGTCGGATCCAGAAGGAATTTGACGCCCTCTGCCGGTATCGCACGGCGGCCGGACAGCTCCGCTCGCCGTCGATCATGCCCATCGAGCATGTGAACCGCCGAAGCGACGGACTCTATTACATCATGCCCTTGGCGGATGGGTATGGCTCGTCCGATCCCCTGGATGCCTCTTGGTGCCCTTTGACGCTGGCCGCCGTAATGGATCGGCGCCGGGAGGCACCGGCATGGTTCACGAGCGAGGAAATCAAGGGATACATCACCCCCATCCTCCACGCGCTCCAGCTCCTTTCCGATGCCGAGCTTGTCCACCGGGACGTGAAGCCGGACAACATCCTCTTCCTCCATCGCACGCCCTGCCTCGGGGACATCAGCCTGCTCGGGGAGGATTCCCACAACATCACCCGTCGCGGCACTCCCGGCTATTCCGCCCCGAGCTGGTTTGTGGAAAGCGGGGGTCCCCCGGATATGTTCGGGGCGGCAACGACGCTCTACTCGCTGCTGACCGGCAACCCGCCTGATAAAATGGGGAGGGCTGCCTTCCGGTGGCCGCCGCAGGGTGAAACCTCGCTCTCTCCGGCCGAGAGGCAGAACTGGCAGAGAATCCACAACGTCATCCGCCGGGCTGTGGACGAGCGATCAGCGGAGCGGTTTCGCACCTTCGATGAGGTGGCCCAAGCCTTGAATGGGCGGACTGACGGCCCGCGAGGGTCCGCCAAGAAAAGACGACTCCTGCTTGTGGCCGGCGTGGCGGTGCTGGTTCTGGTGGCCGGCGCGGCGGTCGCGCTGAGAAACCCTTTCCGCGACACCCCAAAACCTCCGGCCGCTCCCGCCGCCCCAAATTCCGACCCGAGCAATCCCGGCGGCCTCAACGACAAGGAGCTGGCCGATTACAGGTCCACCGCGTCTTTGGCGGCGATCTACTTCAACGAAAAAAACTATCAGGCTGCGCTGGAGATGCTCGGCCAGCTCAATACCACCTACCCGGTTTCAAACACGTTCCCGTATTACTCCACGCTGCGGGCGCAGTGTCTGTATAAGCTCGGCCGCACCGAGGATGCCCATGCGGAACTGCGGCGCGGTCTGCTCGGGAAACGTCTCGATCTCGTCAGCTTCGGCGAACGGATGAAGCTGTGGGATGCGCTGGGCGATCTGCAGGGGGCCGAAGCCGAGGTCACCCGCATCATCGAAGAGTTCTCGCCGATCACCCTGCACTACACGACCCGCGCCAGACTCCGGCTCCAGCGGGGCGACTTCGACGGGGCCGAGAAGGATATTCTTTCCGCCTCCACCCTCGACAACGACCCCGGAAGGGCGGGGCTCGCAGACAAGCTCCGCGCCGGTTACGCGGAAGACTTCCCCGACTACGCCCGCTACCTTGCCGAACGCGGAATGGTGACGATAACGCCGCCGAAGCCGTCCCCGGAAGCGACGCCGCACGAACTGCCTGCCGCGTCCCCGCAGCAAACGGAAGCTGCCCCACCGCAGCAGGAAAAAGATTTGCCCAAATACCGTGCCGAACTCCAGCGTTTCGACAAGGCGATGAAGGAGGCCAGGAAGACCCTGATCTACCCGCACGAGCTGATCTCGGGGCCGGTGGATACAGCAATCGTGGCCCTGAAGAAAATCCTGCAGGACGCCCCTAGCCACCGCGAGGTTGACCGCCAGCTCAGGGAGATTCTGAAACAAATGGAGGCATCGCTGAAAAATGTCCCGCCGATGCCCGATGTCGAAGCGATTTCAAAAGGCCTTTCCCCTCTGGAAGCCCTCGCGAAAAAAATGAAGTCCATCCCCAAAACCGCCGAAGAGAGGGTCAATTACGATTGGGACGTGCGCCCGTTGGTAGACGGCCAGCTTCAGAAACTCCAAGAGGACCTCGGCGCGGAAGGATATTTCCGATCCCAGCAGTCCCAAAAGATCGCCGACGCCACCGCACCGTTTTTGAAAAAATACATGAGCCAGCCGGATGCCGATGGAAGCATGGATTACAGCCTGCCCATCACGAAGACAACAGGCGAGTTCCTGGGCGCTTGCAATAAGCTGAGCGAATAATCGAAAAAAGTCCGAGAGATTTCTCCGATCCCCACGAAT
>CAZSDC010000280.1:0-3720 GCA_964605515.1 uncultured Chthoniobacter sp.
TTCTTCCCGACTTGCTGGTCAATTCCCTGTGCCATGGCGCGGGACGCTACCACAGACAGCCGGGCGATGGGAAGCCGCGAACGATCCTCGCAGAACGGTCCGATCTCAGTATCCCGGAAAGTATGGATTGCAGTTTGGCTCCACCCGGACCACTCCATATTCTCTGGATGCAAATCGTGTCGCTCCCGGATCATATCGGTATCCGTTGTAGCCGTTATCATTTCCGGAGCCTTTGATCAGAGTCGGTGCGTAAGTGGCCCCAGGAGCCAGTGTGACTGTGGTCACATCATGGCTGTCACGAGGGCTCGTGACGTTTGAGTTGCCTCCCGGCAGCGGTGAATAGGCGCATGAGCACAAGGCCAATGACACCGCTCCGCCCCAGAAACAATTGAATGCTTTTGTCATCTCATTTCCCTCCAAAACCTATGTGTGGCCGTGCCATGACTCCTGCGCCATGCCCCGCGAACACTTCCGCGAGTGAATAATCGCGTGCATGTGGCAGGACTTTACCCATTGATGCAGCGAGTCGGGCAGCCTGAGAAGAATCAAGTCGCTCGAATACTCGGTGGCTGAGCAGCCTGCCGGGTCGAACGAGCGCCTGATCGATCTCGGATGCCGAGCAGTTGATGGTGCAGATGATCTGGAGCGATAGGAAGTCGCCCAGCATTCCGTCAGAGAGGTTCAGAAGCGCACTGACTTGTTCTTGGTTGTCCGCGCCTCTGGTCATTATGGCGGCATCGGCATCCTCAAGGATGACCGCCAGCCGCCGGTCGGAATGGATCTGCCGCTCTCCCGCCCAAAAGCCGATGAAGTCCGACTCGGAAAGAATCCTCATGTTCGACGGAGGGATGAAATAGAACCGGTGCGTCTCCTGGAGCGTTCCCATGAGATGGCGCAGATACGTGGTTTTGCCCGTTCCCGGCGTCCCCTCAAGAATCGAGAGCCCGCTCTTCCGCGCGGTGAGTTTTTCCACAAACTCCCGATGCCATGCCGGCGAACCCTCCGGATACCGCAGCGCGAATTCCGCCTCGGTCAAAACCGTGTCCGCGCCGAGAGTGACATCCTCGCACTTGAAGTCGAAGCGATCCTTGCGGATGAGCTGGAAGCGGCCTCCCGTTTTTGGCGGATTCGTCCCGTAAGCGGCAGTGAAGTCGTTGACGATCTTCTCCGCGTCTTCGGAGGTTTCCCCATACCCGATGATCCTGAACTTCTCGCCGCAGAGGAACCGGCGCTCGCCGAATCGAAAAATAACATCCTCCCAGACATCGGTGCCCGTTTTGCGAAACAAGCGGCGGAACGACCGGATGAGACCGGTGGGGTTCTCAGCAACTGCCCGCTCGAAATCCCATTCGCCCCCGACCCGGCACTGGTGCAAGTTACCGGCTCCAAACGCCGTGAGGATAGGAACAGGCGGCGCATTCCTGTCCGGGCAAAAAGCGTTCCCATGGGTCAGATCGCACTGAAGGTGTGCGGGCGCGACAGGAAATGAGGGCCTGGTGTCCTTGGGTTGGACAGGTTCTGCGGCGAGGTGGTTGCGAATCTCCGGTGACATGCCGACGATCATCCTCGATGCGTCACCAAGATTCCACGGATTCGATTGTCCCCAATCTTTGGTTGAGGTAATGTCCCAGCCATGCGGCACACCCTCAAACAGGATCTCGAAAAACTCGACTCGCTCGCCTACCACCGGCGGGAATACTCACAAGATGACATCCGGCGATTCCATGCCCTCTGTCGCAAAAATGGCCGGGAAGCACTGGACAGCCTGGAAATCCTACACCGTTGGATGCTCATCCCCATTACCCTGTGGCCGCTGAATATTCATGATGTTTTTTGCGCGTGCCTCGACTTCATCGAAGAGGGAAAGCCATTCGATGAGGAAATGACATTTCTTTTGAGCTGGCTCCCTGAACCGCCATCTGAGGAAGTCTGCCGGGTCGCAATGGAGCATGAACACCTAGTCCAGCACGGAAGTTACGAGTCCCTTGTCACGACAACCGCAAAATTTGATTCCATCGAAAAAGAGGCGCTGAGGAATCCCGAACTCCTTCGCGAGTGGCAGGCTATCAAAAAACAGTGGGATGTTTCGCTGTTCGCCAACGAAAAAGGAATTCTCCGCCGGTCGTTGACAGGGGAGAGAAACCTTCGCCCACGATTCAAGGTGGATTGGTCAAAACCACGCCACCGATTCCAAGCCACCTTCGATGTGTTCTGCATGCGATGGAACCTCTACGGCATGGAAGGTGACAAACCGCTCACCATGAAGCTCTCGGTCAACCTCACCCCCTACGGAACCATGATTTTCATCCCCGTCTATTGGTCATTCGACGCCAAGCGTGACGTGCGCTGGGATGCCGTTATGAAACTCCATCGGGCAAGGGCGTTGAAAAAGCAGGGAGAAGGGCTGGCTGATGGGATTGATCAACGTAGAGCCCATGCCGCCAAATTGCAGGTTCTTGACGCTGAAGCCAAAAGCCTGAAACTCAAAGGGGATGCTGCCCATGCATTCCTCTGCAAAGGTCTCGGCTTGGTAGAGGGAACCGATCCAAAACGACTGAGCAGACTGAGACGGGAATTTTCCGAAAAGGAAGGGAAGCTGCTTTGAATCGGAAATTCCCGGACAAAGATTGTCCCCAGTCGAGGCCCTTTTTTAAAAAAATAATAATACTAATCTACACAAATGACAATCAACGAAGCGTTAGAAATAAGACTTGCTGAAGATAAACAATACCTTCGACGCGCATACCAAAGCGTCGATGGTGTGGGAAATGATGCCTGCAAGGGCTTCAACTGGTATTACAAAGCCGCTGAGCATGGGGATGCCTCTGCTCAATACCTCGTCGGCTTGGCATATTGGACCGGCGAAGGCGTGGAGAAAAATGTTAGTGAGGCATTCAAATGTTATCGTAAAGCTGCAGAACAAGGGTATCACAATGCTCAAAGGAGCCTTGCTATCGCATATGACAATGGCATAGGTGTGGAACAAGACGAATTGGAGGGCTTTAAATGGAAACTAAAGGCCGCTGAACAAAGCGGTTACGCAGATGAGCAATGGCTTGTCGCTATGGCATATGAGAACGGCTATGGCGTAGAAAAAAATGTTCGCGAAGCCATCAAATGGTATCGTAAGGCCGCTGAGCAAGGCAACGAGGACGCAAAGAAGGCTCTAAGCCTATTAAACGCGACAGACTAATTCAGAAGTATCACCTGCCGATAAAGTTTGTTGCAACACGCAAGAAGATCGAAGCGTTCAAGCATCAAAAGTCTCTTGTTTACACTCTGCGAATGAGCCGTCTCCTCTAGATCTCGGATGCTCATCTGGACCATCTCTCCGCTGTGCCGGAAGATGCTTCCTGCGTAATCTTCCTGACGCACGTTCCACCCTGGCCAGAGGCGTCATGGCATGAGGGCCGGAATTCCGATGCGATGGCTCTGCCCCGTTTCTGCTGGCTGGCGGGTGGGAAGGTGATTTCACAGGCTGCTGAACGGATGCCCCAGACGCGATTTATTGTCCTATGCGGGCACACCCACAGCGACGGCATTTGGAAAAAGGGGAACATCGCCTGCCATACGGCTGGGAGTGCCTATGGACGCATTGATCATTCCGGCATGATCGCTCTCGGAAAAACGGTGACTTTCCGAAGAATCGACCGCTGAGAGCAGGAAATACCGGTTGGATTTCGGTCTCAGGCTTTGACCAGATCGAGGCGCAGTTTCCCG
>CAZSDC010000281.1:0-3684 GCA_964605515.1 uncultured Chthoniobacter sp.
GCGCGCCTCAAGCCCGGATGCCTGATCATGCACCCCGGCCCGATCAACCGTGGCGTCGAGATCGACAGCGATGTCGCTGACGGCGCGGGCAGTGTGATCCTGGAACAGGTAACCAATGGGATCGCCGTCCGCATGGCGGTCCTCTACCTCTGCGCCGGAGGGGCCGGACTCCCGACATGAAAAATCTTCGCATTAAAAATGGCCGGGTCATCGATCCGGCAAACAAGCGCGACGAAATAGCCGATATTTTCGTCGTGGACGGGCGGATTTCGAAGACGCCGCCGGCTGGAACATGCGAAACTCTCGATGCCGCCGGCCTCGTTGTCGCGCCGGGGTTGATCGATATCCACGTGCACCTTCGCGAGCCGGGCCAGTCGCACAAGGAAACGATTGCCGCTGGCACCCGGGCGGCAGCAGCTGGTGGATTCACCAGTGTGGTCGCCATGCCGAACACCTCGCCGACTGCTGACAACTCAGCCACGATCGCCTGGATCCGCGAGCGAGCGAAGGCGAATGCGTGCGTGAATGTTTTTTGCACGGGCGCTATCACGAAGGGGCTCGCCGGTGAGGAGTTGGCCCCGTTCGGCGCGCTCGCGGCGGCTGGCGTGGTCGCCCTCACCGACGACGGACACTGCGTGCAGAACCACGAGGTGATGCGCCGCGCGGTTGAATATGCGCGGATGTTTGGCCTCCCGGTGATGGACCACTGCCAGGACTATTCGCTGGTGGGAGACGGCGTGATGCATGAAGGAGAATGGAGCCTGAGGCTCGGGCTCCCGGGATGGCCGCGCATGGGGGAGGAAATGATTGTGGCCAGGAACGTCATGCTCGCCGAGCTCTGCCAGTCGCCGATCCATTGCCAGCACATCAGCTCCGGCGGCAGCGTGCGGCTCCTGCGCGAGGCCCGCAAACGCGGAATTCCGATTTCTGGCGAGGTCTGCCCGCACCATATCGCCCTCACTGACGCCTCGCTGAAAACTTTCGACACGAACTTCAAAATGAACCCGCCTCTGCGGGCGCAGGAAGACGTGGAGGCGATTCTCGAAGGGATCGCCGACGGCACGCTCAACATCCTTTGCAGCGACCATGCGCCGCATGCTTCGTATGAAAAGGAAGTCGAGTTTGATCGCGCACCGTTCGGCATCACCGGTCTCGAGACCGAGTTCGCCACATTCTGCGACATTCTCGTGCACAAGCGGAAAGTGATCTCGCTGGAGCGGCTCATCGCGCTCTACACGCTCGAACCCTCAAGGCTTCTGCGTCTCGACCGGGGGACACTCTCCGACGGCGCACCCGGCGACGTGACGCTGATCAATCCGGATTTGGAATGGACGTTCGACAAGAACCTCTCTCTCTCGCTTTCGCATAACACGCCGTTCCACGGCCATACATGGAAGGGCCGGGCGGTCGCCACCATCGTCTCGGGAAAAATCGTCTGGCAGTCCGAGAGGTAAGTGCGGCCATGAACGTGCTCATCGCATTTCTGGCTAGGGTATTTCTCCTGGCGGCTCTCGCCTACCTTCTCATTTGCCTGTATGTGTTCATTCGCCAGAGGGCCATGCTTTACCATCCGCAGGCGGTTTCCGAGGAGCAGATGCAGCAGTGGGCGAAAGAGGCGGGGATGTCCCGCTGGCTCGACAAGGATGGGAAACCTCTAGGTTGGATGACCGGCGACGGCACGGGCAAAACCCCGGTTGTGATTTTCCAAGGGAACGCCGGGAACGCGCTCCAGCGGGTATCGTTGATTGGAAGACTCCGTGCTGCGGGCGCCGTGGGCAGGATCCATGTGGCCGATTACCCCGGCTACGGCTCCGCACCAGGGAGCCCGACCCAACGCAGCCTCGCGGAAACAGCAAAACGAGCGCTGGATGCCATGCCCGGTCCCGCGATTGTGGTGGGGGAATCTTTGGGGACCGGGGTGGCCGCCCAAGGCGCGGTGAGGTGCCCCGGAAAGGTTCAAGGGATCATTTTGATCACTCCATTCGATTCCATGGTCTCCGCCGCATCACACCATTACCCCTGGCTGCCGGTCCGGTTGCTCCTGCTGGACCGCTTCGATACGGCGTCGGCGCTGAAGGCGTTTTCAAGCCCGGTCGCCATCATCTTTGCGGACGACGACGACACGACCCCTCCCGCTGGGGCTCGCCACCTTTTTGCCGCTCTAACCGGCTCGAAAAGATTGTGGGAGGTAAAGGCTGCCGGCCACAACGATGCCGCTTCGAATCTTCCCGACGAGGAATGGCGGGAGGTCTGGAAATTTGTGGATTCTAGAAATTGAACGGATACTTGGGCAAAGGGATAATCTGCGACACGCAGGAAGTTGAAGGCTAGCGCCCCGTCCGCAACAGCGGATTCCCTACTTTACGCTCCGCCAGAAAACTCAGGTAAGCCCTGCCTGCCGCTTCAGTGTTTCGGGAGGATGCTCTCCAGAATATCCCAGGCAGAGATGACTCCGACGAGAAGACCGCTGGCCGGTTCGACGACGGGGAGGAAATTTCTGCCGTGGAAAAGGTAGAACATCGCGGTGACGAGCGGTTGATCCGGACGCAGCACGGGCGTGTCTGTGTCCAGATACCGGCGCACCGGTTTTTCAGCGATGACGGAGAAGCGCTCGCGCACGTCCTCCATGGTTTCGGACAACATGCCGCCATCGATCATCTTCGCGATATGGTCGAAGCGGGGGTCGTGCACGGCGACCTGCGGAAGGATCGCGGCAATGAGCAGGTTTTTGCGGAACTGTCCGATGTAACGGCCGCTTTCATCAACGACCGGCATGGCCAGAACTTTGTTGCACACGAAAGCCCGCAGGCATTCGGAAAGGGTCATCTCGGCCGTGAGCACCGGGTAATCAGTGGCCATGACGCGGGCACAAGTATCATCGGGGGGAGCTGGGTGTTTCATAGGTTTTGAATGGAGAATTTACTTCGCGCCAAGGAGTGCGAGAAGGATGCCGCCGGAGATCGCCGTTCCAAAGACGCCCGCGAGGTTCGGCCCCATGGCATGGTAGATCAGGAACAGCTTGGGATTTTCTTTGTTTGCGACGATGTGCGAGACGCGCGCGGCGATAGGCACGGAGGCGATGCCGGCGGAGCCGATGAGCGGGTTGATCTTGGTCTTCAGGAAAAGGTTCATGATTTTTGCCGTGACGACTCCGGAGGCGGTTCCGAAGACGAAGGCGATGAGGCCGAGGCCGACGATTTCCACCGTCTGCATGGAGAGGAATGTTTTGGCGCTCATGGTCGAGCCGATCGCCACGGTCAGCACGATCGTGACCAGGTTGAGGAGCGTGCCTCCTGCGGTATCCGCGAGGCGGCCGACGACGAGGACCTCACGGAAAAGATTGCCCAGCATCAGCATCGTCACCAGGGGCGCGACGGGCGGAAAGAACAAGTTAACGATGATGGCGATCACCACTGGAAATATGATTTTCTCGAGGCGGCTGACCTTGCGCAGCTGCGCCATCTGGATGTTTCGCTCGGCCTTTGTGGTCAGCAATCTCATGATCGGCGGCTGGATGATCGGCATCAGGGCCATGTAGGAATACGCAGCCACGGAAATCGGCGAAAGCAGGTGCGGAGCGAGCTTCATAGTGACAAAAATCGCCATCGGGCCGTCCGCGCCGCCGATGATTCCGATGGCGCCAGCTTCCGACAGGCTGAAGCCCAACACCTTCGCCAGGATGAG
>CAZSDC010000282.1:0-3666 GCA_964605515.1 uncultured Chthoniobacter sp.
CGTTCTGGGCCTCGGCCATGCGTTCCTGCATGCGCTGGGCCTCCTTCATCATCTTCGCGATATTCATGCGGGGGTAGTTTGCAGTGTGCTCTTGAAAAGTTCGAGGGCTTTCTTGATGAAAGGGTCGTTTTTGAAGTCCTCTATCGGATCTACCGGCTTCGCGGACGGCTGCGCGCCAGCGACAGCAGGGTCTTCGCGCACCGGAGCAGAGACGGGCTCGGGCTCCGGTTGTTCCGCCAGGCTTTCATCCCATTCGAGAACCAGCCGCGTGGTGCGTGACAACGCGCGGGTGAGGGTGGCTTCCAAATCTTTGAGCCCCTTTTCCATCCAGATGCTTTCCGAGTTTTCCTTTGACGATGCGGGAAACCGGACAAAAAGACTGCCATTTTCGAAACGTTCGAACAGCCCCTCGCGGAGCCAGCCGTAGCGGATGAACGATTCTTTTGCGAAGGACTCAGCGGTTTGTTCCCACGTTGTGGCCGCGGAGACTTCGGCATCTTCGGGGTCGGCGGGCTGAACCGGCGGGGCGGCGATTTTCGCTGCGGGTTCGGCTGGTTGACGCGCAGAAGGAGCGACCGCTTCGGGCTTGGCCTCCTGCCTTGGCGCAGGAGCCGGCCTCGTCACCGGGGTCGGCTTGGCCGGCGGCAGCTCTCCGCTGCTCAGGCTGGCGAGGGTATCGATGACGTCCGTGAGGCTTGTTTCGTCCAGAAGGTGGAGGGCCTTGATGACCGCGACATCGAGCTGGAGTTTTTTGTCGGCGACCCATTTCATCCGGGTTTCGGCCTCGCCGAAATGATCCACCAGATCGAGGAGCTTGCCTTGGGGGACAGCGGAGGCTTCACCGGTGGCGGCCGAAACCAGCAGATCACGGAGGTGGGCAATGAGTTCGGATGTCAGGCGGGAGAGATCTTTGCCGGCATCGGATTGCTCCGCGATTATTCCCAGTGCCCCTGCGGCATCTCGCGCGAACAGGTGTCCCGCAAGCCCGAGGACCGTTTCCTTCGAAGTGAACCCGAAGACATCCATCACATCCTGCGCATGGATTTTATCACCGCAAAACGCCACCATCTGATCGAGCATGCTCTCGGCGTCGCGAAGCCCGCCCTCTGCCCCGCGCGCAATCGCCTCGGCCGCGTCCGGATCGAGTGAGATTTTTTCGCTCCTGGCGATAAATCCCAGGTGCTTTGCAATGAGTTCGGCGGGAATCCGGCGAAGATCGAACCGCTGGCACCGGCTGGTGATCGTGGCCGGAAGCTTCTGCGCCTCGGTTGTCGCGAAGATGAATTTCACATGCGGCGGCGGTTCCTCGAGCGTCTTGAGAAGCGCATTGAAGGCCCCGGTGCTCAGCATGTGGACCTCGTCAATGAGGTAAATTTTATAGGGCCCGCGGGCCGGCGCGTAGGCGGCATTGTCGCGGAGGTCGCGGATGTTTTCGACGCCGTTGTTGCTCGCCCCGTCAATCTCGATGACGTCGAGGCTCCGCCCGTCGGCAATCTCCTTGCAGGCATCACAAACCCCGCAAGGGGTCGTCGTGGGGCCGTTCACGCAATTGAGCGCTTTGGCCAGAATGCGCGCCGTGGACGTCTTTCCAATCCCGCGTGGCCCGACAAAAAGGTAGGCCTGCGCGAGGCGGTTTGCCGAGACCCCGTTTTGGAGCGTGCGCGTGATGTGGTCCTGGCCGACCACTTCGTCGAACGTCTGCGGACGGTATTTTCTGGCAAAGACTCGGTAGCTCACGCCGCAACATTATCGGCCCCGCACACCGGCATCCAGCAGGATTTGCGCAATTTTGACCAGGCCGGCCGACCGTAGGCCCTGACGAAAGGTTTTTTCGATCACGTCTTGCGCCTGCCTGCATCCTGGCTTTTCATTCCGCTGAAATGAAGACCCTGCTCTTCCTCCTCCTCTCCCCGGCCCTGATCGCGTCCACTCTTCTTGAGGATCTTGACTCCAAACAATCCGAAGAGGTCGCGCGCGGCGGGCAGGTGGTGATTCTTCAGAACGTCGACGGGAAGCCTTGGCCGAGGGTGCGTGTTTATCAAAAGGTGGCCGCGACCCCGGAGGAGGTGGCCGCCGTGTTTTTCGACTACAAAAACGCGAAAGCCTACGTTCCAAAAGTCATCAAATCCGATGTCTCCCGGCAGGTCTCGCCGTGCGTGGCCGAGGTGGATTACGGGGTCGATGTCCCGATTCTCCCGGACGAATATTACACCGCGCTGAACACCATGACCAGCGAAGCGGATGGCGGATATCTGGTCACCTGGAGCCTCGTCAAGGCGCTCCAAACCAAGGCCAGCGAGGGCAACCTGCGGATCGAGCGGTGGAAAGACGGCGCTGTGATCCGCTACACCAATCTCGTAACCCCCGGTTCATGCATGGCCGGGCTTCTCAAGACGACCGCCATTGACCAGATGAGAAATACCGTCAAAGCGATCGCAGCGCGGGTCGAAAAGCAGAAGGCGGACAAACCCGGCGAACTCAAGGAAGAGATCCGCGACCTCGAATCCGCCCTCAAAAACGAGCAGAGCCACTAGGAGCTCAAATCGGCAGGCTGGCGCAAATCAGGCGGGCTTTCCGGCGAGCAACGCAAGCGCCTCCTGAGTGAGGCCGTCCGCCTCAATAATCTTTTTCCGCGAGGAAAACCCGGACGCGATCCTGACCGCGCGGTGCGGCAGGCTGAACTCCGCCGCAAGAAATTCGCACAGCGCGTCGTTGGCTTTGCCGTCGGTGGCGGGCGCCTGGATCCGGACCTTCAAGTCTTCGCCCAGCCAACCTACGATCCCGCTCTTTGACGCGCCCGGCACGACTTTGACGGAGATTTTCAATAGCTCTATCTCTTCTTGGCCGCAAGTTGCTCCCAGAGCTTTTTCTCGTCGGCGTCGAGCGATGTAGGGACCGTGACGGCGACGACCGCGTAGAGGTCGCCGCGCTTGCCAGCACCGAGCGGGAGGCCCATGCCGGGAAGCCGGAGTTTTTTTCCTGATTGCGTGCCGGGGGCGAGCTTGAGCTTCGCGCGGCCTTCGAGCGTCGGGACGTGGACAGTGCAGCCGAGCGCGGCATCCCATGCCGGAACTTCGAGATCGTAAAGCAGGTCGGCTCCTTCGATTTCAAAATCCGGATGCCGCTGGAATTTGACGCGCAGAAAAAGGTCGCCCTTGCCAGCGGACCCGCTCTCGCCCTGCCCGGCCAGCCGGATCTTCTGCCCTTCCCGGATGCCCTTCGGGATTTTGACCGTGTAGGTTTCTATCTTTCCGGATTCGCCGCGCCGGAAAGAAATCTGGCGGGTCGAGCCGTGGAACGCCTCCTCGAGCGTGACCATGATGTCGGCCTCGACGTCCTCGCCTTTTTGAGGTGGTTCCTCGTATCCGCTGAACCCTCCGAATCCGCCCCGACCTCCGCCGCGGCGAGCCCCGCCGAACATCTGCTCGAAAAAGTCGCTGAATCCGGTGCCTTCAAACTCGACCCCTCCCCCCGGGTGCGATCTGCCGCCGCGGAATCCTCCGCCCGGCTGCTGTCCCCAGCCCGGAGGCGGCCCGCCGGACTGCTGCCAGCCGGCCCCGTATTCATCGTATTGCTTCCGCTTTTCCGGATCGCCCAGAACCTCGTAGGCTTCGTTGATCTCTTTGAATTTCTCCTCGGCCTCCTTTTTGTTCTTCGCGGTATCCG
>CAZSDC010000283.1:0-3654 GCA_964605515.1 uncultured Chthoniobacter sp.
AAGGACGTGACGATTCCTGCGCGGGCGACCGTGAAGTTCAAAGCTGGAAAGATCATGCGCCAGCGGGTGCTCCTGCGGACCCAGGAACTCAGCAGGAAGTAGGCTTCAATTCACGAAGCGGTGCTTGGCCCACGCCCAGCACTACTCCGTGTCGCTGCGGAGTTGGACGGGATGCGGGCAGATGGAAGCGGGAAATTGCGCTCCCGCATATTGGAGCCCCGAGTATTAGAACCGCTGGACCAGTTTACGCGAGAACCGCGGCATCCAACTCGTCCGCGAATTCGAGATAACTAAGGGTGTTCCCCCAATTGTCGTGCCCCAAGAGTCTGGCCATTTTCGCGGGATCTCTGTTTACGATCGGCGAAACCCACATTCGGCGTGCGAACGTTTTCCGGAGCGTGTGGGTGCCGACACGTTCGACATCCAGCCCGGCGCTTGCCGCCGCGGCCACGACGATTTCAAACGCTTGACGAGTGGACAGTCGTTTGTGGCAGCCTTGGGCATGAAAAAGCGGCCAGTCCTGAAAAAGCGGATGCCACATTCGGGAAGATTGCAGAAGCGAAAGGATGGCATCCCGAACTTTCTCGTGGAGCGGCATCGTGCGAGCCTTCTTCTTGCCCTTCATGAAACCCTTCTCGACTTTGACATCTTTGGCAACCTCGCTGCCATCCCAGACATCTTTCACTTTGAGAGAAAGCAGCTCGCTGATGCGAAAACCGGTATGCATACCCATCACGATCAGGGCGACATCTCGGGCGCGATAACGGCCTTGGCAGGCATCCAGCAGGCGGACGATTTCATCTTCGCTCAGCGGTCGGCATCCTGTATAATTCATGCTCGAAAGATACAATTCCCGCTGAAAGCGGCGGGATTCCGGCAAATCCATTCGCACACAATGCGAAACCGCGGGTTTTACCGGAAGTGGCGGAAATCTGGCGGTGCTTTTCAGCCGGAAACTTAACAAAATCATACAGCAAACTCCCTCGGGCCGCAATCACGCTCGACTGGGATCTGGGGAACATTTAAATGTGTATGGCACTGACAGTCGTTCGTATGTGTTTCACAGTCGTTCTCAGTGAGTGCCATCGAGGTCATCTTCCCCAAAGTTCGCGGTGAGATCCTGCGCCTGCTAATTTCCGATCCAGCCAAGGAGTTCTATCTGCGCGAGCTGTCCCAACTCAGCAGCTTGGCCCTTGGCACCATCCAGCAAGAGGTGGGCAAGCTCACCCGTGCGGGATCTACTCGTCGCCCGGCGAGACGGGAACCGCCTTTATTTCCGGGCCAACACAGGGCATCCGATTTTCTCCGAACTGCAAGGAATCGCCCTCAAAACGACCGGGCTCCGCGAACAGCTTGCCGACGCTCTGGACGGAGTGCGCGGAATCGAGATGGCCTTCGTCTTCGGCTCTGCTGCGGCCGGGACCACCGGTGCGGCGAGTGATGTGGACCTGCTCGTGGTCGGAGATGTCGGGTTGCGGGCACTCTCCCACAAGCTCCGCGCTCTCACCTCGACTCTCGGACGCGAAGTCAATTCCCCCGTTCTCACGCGCGCGACCCTTGCGGCCAAAGCACGCACCGGAGACGTATTCATCACCAACGTGCTTGCCGCCCCGAAAATCTGGATAACAGGAGACGCCGAGGAGCTTGAAGGACTGGTCAAATAACGGCTGGCTGCGTCCATACCGCACCAGCCCGTCACAAATCGCGGAGCATTTTGCCATCGCGGACCGCGATCTCGAAGATGCCCGGACCGACCGGCTCTCGACGGACTGGCAATTCGGAATCGCCTATAACGCCGCGCTCAAACTCTGCACGATCCTCCTCAACACGGAGGGCTGCCGGCCGGAAAAGCCCCGGCACCACTATTTTCTGAACCACAGGACGCGAGCGTCCTCATGGTCGATAATTTTTGCTTCAACCAGCTTTTGTTGATCGTGCATCAGCAGCCGGATCGAGACGGACTCAATAGCGAATCGAAACGTGAGGGTCGCCAGCGTATGCGCGGCGTCACGGGTCGTTTCCGCTACGCGATCCATGATCGGATTTGTTGAAAACACGGCGAGTTTATTCGACACCTCAGGCACAGAGATGCAGAGCGCCTCGAACAGCTTGCGCCGAGAAAGGTCATCGATGGTTGAAAGAGTGAATGTGTAAGCGATGCCCGCGAGTTCATCCAAAAAATCGCATTTCTCCTGAGTTGATGCCGCGTTGAGTCCCTCTGCACGGATACGGGAAGCCAGATTTCGTGCAGCCAGGGCGATGTCGTAAGACAGGCGCCGCACGATGTCGAACGAAGAATTATATAGCTTTGGATACAGATCCGCGCGGGGTTTTGCTGCGGACCAATCCTCGACCTCCAGCTTCACCTTTGCGTCCATGTCGTCGTGCCATTCGCGCGGCAGCTCCGCAATCACATCCAGGGCGTAGGCCTCAAGCCATCGCATCGCACTCTGAGACTCGCTCGCTTCGGCGGCAAGAGTCGCGATTTGTTCCTCCGTCAACCTGGCAACACCCACGTCGCTGCGGATTGCTGCGATGCGCGCAGCGATCTCATCCGGGGCAGGTGGCTCGATCAGAATAAGCCTGTCGTTAAAACGGAAAAGAAGCTCCTCGGGGATGACGTTTTGGTCTCGGACTGCGGAAAGAAAAACGTTCGGGTCCGTGGCACCTCCGCCTTGCGAGCCGCCGAATCCGGCGCAGGCCTGCGGCTTGCTGTCGGTCCAGGTTTCCTGCCATGCGCCGGCACCGATGATCAAAAACTTAGATCCGAGAGCGTCGATTTGTTCCTGCTTGAACCCCATTCGCAGCAGTCGCGAGTCGCAATCGAGAATGGCCATGACTTCGATGAGGGTCGACATGGACCATGAGGCGTCCATGTGCTGGGCGCGCAATTTGTTGATCTCATCAATAAAGATCACTCCTCCCTCGCCGCCATGTTCACCGACCCATACCGCAAGGGCATCTGAGGTGTACCCTTCGTTTCTGGCACCGCGGACGATCCATGTCGCGGCCGATATTGAAAAGATCGGAAGGTCGTGCCGCGCGGCGAAATCGCGGACGCTGGCGGTCTTGCCTGCTCCACTTGGCCCGATGAGCAGGGGGAGGGGCCGCGTCTCGGTTGATCCAAGCCTGCCGATGCCGCCGCGTTTTATTCGCCAAAAAAAATCAAGTCGCTCGGCAGCCCTCTTTTGCGAGATAGTCAGATTCAGGGGTTGATTCATAGGATGGTTGGCTAAAGGTTCAGGTGGCTTGTCCGCGTTGCTCAGGTCTTCACCTCATTGTTTTGTGTGCGGTTGTTCTCAAAGAAGAATCCATAGACACGCCACGTGCAAAACGCTGGCCCGCCGTGGTCATCGAGCACCATTACGACGCGCACCGTGCCAATGGTCGCCGAGTAGGCGTCCGCATTGAGCAGGCCGGGCTCTTCTTTTTTCAGGCACTCGATTTTGTCAGCAGCCCTTGTCTCGGTGCCGATGTCGACCGATTTCAGGGAAGGCCCAAGCGACTCCAACAGTTCTCGAAGCGGCGTCATTTTCATGTCACCAAGATACGTCCCGGCTGTTTTGCGCTCATGGAGTCACTATTCAGTCAGCCGTCTCTGAGCTGACGTAACGGCCGCGGAAACAGCCGCTTGCATTCAAATGAATAGAAGCT
>CAZSDC010000284.1:0-3596 GCA_964605515.1 uncultured Chthoniobacter sp.
CGCAGGCCGGCTCCGAGGTGTCGGCGCTTCTCGGCCGCACGCCGAGCGCGGTCGGCTACCAGCCGACGCTCGCCGCAGAAATGGGCGACCTGCAAGAACGGATCACCTCGACAACCAAAGGCTCGATCACGTCGTTCCAAGCGGTCTATGTGCCTGCGGACGATCTCACTGACCCGGCTCCGGCGAACACGTTTGCCCACCTTGATTCCACGATCGTGCTCGAGCGCTCGATTGCCGAGCTCGGTATCTACCCGGCAGTGGACCCGCTCGCCTCGACGTCCAAGGCGCTCTCTGCGGACATCATCGGCGAGGAGCACTACAGGGTCGCGCGAGGGGTGCAGAACGTGCTCCAGCGCTACAAAGACCTTCAGGACATCATCGCTATTCTCGGCATGGACGAGCTTTCGCCGGACGACAAGCTCACCGTCTATCGCGCCCGCAAAATCCAGCGCTTCCTCTCGCAGCCGTTCCACGTTGCTGAAATCTTCACCGGAACCAAAGGCCAGTATGTCCCGATCAGCGAAACCATCCGCGGCTTTGCGGAAATCCTCGAAGGCAAACACGATGATGTGCCCGAGGGGAATTTCTACATGAAGGGCGGCATCGACATGGTGAAAGAGGCCTAAGTCTTAAGTTGTGCCCGTTCCTCCCTTAAACCTTAATTCTTAAGACTCGCTCCCATGCTTCATCTGGAAATCGTCACCCCCGAGCAAAAGATCTACTCCGACGATGTGGACTCGGTGGTGATTCCCGGCATGGAAGGCGAACTGGGCGTGCTCCCGCAGCACGTGCCCCTGATGACCCAGCTACTACCCGGTGAGCTGAGGGTGCTCAAGGGCGGCGAGGAACTCCGTCTGGCCGTCGGAGAAGGGTTCGTCGAGATCGGCCCGGACAAGGTCGCGGTTCTCACGGACATGGCGGTCAAGGAAAGTGAGATCGATGAGTCCGCCGCCGAAGACGCCATCAAGCGCGCCGAGGAGGCGATGAAGGATACCAAGTTGGGCGACGAGGAATACGCCACCGTTAAAGCCTCGCTCCAAAAATCCCTCGCGCTGGTCCGCGTCAAACGCCGCAAAGGCTAGAGCTGAAGGACGACACGGCGGTTGTCGCTCCGACGTATTCCGGAAGATCCTCCTCAGCGCGAAGCTGCTTTCTCCAGATGCGCGGCCAGTTCGCTGTGATCGATGACAATTTCCTGCCTGGTCTCAAGGGTTTTGACCTTCACCGACGGCCATTCGGCACCCACGATGATGGCGACCCTCGCCCCCAGGCCCTCGGCATCCTGAAATTGGCGTCCCACCTTGACTGGCTTAAGGGAAAAGTCCGTCTTCCATCCGAGATTACGGGACGCCTGCACAATTTGCAGGGCATCCGCCCGGCGGGTCTCGTCGGCCAGCACCACAAAAACTTCACAGGCCGGAGCGACGGCAGCTTGCCGCTTTTCTGAGGCCCTGGGCGTCTCGTCGATGAGGTGGCCGAGAACAACGTCGCCCATGCCGAACCCAATCGCCGGAAGGTCCGAGGCCCCGTCACTCAGTCCGTGGATGAGCGAATCGTAGCGCCCACCGCCGGCAAGCGCGCGAAGGTTCTTCGATCGGTCGAATATCTCGAAGACAACTCCGGTATAGTAGGCGAGCCCGCGGACAATCGAGAGGTCCGGCTCGACGCACCCCCCCATGCCGCGTGCATCCAATGCCGCCAGCACCGGGGCAAAAGCTGCAGGACTTCCCCCGGCAATAAACCCGCGCAGGTCCGCCACCGTGAGTCCGGTGCCGGCCAGCTTTTCGTTCAGCTTTTCCGGGGCCTCGCGTTCGATTTTGTCCGCACAGGCCAGGGCAGTTCCCGCCTGTGCACTGTCGCAGCCGCGCGAGGACAGAAAATTCATCCAGGCCTTCCGGTCGCTGAGTCTCACGACGAAGTGCTCGCTTCCGAAGCCGAATCCCCGCATCAGGTCCACCGCCAGGGCAATGATCTCCGCATCCGCCTCCGGCGAGCTCTCTCCGATGATGTCTGCATTAAATTGCAGAAACTCGCGCAACCGGCCCTTCTGCTGCCGCTCGTGGCGGAAGAAATTCGAAACGCAAAACCACTTCATCGGCTTGCGGAAGTGCTTCTCCTTTGCGGCGACCATCCGCGCAAGCGTGGGCGTCATCTCCGGTCGCAGGGCGACGTCGCGGTCGCCTCGGTCGCGAAACGAATACAGTTGCTCCAGGATCTCGGCGCCTTCCTCGTTCTTCTTCCGGTAAAGTTCGCCGCTTTCCAACGTCGGCCCGTCGTATTCCACAAACCCATACCGCCCCGCCACCGCCCGCCACGTCTCCACGACATAGTTCCGTCGCGCGCAGTCCTCGGGATAAAAATCCCGGAATCCAGGTAGCGCGGGCATCAGGAAACCTCCTCAAATTTCAGCATGCGCCGAGTTTGCCCGCTTCTTGATTCCGTGAAAAGCATTTCTCCGCCGCCATCACGACTGTCCGGTGAGGTGCGCGGCGAGGGCGGATTTGTCGGAAAAATGCTGGGTTGGGCCGTCGGAGGTGAGAAGCCCGAATCCAGGACCGTAGGCGGCGCCGTTCACGACGCAGGCATCGGTGCGGGCACCGCGGATCTGGTCGGCGGCACGTGAGATCGCCTGATCTCGGGAGCCGTCGAGCTCGTATTTCCAACCGATGATCCGGGCCTCGGGAAACCAGGTCCGCATCTGCGGAAGGATTTTCTCCGCCGGCTTCAGGATGAGCCGGATCATCCCCGCACGGCTGCTGAGCTTGTCTGCGCCTTCCGCTCCCTCGATGCTCTCCAGCACAAAATCGCAGAGAGCGGCGGCATGGAGGACAACCGCTGGCGGCCGCGCGAGCGAGCGCAGGCCAGCAGCCAGGGAGTCGTTGGTTGAAAACGGCCTCACCTCGACACCGGATGGAGCCGGGAATGTCGCCGCCTCGCTGCGAAAACAAATCACTTCAAACCCCGCCCGCAAAAATTCCCCGGCAAGAACCGCCCCAATCTCGCCGGTCGAAAAATTAGTGATCCTGCGAACTTTGTCGATCGGTTCGTAAGCAGGTCCGCAAGTGATGCAGGCTAAGGGACGCATGAGTGTTCAGTGATTCAGTGTTCAGAAAATATACGGGGCTCCCGGTAATCTCTCACTGAAAACTGAAAACTTATCTAGTGCCGGAAGTGCCTGGTGCCGGTAAAGACCATGGCCACCTTGCGTTCGTCCGCCGCCTTGATGACATCCGGGTCCTTGACCGATCCGCCGGGTTGGATTGCCGCCGTGGCACCCGCCTCGGCCGCCGCGATGAGGCCGTCGGGGAACGGAAAAAACGCATCGCTGCAAACCGCGCTGCCTTTGAGCGATAGCCCCGCCTCATTAGCCTTCCAGACGGCGATGCGCGAGGAGTCCACTCGAGACATCTGGCCGGCTCCGATGCCGAGCGTCCGGTCTTTTCCGGCATAGACGATGGCATTCGACTTCACGTGCTTGACGATCTTCCATCCGAACTCCATCGCCTCGATCTCGTCTTTTGACGGAGGCCGCGACGTGACGACCCGGTGTTCAAGGTCGGGGATGTCCGCCGAGTCGGAGTCCTGGACAAGAAACC
>CAZSDC010000285.1:0-3587 GCA_964605515.1 uncultured Chthoniobacter sp.
ATGCGGGCTCGTCAATCTCAACGTCGTGGACGATGTCGAAAATTGGAGCGGAATCCGCGAAAATCACGACCTCATCGGAGCGGCGGCCGTGGACCTGCTGATCGGACAATTGAGCCGCAACGAAATCGGCGTCCCACGGCAGCCCCGCAAGGTTCTGATCCCCGGCGAATGGCACGAGGGCGGCACTCTTCGCGCCCAGTCCTCCTTCGCCACCGAAAGGCGCTGAGCGATCACTTTCGCGCGCATCGGGACAGGCCGGACTGACTCGATCAATCCCTGTGATATGGCAGCCCGGCTTTGATCGTGCAGGCGCGGTAGATTTGTTCGAGTGCGACGAGCAGCGCGAGCTCGTGCTGGAGGGTGAGCGATCCCAGCGCCCACAGGAGGCCGGCATTTTTCCGCATGTCATCGCTCCATCCATCCGCGCCTCCGACCAGGACCGCGCATCTGGGAATCGAACGGTTCTCCCATTTCGAGATCTCGCCCGCAAACCCTCTGCTCGTGAACTGTTTTCCGCGCTCGTCGAGGAGGATCCGGAAATGCCCCTCCGACTCGGCGAGCATTTTGGCGTGGACATCCGGCGTCGGCTTCAGGAAGCGGGTTTCGATTTTATTGAAACCCTGGATGCGTGACAGGTAGTCCCGGATCCCATCGCGCGCGTAGCCGAGCGCGGGCTGGCCGACAGCGACGATTTTCCAGATCAACGTGAGACCGGATTGAACTCTCCGGCGTGGTAGGAGCTGCGGACGAGCGGGGCGCTGGCGACAAACGTGAAGCCCTTCTTCCGTGCGATTTCCCCATAGAGTTCGAATGTCTCCGGGCTGACATACTCGACCACAGGCAGGTGATCGGGTGTTGGGCGCAGGTATTGTCCGAGTGTGAGCACTTGGACTCCGGCCTCGCGCAGATCGTCCATCGCCTCGAACAGCTCGTTCTCCGTCTCCCCGAGACCGAGCATGACCCCGCTCTTGGTCATCATGTCCGGTTCCATCTCCTTCACGCGATGCAGGACGGCGAGAGAGAGGCGGTATTTGGCTCGCGAGCGGACGACCGGGGTGAGCCTCTCGACGGTCTCGATATTGTGGTTGAAGATGTCCGGCCTGGCGTCCAGCACCCGGCGGATCGAAGGATCTTTGCCGTTGAAATCCGGAACCAGAACCTCGATGGCAATCTTCGGATCGAGGGCGCGGATGGCTTCGATCGTCCGGCCGAAATGGTCGGCCCCGCCATCGGGCACGTCGTCCCGGGCGACGGCGGTGATCACGACATGTTTGAGCCCGAGGCGCTTCACGCCTTCGGCTACCCGCTGCGGTTCGTCTTCCTCGAGTGGAAGCGGCTTCGCCGTGTCCACGGCACAAAACCCGCATGCACGGGTGCATCGCTCGCCGGCTATCATGAATGTCGCCGTTCCACCGCTCCAGCACTCCCAGCGGTTCGGGCACTGCGCACTCTCGCAAACAGTGTGAAGCCTTAGATCCGACACCAGGTCTTTGGTCGAGAAAAATACCGGATTGTTCGGAAGCCGGACTTTGATCCAGTCCGGTTTTTTGCTCGTGTGAAGCACAGGGTCGATTTTGGGACTTGCCATGACCCGCTGATCATCGCCAGCGCTATGGTCCCTGTCAAATTTTCCGCAACTTCGCAACGTGCCCGGTGTTGCATGCGGGATGAATTCCAATCGAAAAACGCTTCTGCTCGCCACCGCAGGAGCGGTTCTTGTCCTCGCCATCGCCTGGTATTTCTGGCCGGATGGGTTGATTACTCTGGATTTCAAGAACGCTCCCGTTTCGAAGGTCATCGCGTCGATCCAGCGCCAGGGCCATGTGCGCATCGGGACCAATGTTCCGCCCGAAACGCCTGTCACCATTCAGATGAAACGGGTTCCGCTCATGGACGCGTTGGAGACGCTTTCGGTCAGGGTCGAGGGGGAACTTCGGGTGGTTTTCGCAGGGGCCTCCACGAGAGCTCAGGCTGCTGCCGCCCTGGAGGAACTTCAAACCGGCAAGCGCTCGGATCAATGGGCGGTCGCCTGGTTTCCCGCGATGGGGATGCTCGCGGGAGATACGCCGCCGGACCCCCGCTTCCTCGCGGTGAAGCCCGAGGCCGGCGAAAAAAAAGACCTTCAGTCCGCCCTCTTTCAAGTCGCCATGAAATCCGGCGTGATGACCGCCGTTCCCCGCGACTGGAATCCAGATGCAAAAATGCCGAAGAATACCGCGCCCGCCGCCACCATCGTGAAGCAGCTCATTAATTCCTCGGGTGGGCAGGTTCAGGAAAGCTTTTTGATTATTGCAAGAGGCGGGCGCGACGGAGGGCGCAACGGCGGACCGGGTGGCCCTCCCGATGGCGGTGACCGGGCCGGGCAGGCTGGAGGCGGGCCGCGCGGTCGCGAGGGGATGAACCCCGATTGGCTCGCACAGCGGGCGGAGGCGGCCATCGCCCAGCTCCCGCCGGACGAACGCCAGGCCGCCAAGGCGGACTTCGATGAGACGAGAAAATTCTTTGAAGGGGTCCGCGCGCTTCCGGATGACCAGCGCCGCGCCAAGATTGAGGAATATATGAACCGCCCCGCCGTGCAGGACAAAATGGCGGACCGCCAGGCCGCGCGCGATGCCCGCCAGTCGCCTCAGCAGCGTGAGCAGAGGATGAGGAATTACATCGCCCAGAAGCAGCAGATACTGGCCAACCCGCCCAAGCCATGAGAAGGCGATGCGGGTTCACATTGATCGAGCTCCTCGCCGTAATCTCGATCATCGCGCTGCTCTCCGCGATGCTGCTGCCTCATGTTGCAAAGTTCCAGGAGCGCTCGCAGAGCGTTGTCTGCATGAGCAACCTCAGGCAAATCGGGATCGGGGTGCTGAATTACGTCGGCGACCACAATAATGACTATCCGGTCATCGAACCGGACCCTCAGAACCCGGTGTATCCGCCGCTGAACGATGCGTCGGATCCGAACGCGATCCAGGCGAAGCCCATGCTGGACGTATTGGGACCGTATGGGGTGACCGATGCCGTCCTGAGGTGTCCCGCCGATCTCAAGGGGCCGAATTGGTATGCGGCAAATGATCCCCATACCAGCTACCAATGGCGGATTATGCTCGACAGTGAGAACGCCAGCGCACCAAAAATTTACGGCGGCAGGCGCGGATACACCGTGCGGATCGTCAAGCCCGGCCGTGTGACCATTTGCACCGACTACGAGAGTGTCCATTCCGGAAAGCTGAACCGGCTTTACGCCGACGGCCACGTCTCCAGGCCGAATTGATCAGTTTTCCGGATTCCCCTGTTCCAGGAACCGCACCCGTCTGTCGGCCCTCGGGAGGCGGATCGTGAGGGTGAGCCCGCGGCCCGGAGCGCTCTCGAGGACGACTTCGCCGCCATGGGCTCGGACGATCCTCCGCACGATGAGGAGCCCAAGTCCGTTTCCCCCAGTCTTGGTGGTGAAATACGGCTCGAACATCCGACCGATGTGCTCGGGCGGGATTCCGCCGCCGGTGTCTGAAAACGAGATGCTCACGTGGGTCTCGTCAACCGATGTCCGGATCCGCAGGATCCCTCCGGATTTCATAGCCTGGAAGCCATTCCGG
>CAZSDC010000286.1:0-3580 GCA_964605515.1 uncultured Chthoniobacter sp.
CCCAGTCCCAGAACCGCGCGCTCGCCCGCACACGCCTCGAGGGAAAATTAGCCGAAGCCGCGCGAAAAAAAAAGCTCGCCGCCCTGGCCGAAGCCTCCCGCGAACGCTGCAGAAAAGCCAAACGGTCCAAAGGGCTGAAAGCCCGCATGGTTGAATCCAAACGGCGGCGCTCGGAAACAAAAAATCTGCGGGGAAAAGTCGGCACCCACTGAGTTGCGCCCGGTCCCGAAGCCCGGCGCTACGTGGATTTCTCCGGCAGATCCACGCCCAGAAAGTCCAGCGCGGCATCCCATGTGCTGAACACCTCGCTGGGCGTGATCAGCGAAATTCCCTTGCTGAACAGCATCGCCAGCGCGGTCCCCACCGGACCGGAGGCGATGATCGCCGCGCTCCCCATCGCGCCGCCCGCGATGCTCATGATCGCATCGCAAAGCACCGTCACCTCCAACATCCCGAGCTTGAGAACGGCTCGGGTGAAATCTATCAGCATATGGAATGTGCGATCGAACAGAGGATCGGACCAGATCTTCATCAACAGCCCCTTGATGTCCTCCGCCCGGGTCGGCCCTGCAAACTTCCCGATGATCAGCTTCTTCTCAGGCAGGATGAGGTAGGATGCGGTCATTGATCAAAAAATGAATCCTGCCATATTGATTGAAATCAACAAGCGCCAAGGCGCGGCGCGGCAGCTTTTTACAGTTTCCGCCGGAACTTCCGCAGCACGATCCGCACGGCCTCATTCGTTTCCTCGACGCGGAGCACAAGGCAGCCGCCGAGATAGAGCAGAACGGCCGCCCCCATGGTGACAAAAAGCACGAGGGCCTTCTGCCAGAAAATCGGCTTGGGAAAAACTGACGGCGCGTAATGGATTCCCGCCCAACACGCCAACCCCAGCGGCACGGCGGCCAGGGCGCATCGCCCGAGCGCGAGCAGAAAGCGGCGGCTTTCGAGAGTGCCCGCCGGACCGAGCATCAGAAAATAGAGGGCGGCAAAATTCAGCGTGGCGCAGATCGTGGTGGAGAGCGCGAGCCCGCGGTGCTGGAGGCCCAATTTGAAAACGAAGAGGTAGTTCAGCGAGAGGTTCAGCGCGATCGAGGCGAAGCTGACAAGCATCGGCGTCCACTTTCTGTCGATCGCATAAAACGCGGGCGAGAGCACCTTGATGCACGAATAGGCGACCAGCCCGAGCGCGTAGAACTGCAGCGCGAATCCGGTTTGCAGGGTGTCGCTGGCATGGAATTCCCCGTGCTGGTAGATCAGGCCGATCACCGGATTGGCCAGGAACCAAAGCCCGACGGCCGCGGGAAGGGTCAGAAAGATGGCCAGCCGCATCGCCTTCCCGAGCGTCGGGCCGAACGTGCTCGTATCCGATCCCGCCGCGATCCGCGACACCACCGGCAGGGTGATCGTCGCCACGGCCACGCCAAAAACCCCGATCGGCAGCTGCATCAGGCGGAACGCGCTGTTGAGCCAGGTGACTGCCTCTTTCCCGACGTAGGAGGCGAAGCTCGAATTGATGAGCACATTGATCTGCACGGCGCTCGCGGCGATGACCGAGGGCACCATGAGCACGAGAATCCGCTTGATCCCGGGGTCGCCCCAGTGGAAATCCGGTCGGAACCGGAACCCGACCTTCCGCAAACTGGGAAGCTGGACAGCAAACTGCAGGAACCCGCCGACAAGCGTCCCCACCGAAAGGCCGATGAGGGCTTTCTGCCCGAAACCGGGGTCGATCAGCCATCCGAAGAGGACCCCGCCGACAATGGAGCCGATGTTAAAAAAGCTCGAGGCCATCGCGGGGGCGGCAAAGACATTCCGCGAGTTCAGCATCCCCATCACCAGCGCGGCCAGCGAGACCAGCAGGATGAACGGATACATGATCTGCGTGAGCACGATAGTGAAGGCCGCGTCCTGCGGAGCAAAACCGGGTGCGAGAAGGCCGATCAACTGCTTCGCAAAGACGATTCCGAGCAGGCTGACGAAGCTCATGAAGACTGCGGCGAGCGTCATCATTTTTGAAGCCAGCACCCATGCGGAGGCCTCGCCTTCCTTCTGGATTCTCTGCGAAAAAACTGTGACGAATGCGGTCGAGAGAGCACCCTCGGCAAACAGGTCGCGGAGCAGGTTGGGGGCGCGGAACGCGATCAGGAAGAGCCCCATCGATGCCGTGCCAAAAAGCGAGTTGAACAGCACCTCACGCACGAGGCCGAGGACGCGGCTGCACATCACGGCAACCGCAATGATCCCGCTGGCCTTGGTGTTGAGTTTCTGGCTCATCGCGCCGACGCCTTGCGAAGGCGCTCCATGATGGCCGCTCCCAGACCGGTCTCTGGCACGGGCTCGGCGAGGATCCCATCAAGCCCGGCCTCATCCAGCCGCCGCATCGCCCCGTAGAGGTTCGCAGCCGCTTCGCGGAGGTCCTGCGTTTTTGAAAGGGACTCGACGCGGGCAAACCCATCCCCTGCACTCCTCCAGGAAAGAAGGCCGAAATTCGGCCGGGAAAGCGGCTCTCCTATCCACATCGGCGTTCTTGGCGCGTAGTGGCTGAGCTGGCCACCGGGCGCGGAGATCCCGGGCACGGCACCATGAACCGGACCGAACGAAGCAAGTTCCTCCGCAGTGACCGGACCGTTCCGCAGGATGTGAATTCCATCATTGCGGACGAGGACGATTGTGGACTCGATGCCGTGGGCGCACGGCCCCCCGTCAAGAACAAGCGGAATCCGCCCACCCAGCTCCGCGATCACATGCTCCACACAGGTCGGGCTGATCCGCCCGAAACGATTCGCGCTGGGCGCGGCCACCGGTTTCCCAAACGCTTTCAACACCGCTTGAAAAACCGGATGCGAGCTCATACGGATCGCCACGGTGCCCTGTCCGGCCGTCACGAGGTCGGGAACGATTTCCCGGCGCGGAAGCACGACAGTCAAAGGGCCGGGCCAGAATTGCTCTGCCAGCCGGCGGGCGGCAGCCGGCACAACTGCCAGCCGGTCCAGCCAATCAAGCCCGGGGATGTGGACGATCAGCGGATCGCTCAACGGCCGGTCTTTGGCCTCAAAGATTTTTGCGCAGGCCACCGGATCAAGGGCGTCCGCCCCAAGCCCGTAAACCGTTTCGGTTGGCAGGGACACCAGCCCGCCCGCAGCCAGAAGTGTGGCGGCGGCAGGAACCCCCTCCCCGGCGGCAGCGACACGCGTCTCGGATTTCACAGAGAGAGCTTGATTTTCATTTGTGACGAAATTGTTTCCTAACAACCGTTGACTCCCATCCGGCAAAATTTACCACTGCGGACGCGAGGGCCGCCTCGCAGAATTACCAGACACCGCATGCCAAAAGGAACAGTAAAGTGGTTCAACGACAAAAAGGGTTTTGGATTTATCGTCGATCCCGAAACCAGCGAGGATATTTTTGTTCACTTCAGCGCGATTGCCTCCAACGGCTACCGCTCGCTCAAGGAGGGGGATGCAGTGGAATACGAAGTGGACCGGGACCAAAAAGGCTCGCGTGCCAAAAACGTCGTGAGATTATGACCGGGTGCTTCCGAACATCGTTCTCATCGGCTTCATGGGCTGCGGAAAAT
>CAZSDC010000287.1:0-3562 GCA_964605515.1 uncultured Chthoniobacter sp.
GCGTGGCTCAGGCAATCATGGATCCCGAGGAGGTGCGTCGCTTTGCGAGCGAGCTTAAAAGGTTCAATGACGACGTGCAGATCCGAGCCTCCGCCCTGCAGGCACGGTTCACCGCGCTTGGCGGATCATGGCAGGACCAGGAACACGACAAATTTTCCGAGGAGTTTCTCACAACGATGAAAGCCCTGAGAAAGTTTGTGGAGGTGTCCGAGAAGCACACGCCGTATCTCCTTCGCAAGGCCCAGCGGATCGAGCAATACCTGGATCAGAGGTAACGCCATGGCGGATCATGCCCAGGTCACTTCCTTTGATGCGCTCGAAATCTTTCGGACAAATCTGATCCTTTTTCTCAGCAAGGCGCGCATCCAAGTGGACGATGCGGGCGGGGAGATCCGCCGGACGCAAGGATGGCTTCAGAACGACCAGCGCCTGTATTGGGAGCGGGAGATCCGCAGGAGACGCCGGGCGCTGGATCAAGCTGAGGCCGAACTCCTCAATGCCAAGATGTCCAACCTCCGCGAGAATCTGTCTGTGGAATTGATGGCCGCGCGGCGCGCAAAGAAGGCGTTCGATGAGGCGGAGGAAAAGCTGCAAAGCGTGAAGCGATGGGCGCGCAACTTCGAGTCCTGCATCGCCCCGCTGGCGAAGAAGCTGGAAAGCCTCCGGGGCGTCCTTGACCACGAACTCCCGAAGGCAGTTTCCTATCTGCTCGAGACGCAGAAAACCCTCGAGTCGTATGCGGAGATCGGCACCTCACGGGATGTCAGAAACCCGCTCCCGCCGACGGAAGAGACCGCCCGGGACCCGGCAACAACCCAGGAGCCGCACCCATGAGCGCGGCGGCAGGTGGCGCGGCGCTCATCCAGGCGATGAAGGAGCTTTCTGCGGAATGGGACCAGGCCCGGTCGTCATGGCGCGACGCGAAGAGCCTGGAGTTTGAGGCAGCCTATCTTTCCGAGCTTCCCCAGCACATCCGGCGGGCCGCGGAGGCCATGGAAGAAATAGAAACCGTCTTGAGAAAGGTTCGAGCTGATTGTGAATAGCCCCATCGAATTCGAGATCCAGCGGAGCCTTGACCTGATGGCGCGCCTGAAGAACACCGCCGCGGAGTTTGAGCAAACGGAATCCCAGCTCTCCCGCGATTTCAGGCTCCGGCGTCTGGCGGAAACCCGGAAGCACCGCGAGCAAACGGAGGGGGTAGAGGATTGGCTCGCCGCCGGGACTGCGAAGATCGAGGAGCGGTTCACGGAGAGAGACGCTCGGATCCGCGCGGCTTACAACGGACGGCGGAGCCGCATAGAAAACGCCCGGCGGCGGACCGTTGAGGATTTGCAGAACCAGGCGAAGAGGGCGAAGGAGCGGTGCCTGATGGAACTGCAGATGCGACACCTCACCGCCACGAGGAACCTCCCTCTCCAGCTGAAAACCGAGGATGAGACGTATGCCGGGTTCTCCGCCGATCTGGCAAGCCTGCAGGAGGTTTTCGCGAGGCTGGAACGCCGTGTGCATGGTGCTTTCCGCGGGTATTCGGATATCTTGCGCCTGCTCCGGCAGCCGCGCGAGGTGACGGTCAGGACCTCCGGAGACCGCACGCAAATATTGGACGACATTCGCACCCGCCTGTCCGCCCTTGAGGCAGAGCTGCTCGCATTCCGGCGGGCCTTTCTGCCAAGGCTGTTCAGCGTCCTTCCGCTCTACGCGGCCATTCCTCTTGTGATCCTGATCTGCGCCGCACTCGGCTTTTGGGCGGGTGCTGGAACCGTGGCGCTCGGGATCTCTGGCGTGCTGGCGGTTGTGTTGACAGCGGGGCTTTTCATTCTCCATCAAGCGGGGGGGCGGGGCTCCAGGGAAGCTGCATCGCATTTGGCCAATGAGCTGGTGGAAACGCGGGGCTTGATTGCTGGATCCTCGGCTGCGGCGCTGGCCGGACACGATGCCGCCCGTCAGAAGCTCCAGGAGGATTACGACCAGCTTTGTGTCGAAGTGAACTCGCAGTGGGCGCACGCCGCGGATATGGAGCGGCCGTTTACTGCCAAAATCCATCAAAAAACCGACATCCAGGCCCCCCGGATTTTGGAAATACACGAACGCCTTTTTCTGCCGAAGCTGCATCTCGCCGAAACCGCCCGCGCTTCCGGCATCGCCGAGATCGTCGGCGAGGCGGAGGCAAGAAAACAACAGATTGAATCCGCGCATCATGACGAACTGGCCGCCCTTGATGCGGAGGAGGCGGACCGCTGGTCGAAGCTCCAGGCTGGGTGGACGGACGCGCTGGTCCCGCTTTACCGGACCGTGGACGCCATGAATGATCGGCTCGCCGGTTTTTCCCCGGCATGGGATGCCCGGCTTGTCGAACGCTGGACGCCGCCGGTGGAATTTCCTCCGGGCGCAAAGTTTGCCTCCCTGCATCTGGACCTGACGGCACCCAAGGATCCCCGTCTGGCTCTGCCCGGACCAGCGCAGGTCACCATCCCGCTGGCGCTGACATTCCCCTCGCAGGGAGCGCTGCTTTTCGAGACGGCCGATTCCGGGAACCCCACAGTCGTCGGAACTCTCAACAACATCATTCTGCGCCTGCTCTCGACGACTCCTCCCGGAAAACTGTCCTTTACGATCATTGATCCCGTGGGCCTCGGACAGAGTTTTTCCGGGCTCATGCACCTTGCTGACTACGAGGAAACCCTCATCAACAGGCGCATCTGGACGCAGAGGGACCAGATCGAAGAACGTCTCGCAGAACTCAACGAGCACATCGAAAAGGTTATCCAGATGTATCTGCGCAACGAATACGCGACGATCACTGAATACAACGCGCAAGCGGACAGCGTGGCTGAGAAATACCACTTCCTCGTCGTCGCGGATTTTCCGGCGAACTTCAGCGAGACCGCCGCCAACCGGCTTCAAAGCATCGCGGCGAGCGGGGCGCGCTGCGGCGTTTTCACGCTGATCCATTGGGATAGCCGCCAGCCCCCGCCCGACGGCTTCGCTCCCGACGAGCTGAGAACAAACAGTGTGTGCATCCGGGGCGAGCGGGACGGGTGGGTCTTTGTTAATGAAGGGGTCAAGGTGGCGGAGGCGATCGCTTTTGATCCGCCGCCCGCGCCCGGGCTAGCGGTGGAACTGGTTCACCGGATCGGTCGGAGCAGCGTCGACTCCAACCGCGTGGAGGTTCCGTTCGCACAGATCGCGCCCCAGGATTCCGAGCTGTGGAAAAACGACACCACGAGCGAGCTCCGCATCGCCATCGGCCGCACCGGCGCCACGAAGCTCCAGTATCTCGCCATCGGAAAGGGCACCCGCCAGCACGCTCTCTTTGCCGGTAAGACAGGGTCCGGAAAATCCACTCTCTTCCACGTGATCATCACCAACCTCGCGTTGTCGTGCAGTCCGGATCAGGTGGAGTTTTACCTCATCGATTTCAAGAAGGGCGTGGAGTTCAAGTGCTACGCCATGCACCAGCTCCCGCACGCGCGGGTCGTGGCCATCGAGAGCGATCGCGAATTCGGCCTCAGCGTGCTCCGCCGGGTGGACGACGAACTGAAGCGTCGCGGCGACATGTTCC
>CAZSDC010000288.1:0-3511 GCA_964605515.1 uncultured Chthoniobacter sp.
GGTTTCCGATGTGGGACTGGGTCGGCGGACGGACCTCGGTGATGAGCGCGGTCGGTCTCGTGCCCATGGCCTTGCAGGGCCTCGACGTGACGGAATTTCTCGACGGCGCAGCGGCGATGGATGTCAAGACCCGCACCGATGACATCCGCAAGAATGCTGCCATGCTGCTCGCCCTGATGTGGTATCACGCGGGCGGCGGTCACGGCCTCAAGGACATGGTCGTCCTCCCCTACAAAGACCGTCTCCTCCTCTTCAGCCGCTACCTCCAGCAACTGGTCATGGAATCGCTCGGAAAAGAACTCGACTTGGACGGACATGTCGTGAACCAGGGCATCGCCGTTTACGGAAACAAAGGCTCGACCGACCAGCATGCCTACGTCCAGCAGCTGCGCGACGGGGTGAACAATTTCTTCGTGACGTTTATCGAGGTGCGCAAGGCCGCCGCCTCGACCCCGCTCGAAGTCGAACCCGGGGTCACGCCGGGCGATTTCCTGCAGGGTTTCCTCCGCGGGACGCGCAGCGCCCTGCATGAAAGCGGGCGCGAGTCGATCACTGTCAGCATCCCCGAGTTCAACGCGTTCCAGCTCGGCGCGCTCATCGCCCTCTACGAGCGTGCGGTCGGGTTCTACGGCTCGCTCGTGAACATCAACGCCTACCACCAGCCAGGCGTCGAAGCCGGCAAAAAGGCCGCAGCCGCAATCATCGAAACCCAACTCAAAGTCGTAGCGTGCCTCAAAAAATCTGGCACGCCCCAGACCGCCGAGCAGATTGCGCTGGCCGTGGAGGCTGATCCGGAGGTGGTCTTCCACATCCTCCGCCACCTCGCCGCCAACAGCCCGAAGATTCGCGTGGATAACGGACGGTCCCCGGCATTGGACACCTTCGTCCTGTGAGACGCTGGATCGTTGCTGCCGCTTCGCTCGTCATACTCGCCGCATGCGATTCGCCCAACCGCACGGTCGATGCCGCGCGCAAGCAGCTCTCCGCATTCCAGGCAACGCCGGACGCCGAGAAGCAAGCCGCCGTCGAGCAATCGCTCGCCAAGCTCGACGCCCAAGTGGACCAACTGGAGAAAAAGGGCGACACCATCCAGGCGGACCTCTTCCGCCGCCAGGCCTCCAGCCTCCGCACCGCCTTTCAAGCGGCAAAGATGGCGCGCGCCTTCAACGACGCAAAGAATGCCATTCAGGGAATCGGCGAAGCCTTCAAGGCTGCTGAAAAAAGCTTCAGCGAAACGTTTAAAAACAGCAGCACGAACACCCCGTAGGCAGGGGAAAACAATCCCTGATGAAGATCATCCCCGACATTCTGGCTGACCACATCCTTCCGTTCGACTGGGATGTTCATCTTGTTTGGGAGGAAGCGGCGGAAGTTTTTCCACGGCCTCTCACGGATTTTGACTACCTGCTCGATCTTCCGCTTTGGTCGTCGGTTCCGAATCGTGGCATGCTGTTCGATATTTCGCCTCGTGAAGTTATTGCCTTCCCCCAACGATCACCCCACCAATACCAACGAGTTTTAAAAGCGAATATTATTTTCCCGATCGATCTGGTCCATTATCAGGAGCGCGAATGGATTTTGGATGGGGTCCACAGACTTGCGAATCTTTATTTGATGGGAACGGATTTCGTCAGCGTCCGCCTCCATTCGAACGCAATCATTCCACAAATCACAGCTCGTGCCGAACCATAAGCTGCACCCAATGGCTCTCCGGGCGGGTTGTTAAAAAGTGAGGCTAAGCTTCGCCGGCTCAGTCACGGACGCTGCTTCCCCAACCTCCGCGCCTTCGCCTTTCCACGTTGTGCTGCCACTAGCCAGATCCAGAGAGCCGTAGCTGACCTTGGCGCTGTTGCCAGAAAACCATGGTCCTTGACACAGTCTCTTGCGCATGTGCATGGGATCGGGAAACCTGAACCTTTGAAGCACACCCTTGCTGGGTTCTGGTCTCGCCGTATCACAGATGAGCATCGTATAGTTTACCGAATTGCTGCAAAGAATCTTAAGATCGCACAACTCAGGTTTCACTACGCAAAATAATGCCAACAGGGCGATGGATCGAATCACCATACCTTCGCCGCTTTTGTCACGCATTCGATCGCGCTCTAAAAATGCCGCGCCGCGCATCCCTTTATGAAATACATTATCCCACTGCTAGCATTAGCAACCAGCGTCATCTGGGCCGAGGAGGCAACGTATCCCAAGGCGAAAGTCAGCTTCGATGATTTCAAGAGGCTTGTTGCGGAGGTTGAGCCATACCGCGCAAGCAGGCTTGTCGATCTGAACACATTCCTAAGAATGAGCAAGGAGCCCGGGGTCATTATTCTGGATTCCCGTTCTGAGTTCCGTTTCGAGCGAATTCACCTGAAAGGTGCGACACACCTGGCTTTTACAGACTTCACACAGAATAATCTCGCGAAGGCGATCCCAACATTCGACACCAAGATCCTCATTTATTGCAATAACAACTTTGATGGCAACCAGGTGGATTTTGCATCAAAGGTTGCCTCCCCCCGCGAGTCAAAAGCCTCAGCGGTGAGCAGTCAAATCGCCGCCCAGGCAAAGCCGATCATGATGGCGCTGAATATCCCGACCTACATCAACCTGTATGGCTACGGCTATCGCAACGTTTACGAACTCCACGAACTCGTCAAGGTTAGCGACCCAAGAATCGTGTTTGAAGGAACCACAGTTGAACCAAAACCGTTAATCCCCCGGCCTGGCGACAAGGCAAATCATTTATGATGCGCGATCCGGCACTAAGGTGCAGAAACGGTTGGAATCAACGGACGGCTCGGCGGGCCATCCCTGCCTGTGAGGAGTCGGAGCGGTTTCGCGGAAGCCGCCGTGATATTTTCCTGTTGCGCTGTGCATGCCGTGACAGTTCTTCCTTCTCGATATTTGGCGCAACGTAAAAGCAGCCCCTCGTGCTGACCGGGAGCCTTGCGGCATTAATCCAGGAATGCCCAGAGCAGGGTCCTGCTGGTCTGGTCGAGCTCCTCCGGTCTGGGGATTCGGTAGAGGTCGCCAGTTATGTCGCGGACGATCCACCCGCCACCAGGGACTGGCTCCGGCCATGCGTCGAGTTCTGTTTGAAACTTCCTGCCACCCGCCTTCGTCTCGACCTCCCAGACGCGCAACTCGATATCCTGCCAAAGCCGGCGGATTTTCCGGATTTCCAGGCAGCCTGCAGATCCGGCCACGGCAAGCTCCAGCGCTTGGCGTGAAATTCCATCGAGGTCGGCCGGATTTTCCACAAGGCCGGCTTCCTTGCCGTCGCGGTCGCGGAGAGAAAAATACCGGTCCGCCGAAATCCATGGAAAGCACCGGACCGCACGGACCGGAATCCACGAGTCTGAGGATTTGCACTGGAGGCGTCCGTCCGGACCGGTTCGAAGTTCGAGGTTCGTCATACGGCGAAATTCGCGTGGAGTTGTTGTTGGAGGTCGTGGAGCTTGCGGTAGAGGCCGGCCGGGAGCGCGAGCAACTCCGCGTGCGTCCCCTCCTCGACCAG
>CAZSDC010000289.1:0-3485 GCA_964605515.1 uncultured Chthoniobacter sp.
GCTCCGTCTCAGTTCACTTTTGCTCCGGCCCCGACAGCCCATTAGGTGGCGGTCCACCTCGCGTGCTGCGCCGCGGCCTTCGTTGATCGCCCAGACGACGAGCGATTGCCCGCGGCGGAATTCCCGCCGTAGCCCGGCCTTCGGAATCGCCGGAACACGCGAAAAGCGTGCAGCGCATTCCAGGTGACCTCATGGGATCTGCCGGTAACGGTTCTCCGGGCAGGTTCCGGACCGAAAGGAATCGTGTTTTTTGACAACTCAGCCAACAACATGGCCACCGAGCGCATGGATTCGTTGGACGGTTATGCGTCTTTGGTCCAGCAGGGATATTCGCTTTTCCTGTTCAAGTTTCCGATGCACGAGATGCTCACGACATCGCAAGCAAAAATGAAACCCGGGAGTTCCCGCGGATACGACTTAACAGGGTTCGCGTCGCAGATCGTGGGCGGCATCCGCGAAGCTGCAAAAGTCAACCAGTTCTGCCTTGTCGGGAATTCGTTCGGCACGGGCGTAATCCTTTGGAATTTCGACGCGCTGGCAAAAGATCCGGCCACCAGATTCGTCTTCGTCTCGCCGACGCCGGATTTTATGCCGGACATCCTCGAATCGACAAAGATTCTTCCGCGGACGGTTCTTGTCTCGGTCAAAGGTGTCAAAGAGAGCACCAGTTCTGAGCCGCGCCCGTCGGCCCCGATATAATGGGGCGCCTCGGTGATGCACCCCCAGCGGAACCCCTCCTCAGCGGAACCGGAACGCCAGCGGGAACCCGATCACGACGACGAGGCTCCATGCCGTGTAGGCCGGGAGGTAACCTGCGATCCATTTTTCGAGGTTTTCAAAGCCATGCGTCTTCCCGGCGAACCGGAGGTAGTGCAAAAGAATTCCCGCCAGATGAACGAAGACGAGCAGGTTGGCCCCGAGGACGGCGATGCGGTTGGGGCTGAAACCATAGGTTGAAACGCGGAACAGAATCGCGGCCAGCGCCACCGCGTCAATCGTCAGTGTCACGGCAACAAGCCCGATGTTCATCCAATCCATCGCGCCAGCCGAATCCCTGGCTCCGCGTTCCGAAATCGAGAAGATGCAAATCCCGAGCACGACGAGCAGAAGGACGTTGAACGCGATCAGAAATTCCCTGTCCGTAAACAGGCTTTTTTGCTTCAGGGCCATGGCCCCCAGGTAAGCCACGCCGGTCACCAAGAACAGCGGGGTGAACACCTTGGCCAGAAGAGGTGCGATTTTGAACCGGTCGCCGACCACTTTTTCCACGAGCAACGTCGCCACGATGGGAGACGCGATCGCCCCGTAGACGACGACGTATTTCATATACCAGTCCTCGATTTTCACGTCGATCATCTGGAACAGGGCAAGCGTGATCCACGTGAGGACCACGCCTCCCAGAAGAACGACGGTGGTGTAAACAAGAAGCTCGCCGTTATACCGCAGGTAATTCATCCGCCCCGGCAGGTTCTTCCACGCACCGCCCAGAAACGCGAACCCGACCAGCGACCAGAAGAAAAATGGCGCGTGCAGCAACGCGAGATAGATGGATTCGGACTTCGGATTATCCGGCAGAAAATTCAAATCAAGAAGCGCGATGGCCAGGAGGGCGAGAGCGATGCTCCCCCATCGGGAAAGCCTCTGCGCACAGAACCAGGTTATCAGGGCGAAAGCCACGATACCGGCGAGATTTCGCGCGTAGAAGCGCTCCGCGTTCACATCGGGAAACCACTGCGGCAGCTTCGCCAGCATGCCGGCGAGTATCGATAAAGCCGCCGTCAGCCAGATGTCCCGCGCGGAGAACCGGGAAGCAGTCTCCCCGACCTCGGTAGCGCGCTCAAAAAACAGCCTCGCTTGCCAAGCCTGCAGGATCGCGGAATCCGGGGCTGCCTTGAAGGCTTCTGGAAAAGCGCGCACAAACTCCGCGGGGCTGCCGCGATAAAGCGCCTCCAGTTCGTGAGCCGAGTGGGATGCTTCAAGAATCCGCTCTTTCATGGGTGTGTTTCCGAAAGTATTCGGGGGAAAAACAAATGCCTACGCCTTCGGTCCCGGTTTGTCCATCTCCGGCTCCAAGCGCCATCCACACTCGCGAAATCCGCAGCAGCACGCAATACGAACAACGCGCGGGCACTCATTTCTCATTTTCCATTAATCCATCCGGTGCTTAGATTGAGAGTCCTCCCATGAACAAGCCGCGTTTAAATTTTTGGGCCATCTGGAACATGAGCTTCGGGTTCTTCGGAATCCAGTTCGGCTGGGGCCTCCAGATGGGGAACATGTCGTCCATCTACGAATACCTCGGCGCGAAGGAAAGCGAACTGCCGCTGCTTTGGCTCGCCGCTCCTCTTACCGGGCTGATCGTCCAACCGATCATTGGAAACATGAGCGACCGCACGTGGGGCCGGTTAGGACGGCGGCGGCCGTATTTTCTGGTCGGGGCGATTCTGGCCTCGCTGGCACTACTCGCGATGCCTCATTCATCTGCACTCTGGATGGCGGCCGGATTGTTGTGGATCATGGACGCATCGGTGAACGTGAGCATGGAACCGTTCCGCGCTTTCGTTGCCGATCTGTTGCCAGAGGAGCAGCGGACGGTGGGATTTGCGATGCAGTCAGTCTTCATCGGGGCCGGGGCAGTGATCGCATCGAAGCTTCCGCAGTGGCTGAACGACTATGCCGGGATCAGCCTCGCGACCGGGCCGACACAGCCGATCCCGGCCACCGTGCACTGGGCGTTCACGATCGGTGCGCTGGTGTTTATTCTGGCGGTTCTCTGGACCGTTTTCACGACGCGGGAATATCCGCCCGAGGACTTGGAGGCCCTGCGCCGGAAGAAGGCGGATGGGTTCGGCGAAATCCTGGCGGCATTTCGCGAAATGCCGTCGCGCATGAAGCAGTTGGCGCTCGTGCAGTTCTTCACATGGATGGGGCTTTTTTGCATGTGGATCTTTTTTTCCGTTGCGGTTGCCCGCAACGTGATGGGGGCGACAGACACTAATTCCGACCTCTACAAGCAGGGGATCGCGATTGCCAACAACTGTTTCGCGACCTACAACTTCGTGGCGTTCCTTGCGGCGATGGCCTTCCTCTGGCTCGGCCGAGTGATGAGCGCCAAGTGGATCCACGCGATTTCGCTGGCCCTCGGCGGGATCGGCCTCGCGTCTGTCGGAATCATCCACAATCCTAACCTGCTCATGCTGGCGTTCGTTGGAGTGGGAATCGCATGGGCCTCGATCCTTTCGATGCCCTACGCGATGCTCTCGAGCGCGCTCCCACCCGCCCGCATGGGAGTTTACATGGGAATATTCAACTTCTTCATCGTGATCCCCCAGATCCTCGTGGCGATCCTGCTCAGCCGGGTGATGGAGGGATTCCCTGAAGTCAACCGTCTGAGCGCTGTCGTCTTCGGTGGTTTTTGCATCCTCCTCGCCTCCCTGCTGACCCTTCGGGTTAAACCGCTCTAGAGAGGTCTTCTCAGGGAAGCT
>CAZSDC010000290.1:0-3446 GCA_964605515.1 uncultured Chthoniobacter sp.
CTCATGCTCTTCCAGATCCGGACCGATGAGGACAAGCAGGACCCGCATTCCTCGGGCACATTTGTTTTTGAGGATGGATCGGACCTGAAAATTGGGCAGGCGGGATTTTCCCTCGAGCCACTGGCCTGGTGGCGCAGTGAAAAAACCGGAGCCAACTATCCGGTCGAGTGGCGGCTCACCGTGCCCGCGCTCGATCTGGATCTCGATATCCAACCCCGCCTCCGCCAGCAGGAGCTCGATGCGAAGCCATTCACCTACTGGGAAGGTGCGATAAAAGCCGCCGGAACGAGAAACTCCAAGCCCGTCGAGGGAGCAGGTTATCTCGAAATGACGGGGTATGCGGGAAAGATCATCGGACTGCAAACGCCTGCGAAGTAGCGTGTCCCCTTCGGCGGAACGCGATCAAAGGAGGGAGGGGGATGGGCGAACTTCTCAACCGCACCCACTCTCATCACACCCTTGCAACGCGCCCGGTCGATCCTCCGGTTGACGCGGGCCGCACCGGTGGCGCATACTGACAGACATGGCCGTCATTGGAATCACCGGGAGCATTGCCTCCGGAAAATCCACCTTCCGGGACTTCCTCGCCCCACTCCTCCCGGCACAGGTCGTGGATGCGGACGCCATCGCCCGGAGTTTGCTTGAGGAAGATCCGGATGTGCGTGTGGAAGTCCTGGCATCCATCTCACCGGATGCTTTCAAGCCGGACGGCTCCCCGGACCGGGCAAAAATCCGGCAGGTTATTTACGGTGATCCGGCGGCAAAGGCGCGGCTCGAGGCCATTCTCCACTCGCGGGTGCGGAAGACATGGCTGGAAGCGGCGGAACTCGCCAGAAGAGAGAACCACCATCTTTTGGTGGACATTCCCCTTCTGTTCGAAACCGGAGCCGCGCCGCATTTTAATTTCGTTATCACCGTCGCCTGTTCGCCGGATATTCAACTGGCTCGCCTTGCCGCCAGAGGGCTGGATCCCGTGCTGGCCCGGAAAATCATCCTGACCCAGATGCCTGTTCCCGAAAAGATCTTGCGATCCGGCCATGTGGTCTGGAACGACGGAAACCTCCCCGCGCTGAAGGCTCAGGCCGGATATTTTGCAGGATGGCTTCGAGAGAATTAGGACGCCCCGTGTCCCCGCAGGGCAGTCGGCACAAACACGTGCGCCATCCCCGCCGCCTCTGCGGCAGCGATGCCTGTCGGGCTGTCCTCGAAAACCACGCACTCTCCCGGTGGCACTCCGAGCTGCCGGGCCGCTTCCAGAAAGGGGTCCGGAGCCGGCTTCCCGTGCACGTAATCTTCCGCGCAGACCACCGCATCGAAAAGTTCCGTGATGCCGAGCGCTGCAAGTGTCGCGTCCACGAGTTGATGGTGGCCGCCCGAAGCGATCGCCATCGGGGCTGTGCCATGAATGCTTTTCGCGTAGTCTAATACCGGCTGCACCGCTTCCACCTCGGAAACAAGCGTGAGGTAGTAGTCTTCTTTCCGGCGCACTGTCTTTTCGACATCCAGAGAAAGTCCGAGCGTCGAGTTCAACTCCGCGACGATAATGTCGGTGGGCTTGCCGCCCCAGGAATAAAAGAGGTCCTCTGGAAATCTCCCTCCCAAATCCTCCATCGCCCGCGTCCAGGCCCGGAAATGCAGGGGCATTGTGTCCGCAATCGTGCCGTCACAGTCGAAAATGTATCCGCCGAACCGGCGGGTTGGAAATGCGATATCCACGCGCGGGAGAATCGATGGAAGGATACGACCTGTCCACACTCTTCTGCTTGCAACGCGTCTGAGAAAGGCCAACGATTTTTGGGATGATGAAGCGAAGGATGGCATTTCGTGCGCTGCCCCGGTCCATTTTTCCTCACGTCTGCTGCGGATTTCAGGGCCGCCACGCTGGTCAGGCGTCCAGGAATCACGCGGATTTTTCCGGGTTCAGCCGGCCGGCAGAAAGCGTGCGAGCTTCTCGGCCAGCTGGGCTTTTCTAAACGGCTTGGACAGGTAGTCGTCCATGCCTGCGGCAAGGCAGATTTCTTTGTGGACGGGCAGCACATTGGCCGTGAGGGCGATGATTGGGACCCGCGCTCCCGTCGCAGCCTCCAGTTCGCGGATCTTTCTTGTTGCGGTCAGCCCGTCCATCACCGGCATCAGCATGTCCATGAGGATCGCAGAAAATGATCCTGCGCGGAATGCGTCGAGCGCCTCCTGTCCATTTGCCGCATATTCTGCCCGGAAGCCAAGGGCTTCGAGCATCTTTCCCGCAAGGCGGCCGTTGTTGGGATCGTCCTCGACGACGAGAACAAGGGAACCGTCAGAGCCGGTAAATCCATCGGCTGCCTCCGTGGTCGTCCAACCGGCACCGGGGTAGATTCGACCTGTGGAAGAATCCTGCGGGAGCCGGAAGGTAAATGTGCTGCCCTCGCCGGGAGTTGAGACGACGGTGATCTTTCCGCCCATCGCTTCGGCAAGACGCTGGGAGATCGCGAGCCCGAGCCCGGTGCCTTCGAACCGGCGGTTCATTTTCGAGTCGGCCTGGGTGAACGGCCTGAACAGCTGGCTGATCGTCTCCAGCGACATCCCGATGCCGGTGTCGCGCACGGAAAAGTCCAGACATGCGCAGCCATCGGTGGAGGCGGGCGACACACGGAGGACGACCGAGCCTGCCGCAGTAAACTTGACCGCATTGGCGATGAGGTTGATCAGGATCTGGCAGATCCGGTGGGAGTCACCGATGATTTCGTTTGGCAGAAGGGGATCCAGTTCGCACCGGAATTTCAGCCCTTTGTCGATTGCGGTTTTCCGGAGGGGAATGCAGGAAGATTCCACGATTTCCGCCACCGCGACCGGCACGGCCTCGAACTTCATGCTTCCCTTCTCGATGCTGGAGAAATCGAGAATGTCGTTGACGATGTGGAGGAGGTGGTTCCCGCTGCTGCTGATCGTCCGGGCAAACTCGCTCTGCTCGTTGTTGAGCGGGGTGTCGGCAAGAAGTTCGGCAAAACCGAGGACGCCGTTGAGCGGGGTGCGGAGCTCGTGGCTCATGATGGCCAGGAACTCACTCTTCGCCCGGTTCCCTGCTTCGGCAAGATTGAGGGCATCGAGCAGATTGGATTCCAGTATTTTGCGGTCGGTGATGTCGATCACCACCACCACATGGTCATCATCGGGCGAGCCGGATAGCGGGGTGGCGCTGATCAGCACGGTTTTGTCGGCCCCATTTTTGCATCTTACGGTGACCTCCATCGGAGAGAATGTGGTCCCGGTTCGTCTCGCGCGCTCCAGCTCGGCCTGCCACCCATCAGTCACCTGCTGCCGGTAATCCGGCGAGGGATACGCTTTCGGCCACCAGTGCGAAACGGTGGGGATTTCCTCGTGAGAGTAGCCGAACAGCCGGACGAACGCAGGGTTGAGGAACGTGATGTTCAACTCCTTGTCGTTTCCCGCCATGGGCACCGGGGATT
>CAZSDC010000291.1:0-3429 GCA_964605515.1 uncultured Chthoniobacter sp.
CATCTACAGCTTGGGCGGGACGCTTTTTCACGCGCTCGCGGGACGCCCGCCCTACGAAGCCGAATCCGCCTCCATGGTGGCTCTCAAGCAACTCAAAAGCCAGCAGGTCAGCCTGCAGGCATTTGCGCCGGATGTTTCAAGCGAGACGGCCTACGTGATCAACCGCATGATGGCGAAAAACCCGGACGAGAGGTATCAATCCTACGAGGAGTTGGTCGGGCATCTGGCGTATGCCCGCGACAAGCTTCTCGAGCGGGCGCGAAAGCCGCTCCGACCGAGGGAGCGGGTGGTTTTGGAGACCGACGAAACGCGCAAGTTTACCGCGATTGTCTCACTGGTCCTGTTGGTCATTGTCCTCTTTGCGGGGCTGGGGGTGTTTCTGATGCGCGACAAACTCTTTCCTGCGACAGGAGCCGCGGAGAACGGGCCCGTGCAGCAGACTCCTCAGGAGGCGCAGGCTCTCCTGCTCTCCGGTGTGACTACTCTCTCGCAGGGGGATCTGGAAGGAGCGAAGACCGAGTTCCAGCACCTTGCAGCGCGGGGGGATTGTCCACAGCCTCAGAAGAGTTGGGCAGTCTTGAACGGTGCTCTGGCTTCCCTCATGCTCGGCGAGACGAAGCCGGCGCTTCAGGGCCTGACAAAACTGAGCCAGGCGGGACTTTATTCCAGTGCTCCGGGAGACCAGAAGCTGGCCAATTTTTTTGTCGAGGTGAGCCGGGTCTTGAGCCAGAACAAGACGGTTTCCTCCTCCATCCAACGGGTCTATGACGACAAGAGCGACGCGTTTGCGCTTTTGATCTTCGCGATCTGGGACTGGGAGGCGCAAGCCGCATTTTCGGATGCGGCGACTTTGTTGCAGACATTCCTCGCTCGGGTTTCCCCGGACGACTGGGCTTCGAAATACAAGCCGCAGGCAGAAAGATACCTTGCCGACTGGAAGGTCCTGGAACCGCTGGAGAAATCTTTTGCGAAGTTGGATTCCAGCGCAAGCGTCTCGGAATTCCTTGTCCTGCTTAAGGGCGCGCGCGCGAAGATCCAGACCGGGACGAGGATCGGCGAGCGTTTCGATCAGATGGAGAAGCAGGCCAAAGCTCGGGCCGCAACGCCCTGAAGCCAGAGGAGGATTTTGCGATTCAGGAGGAAAACCCTCTGAATTTGGAGCGAAATGGACTGCAAATGACGCCGGGTAGGCTCGCCGAGAAAAAATCCTGTGCGTGACTTCTGCGAAAGTCTGTTTAAAGATTATCAGTTCGGGTTTGGCCTGATCCGCCGCAACAGCGGACGCTCGGAGTTTGTGATCCCCGCAGGTGCGGTGGATGCTACCGACCGCGTCCTGAGCCAGCGGGTCGCAGCCTCCGGTTTCGACAATCCATGAGATATCTAAAAGCCACTATTTTGATCGGTACGGTTTCTGCCGCTGTCGTGCTGGTTCTGTATGCCACGGGCTGGCTGACGAACACGCTCGATATCGTGATGCTTCAGGCCTACAAAATGAAAAAGCCCATGGTGACGCAGCAGGGCGTCCATGTGGCCTTGATCGCACTGCTCGCATTTGCTGCCGCCTGGACCACAGTGGATATCACCCGGCCCGTGTTAAAGGCGATCGTCGCGCTCGGAGCGGTGATCCTTCTCCTGACCGGCTCGATGGTCCTCGCTCTCTACAACGTCTTTTTTTCTCCCTTCCCCTCGATCTTCGCGGTTCTCGCCAGCTTTCTCATCGGTCTGGCCTACGGTCGCACCGGCAGCGGCTCGCGGAAGAAAGTGATGGAGCGACTGTTCGGACAAAGACTGTCGCGCGGGGCATTCAACGAGCTGGTCAATTCGAATACTCCGCTGGATTTTCCAGGTTCCCTGCAGGAAGGGACCGTGCTGGTGGTGGCCGTTCACAACCATTCCGAGTTGATGGAGCTCCTCACGCCTGAGAATTATGCGGCGATGACCAATCTTTACCTCCGTACGGCATCGGACTACCTGGTCGAGATCGGAGGCTATCTTGACGAGTGCGGCGGGGAGAGCGTGAGAGTGGTTTTTGGCGCTCCGCTTCCGGACGATCGTCATGCCGCCAAAGCTTGCCGGGCCGCTCTGGATCTCGCGTCCAGGCTCGATGATCTGAACCGGGAGTGCGACGCCATTTGGCAGCGGAGGCTGGATTTCCGGATCGGCATCAACTCCGGCGAGATGATTGCTGCCGCATATGGCGGGTCTCGGCTTGGAAGCTTCAGCGTCGCTGGGCCAGTCGTCGAGTTCGCGCGCCGGCTCTGCTCCGCATGCGCCACCTACGGGTGTAAAATCCTCATCGGGCCGGAGACCTATGAGCCCGCCGCGGAGACCTTGGAGGTCCGCCCGGTCGAGGTCGTGAAATCCACCGGAGATCGTCGCCGCATCGAACTCTACGAGATCCTCGCTCCCAAACACGGCCTATCGCCTGAACGCGAGCGCAGCCGCAACCATTACTGGACCGGGGTTCTCCACTACCGCGAGCGCCAGTGGGACAAGGCGATCGAGGAGTTTTCCAAGGCCCGTATCACCGGGATTCCGGATTCTGTTTTGGATTACTACATCCGACGGGTCGAGCGAAGCCGCCGCGGCGAGGAGGAGGTCAACAAAGACCAGATGCTCCTCTTCAGCGCGGCGTCGTAAGCAGGGGCACGCCATCCGTTTCTTCGATGCGTTCCAATCCGTGCAGAGCGGTTGATCGCCGACGCACAATGACGAACGCATCAATTCTACGCGCGCGATCAGTTGCTTTCCGGGGAGGGGGTGACTCCATCTGAACCTATACATCACCGCTTGGACGGAGCCTCTCCCTCCGATTTTCGGGTTGAGGCTCGATTTTTGTCGTTGGCATTCCTGCTTGCCGTGCGGCCCTCTCTGCCCGACTCTGTCGCCCTTTTCCGATGCTCACTGTTTCCCGTGTCAGCAAATCTTTTGCCGGTCGCACCCTTTTTGAGGAGGCGTCGTTGCAGGTCAATATCGGCGACCGGATCGGGTTGATCGGGCCGAACGGAGCCGGGAAGACGACGCTTTTTTCTTTGCTGCTGAAATCCGACGAACCGGACGAGGGGACGATCAGCATCCAGCGGGGGGTTCGATGTGGATATCTTCCCCAGGAGACGGCGGCTTCGACCGAGGGCACGGTCATGGAGCTCGCGGCCGGTCACGAGGCGGATGGCCGGGCGGAGGCGGCAGCGAAGAGGATTCTGGCGGGTCTGGCATTTCGCGAGCAGGATTATTTTCGTCCGGTCAACGAGCTGAGCGGCGGGTGGGTGATGCGCGCCCATCTCGCGCGTCTGCTGGTCGAACAGCCGGACTTGCTCCTGCTCGACGAGCCGACGAACCACCTCGATCTCGAAACGCTCGGATGGTTTCAAAATCACCTGCTCGGGTATCCGGGCGCGATCCTCGCGATCTCGCACGACCGCGAGTTCC
>CAZSDC010000292.1:0-3341 GCA_964605515.1 uncultured Chthoniobacter sp.
GCCGTGGCGAGCTTATGCAGGGCCGCAAGGCCGTCCGCGGCGACGATGCGCGGCGCCTCGTCCCGCAGGCCGGCGGCCGCCCCCGCGCGCACGACGACGGCGGCGGCGCCGGCGTCCAGCGCCGCGCCGGCGTACCTGTCGCCGTCGAAGTTCTCGCCGCGCAGGCCGACGAAGAGGTCGCCGGGCTGGAGCGAGCGACTGTCGGTGCAGACGCGCTCGATCACGACGGCGCGATCGGCGTGCTCGAGGCGGCCGCCGCAGGCGGCCGCCACATCGGCGAGCGTCATCGGCAGCATGGCGTCACCACTCCCCGCGCAGCTCGGCGAGCTGCTCCACGGCGACCGTGCGGTCGTCGAACGGGATGCGCTGGTCGCCGACGATCTGCCCCTGCTCGTGTCCCTTGCCGGCGATCACGACCGTGTCTCCGTCCTGCGCCTCGTCGAGCGCGAGCCGGATGGCGTGCCGCCTGTCCGGCTCGATCACGACCGTGGCGGCGCGCTCGTCGGGCACGCCACGGACGATCTCGTCGATGATCGCCAGCGGCTCTTCGCTGCGGGGGTTGTCCGAGGTGATGAACGAGCGGTCGGCGAGCCTCGCGCCGATGGCGCCCATCAGCGGACGCTTGCCGCGGTCGCGGTCGCCGCCGCAGCCGAACACCGCGAGCACCCTGCCCGCCGTGACGGCGCGCGCGGCGCTGAGCGCGTTCTCGAGCGAATCCGGCGTGTGCGAGTAGTCGACGATCACGCCGAACGGCTGGCCGGCGCGCACCGCCTCAAAGCGGCCGGGCACGCCCTCGGTCACCGCCAACCCCGAGCGCACCGCGTCCAGCGGCAGCCCGAGCGCCAGCCCGGTCGTCGCTGCCGCGAGGGCGTTCTCGACGTTGAAGCGCGCGGCCAGGCGCAGCGTCACGCGCTCGTCGACGCCAAGGCGCGCGCACACCAGCGTGAACGCCGACCCGTCGGCGCGCAGGTCGAGGTCGCGGGCGACCACGTCGGCGCCGGCGTCGGCCGCGGCGGCCCCGTCGTCCACGGCGCACGTCCACAAGTCCTCGCCGTAGGCGGGCCGGCATTCCCCGGCGAGCCGGGCGCCGAACTCGCCGGCGACGTTCACGATCGCGAGCGCGCTGCCGCTGCGCGCCTCGTCGGGCAGGAAGAGGCGGCGCTTGGCGGCATAGTAGTCGTCCAGGTCCTTGTGGTAGTCGAGGTGGTCGCGCGTGAGGTTGCTGAACACGACCGCGTCGAAGTCGATCCCGGCGGCGCGGTCCTGGGCGAGCGCGTGAGAGCTCACCTCGAAGGCGCAGGCGCGGTCCCCCGCGGCGACCATCTCGGCGAACATGCGCTGCAGGTCCAGCGACTCGGCGGTGGTGAGCTTGACCGGGTGGTCCACGCCGCCGATGCGGTTCACGACCGTGCCGAGAAGGCCGGAGGGCAGGCCGGCCGCGGCGAAGAGGCCGGCGACGAGGTGGGCCGTGGTCGTCTTGCCGTTGGTGCCGGTGACGCCAACCAGACGCAGTTCGCGTGACGGAGCCCCGTACCAGCGCGCCCCCATCAGGGCCATGGCGCGGCGCACCGAGGGCACGATGACCTGAGGCACGGACTCACCGGTGTCCCGCTCGCAGACGAGCGCCGCGGCGCCCGCCTCGGCGGCCGCGGCGGCAAAGCGGTGGCCGTCGAAGGTGAGTCCGGGGACGCAAAAGAAAAGCGTGCCGTCGGCGACGTCACGCGTGTGGTAGGCGAGGCCTCGGATCTCCGTCGCCGGGTCGCCGCGCACGGTGGCTCCGGCGACCCCTTCGACCAGCTGGCTCAGCTTCATCGCGGCGGATTCTAGCAGACCGTCCACTCCCCTTCACCCGCCCGCGGGCGCGGGCGCGGACGGGGCGGCGAGGCGGTCCGGGCGCGTCGCGAGGCCGTCGCGAGGCCGTCGCTCACGGCGCGATCTCCAGATGCGCGAGGCTGAAGCGCATGATCTCCTGGACCGCCGGGGCGGCGGCGTCGCCGCCGAACATCTGAGTGCCGTTCACAGCGACCAGCACGACGAGCTTGGGGTGGTCGGCCGGCACCATGCCGATGAAGGACGCCACGTACGTGTTCTTGGCGTACCCGCTGCCGTCTTCGAGCGGGATCTCGGCGGTCCCGGTCTTGCCGGCGACGTCGTAGCCCGGGATCTGCGCCTTCTGGCCGGTCCCGTCGGCGACGGCGAGCGTCAGCATCGCGCGCACTTCCTTGGCGACGTGCGCCGAGATCACGCGATGCTTCTCGACCGCGTCGTAGACCTTGGTCCCGACCTGGGCGACGAGCCGCGGCTTCACGGCCATGCCGTTGTTGGCGACGGTCGAGAACGCGGCCGCCATCTGGATCGCCGTCACGGCGATGCCCTGGCCCATGGGGATGTTGCCGATGGAGGAGTCGGACCACTGGTCGAGCGGGGGCACGATGCCACCCAACTCACCGGGAAACTGGATGCCGGTCGGCTTTCCGAACCCGTACGCCCTGACCCACTTGTACATGCCGGCCTCGCCCATCCTCTGGCCGATCTTGACCGCGCCCACGTTGCTCGAGTACTCGAGGATCTGGGGCGCCGCCCAGGTGACCGCCCCGCGAGGCTCGGCCTCGTTGACCTCGCGGTCGGCGACGTGGATGCTGGGCGGCAGGTAGAACTTCTCGGTCGGGCTGATGGTCTTGTCCGCGAGGGCGCCGGAGATCGTGATGAGCTTGAAGATCGAGCCGGGCTCGTAGATGTCGGTGACGGCGCGGTTGCGATCGGCGGCGGCGTCCTTGCCGAAGCCGTGAAAGCCGCCCTTGGTGACGTTGGCCATGGCCAGGACTTCGCCCGTGTGCGGGTCCATGACGATCGCCGTCGCCGCCTTGGCGTAGGTGTCGCGGACGGTCTTCTCGAGGACGTTCTCGGCCGTGTACTGGATCTCCTCGTCGAGGGTCAGCCGCACGTCGGCGCCCGAGGTGGGCTGCGTCTGCCGCATGATCTTGAGCGCCCGGCCGGAGGGGTCGCGGACGATGGTCTCGCTGCCGGCCTTGCCGGAGAGCTCCTTGTCGAACATGAGCTCGACGCCGGCGAGGCCCTGGTTGTCGACGCCGGCGAACCCGATGACCTGGGCGGCCGACCCCTTCGCCGGGTAGGTGCGCTCCTCCTCGGCATACGCGCCCACGCCCGGGAGGTCGAGCGCCAGCGCCGCCTTGGCAACCAGAGGGTCGACCTTGCGCGCCACGTAGGCGAAGCCGCTCGCCTTGTCAGACAGATGCTTGAGAATCGTGCGCCGATCGCGCTTCCGTCTGATCTCCAGTACGTCGCACAGCTCGTCTGCAGCCGCGGCCGGATCCTTGAGG
>CAZSDC010000293.1:0-3339 GCA_964605515.1 uncultured Chthoniobacter sp.
GAGTCCTCCGTCGTGCAGTACGGTCTTGGGCTGGAAGAGCGTGAGGACAAGCTCCTTGGAATACTCGCTGTCGAGCCGGACTCCCGTCTCGACGAATGTTTTGAGACTGAGCTCCCGCTCGATGGCGATCAGCGCGCCGAAGCCTTTGCTGGCGAGTTCGAAGACCGTGTCCGTGATTTCTTCGATCGTCTCGCGCTCCTCGAAGGCGGAGGAAAAAAAGTGGTGGCTGCCGAGCTCGGTGAGGGCTCGGCGCAACTCCGGCTGAAAGATCACCACGAGGGCGATGGCAAGAAACACCGAGAAGCTCTTCAGCAGCCACCCGATCACCATGAGATTAAAAATCTGCGAGACGAGGGTGAGGGTCAGAAAGACGAGGGCGAGACCGATGAGGATGCGTGCGCCGTGTGTTCCCCGCAGGTAGAGGTAGGTGTAATAGAGAACGACGGAGAGGATGACGATCTCGACTCCCGACGTCCAGTTCTCCTGGAGGAATAATCCGATGGATTCACTCATCGCATAGAATCGCTTCCGTCGTCCGAAGCGCCTCCAGGTGAGGTTTGACGTCATGAACACGGAAAATCCTCGCTCCACGATCGCGGCAAAACCCGGTGAGCGCAACTCCTGGCCAGAACCGGTCTTCGATCCGGGAACTTCCGGCAATCAGGCCGAGAAAGGATTTTCTGGAGAAGCCGACGAGGAGTGGTCTGCCAAGTGGCAAGAACGCCGCGAGGCCGCGAAGCAGGAGGCGATTGTGCTCCGGGGTCTTGCCAAATCCGATTCCAGGGTCGAGCGCGATACTCATCGGGTCAATCCCGCAGCCTACCGCCCGGATGAGCGCCTGTCGAAAAAATTCCCCCACGTCCGCGACGACATCCTCGTAGTGCGGCGAGACCTGCATGGTCGTCGGCGTCCCCTGCATGTGCATGGCCACGACGCCGGCTCCGCTACGGGCGACGACGCCGGACATGCGTTCATCGCCGCAGAGCCCTGTAACATCGTTGACGATGTCCGCTCCCTCCGCCAGCGTCGCCTCCGCCACGGCGGCTTTGGAGGTATCGATGGAAATCAGGAAATCCCCGCTTGCAGCGCGCAGCCCTTTGAGGACTGGGAGCACGCGCGCAATTTCCTCCTCCACCGGGACCGGGCTGGCTCCCGGCCGAGTGGATTCGCCGCCAATATCCAGCACGTCCGCCCCCTGGGAAACCATGTGAAGTCCATGCCGGATCGCCGTGTCGGGAGCTGAGAACGCGCCTCCGTCCGAGAAGGAGTCCGGCGTCACATTCAGCACTCCCATGATCCATCCGCGCCGCGAAAGGTCGTGGTCGCGACCGCGGATTTTCCAGATCATTTTCCCAGCCGGATGCGTGCGGAGCGCCCGTGGGCGTCAAGGCCCTCGATTTCGCTGAATGTCTGAAGGTAGGGAAGGGAGGCACGGAGCGAAGGCTCGTCGAACATGACGACGCTCGTGCGCCGCTGGAATTGGTCCACCGTGAGTCCGGCGAAGGATTTTCCCGCGCCTCCGGTCGGCAGTTCGTGGCTGGGTCCGGCGAGGAAGTCCCCGCCCACCACCGGTGAAATGGCTCCGAGAAAAATGGCTCCCGAAGTGGTGAGCTGAAGGGCGATCTGGCCAGGATTGGTAGCGGCGATCGAGACATGCTCGGCCGCGTAGGCATTGGCAAGGTCGATCGCGGCTTCGATGTCCTTCACGAGGACCAGAGACGCATTTTTAAGCGCGTCAGCGAGTTCTTTCGCGCGTTTGGACAGCTTGATTTGCTTCGCCAGAGACTTTTCGACGGCAGTGAGAATTTTGGAGGAATCTGTTACGAGAACTGCCGCGCTGCCGCGGCCGTGTTCCGACTGTGCGAGGAGGTCGGCTGCGATCCACCCGGGGTTCGCGGTTTTGTCGGCGATCACCAGAACCTCGCTCGGGCCGGGAAGAAGATCCACAGCGACGCGTCCGAACACCTGGCGCTTGGCTTCGACAACCCAGGCGTTACCGGGGCCAAAAATCTTTTGGACCGGGCGGATGGTCTTCGTGCCGAAAGCGAGGGCGGCAACCGCCTGGGCCCCGCCGACGCGGTAGATTTCTGTGGCCCCGCATTCCGCGAGCGCAGCTAGAAGCGCCGGATGCACCCGGCCGTCCTTTCCCGCCGGCGTCACGGCCACGATCTCGCGCACGCCTGCTGCGGAAGCGAGAGTGCAGGTCATAATGGCGGAAGAAACCAAAGGGGCATTTCCGCCGGGGATATAAATTCCCACGCGGTGGAAGGGGTCGAAGCGCTCCCCGACAACTGCTCCCTGCCGGTTCTTCATGAACCAGCTTTTGCGAAGGCTGCGGCGGGCAAAATTACGGACGTTCGCGCGTGCGGCGGCGATGGCGCGACGGGTCGGAGCTGGGAGCTCAGCAATTGCGCGGGCGGTTTCGGCCGGGGCGACCGGGATCTGCGAGACCCCAAGCGACGGGCCTCCGAATTTCTTCGTGTAACGCAGGAGCGCGGTATCGCCATCCTTCTCGATTGCGGCGAGGATTTCGGTGACCGCCGAACGAACTTTCGGGTCGGGGGTGGCGCGGCGGTTGAGCGACGCGAGGGCCTTTGCATAGCCGCGGTCTTTGGGGCGCAAAACTTTCATGAGACGGTCAGCGGATGTAGGCCATGACGAAGGCGGCGATAAAGATGTTCGCCAGCGCGAGTTCGAAGAAGAAATACCAGCCGAGCTTCATCAACTGGTCGTAGCGGAAACGCGGAAGCGTCCAGCGGATCCAGATGAAAAAGAAGAGGAGCGCGCACACTTTTGCGAAGAAGACGCCGATATTCACAAGCCCGAAGAGGACGCCGGGCAGGCCGGGCAGAGAGCCATCAGGCACGAGCGGCAGGCTCCAGCCGCCGAGGAAGAGGGTGACGATGACGCCGGAGCCTGCGATCATCGCGGCATACTCTCCGAGGAAAAACAATGCGAACCCCATGCCGGAATATTCGGTGTGGTATCCGCCGACAAGTTCCTGTTCGGCCTCCGGAAGATCGAACGGCAGCCGGTTTGTCTCGGCGAACATGGCGACGATAAACACGAAGAACGAGATCAGCATCGGGATCCAAAGCGCGACGCGCTGCCAGGAAAAGCCGGCCGCGCAGGCACCCAGGATGGCGCTTGCATTGCCCGAGAGGATCATGTGCCAGTCGAGGCCTTTCGGCCACCAGGGAGCAATGAGCCAGCCGTTCTGCACCTGCCAGTTCACGATGGCGGGAAGGTTCAATGTTCCGCACAGCATGAACACCGGGATCACCGAGAGCCCGAGCGCGAGCTCGTAGGAAATCATCTGCGAGGACGAGCGGATGCCGC
>CAZSDC010000294.1:0-3305 GCA_964605515.1 uncultured Chthoniobacter sp.
TTGTTGATCATGTTGCGGATCTCGTCATCCACCAGGAACAGCTCGAAGATTCCCATTCGCCCTTTGTATCCTTTCCCGCGGCAGAGTTCGCAGCCGACCGGATGCATGATCTGGGCGCCGCCGAGTTGGCCCTGATCAATATGGAGCATGTTCATCTCGTATTCCGTGAGTTCCGCCGGAGCTTTGCATTTCGGGCACAGCCTTCTCACGAGACGCTGCGCGAGAACCGCGCGAACCGACGTGGAAACGAGGAAAGGTTTGATGCCGATATCCACGAGGCGGGCGATGGCGCTCGGGGCGTCATTGGTATGCAGGGTAGACAGCACGAGGTGCCCGGTGAGGGAGGCGTTCGTGGCGATGCTGGCCGTCTCCATGTCCCGGATCTCTCCGATCATGATGATGTTGGGGGCTTGGCGCAGAATCGAGCGGAGAGCTGCTGGAAAGGACATGCCAATGCTCGCATTCACCGGAACCTGGTTGATGCCGGTCATCTGGTATTCCACCGGATCCTCGACTGTAATCAGCTTCCGGTCCGGCTTGTTCATGTAATTCAGACAGCCGTAGAGAGTCGTTGTTTTCCCCGATCCTGTGGGGCCGGTGACGAGGATAATTCCATCAGGCAGGTTGATCTGCTTCTCAAATTTGGCTTGGTCGTCCGAGAGAAACCCGAGGTCCGGCAACCCCAGCATCAGGGAGGTTTTGTCGAGGATACGCATCACCACGCTTTCGCCATGAACAGTGGGAATGGTGGAAACGCGAAGGTCGATCGACTTGTCGCCGAGCTTGATCTGAATACGTCCGTCCTGCGGCAGCCGCTTTTCCGCGATACTCATCGAGCCGCTCATGATCTTGATGCGGCTGATCATCGCCGACTGAAGCTTTTTCGGCGGGCTTGGCATTTCCTGGAGCACGCCATCGATCCGGAAACGCACGCGGAATTTGGATTCCAGCGGTTCGAGATGAATGTCGCTCGCTCGGTTTTGATGGGCTTCCACCAGCAGAAGCGAGACCATTTTAATGATTGGAGCATCATCTGCTCCGGCTTCTTCTGACCCGGCCTCCAACTCCTGACCGAAGGACGTTGTCGCGTCGGCGCCGTAATACTGGATCAGGCTGTTCCGGATGGAGTCCGGTGTCGCGCAGACGAACTCGACTTCCCGATGGAGTTTGAAGGCAAGGTCGTCCATGGTTTGCATGTCCATGGGATCGCCGATGGCGATCAGGAGTGCGCCCTCGCGCTCGCCGATGGGAACCGCCTTCCATCGCTTGGCGTCCTCGGCGGGGAGCAGTTCGATAATGTTTGGCGGGACAACAATCTGCGCCAGATCCATGAACTCCATCCCGCTCTGTGCCGCCAGGGTGCGTCCGACATCCTCCTGGGTGATGAATCCCTCGTGGATGAGCGAATCAATGACGCTGTGTCCGGTCATGTGCCCGCGGGCGTAATCCACCTGAGTGCGGGTCACGAGCCCGACATCCATCAGGATTTCAACAATATAATCTTCGTTCTGGGCCACTAGGAGAAAGGTGTGTGAAGTGATTACGGGAGCCTTGCGACAAAGTCAACGCCGCTCCCGAAATCCATTCTTCCAAATACTCGTTTGCGGACGAACCCGGTTTTTTTGTGGGCACCCTGTTGCGAGCGGATGCAAAAACCCAGTTGACGGGCCGTGCGCTGCGCCGATAGGGTGCTCGACTGCCCAAGACTCGTCGATCCTTGTCGGAGGCACTCCAGAAAATATTCATGGCCGAAGAGCTTTCCTACGTTCTCCTCACTCCTTATTCGCTGCGCAAGTCGCGAACAGGCGGGATTATTTCCCGCCTCCTGGCAAGGACTGGGCTCGAGTTGGTGGGGGGGAGGATATTTTCTCCCGGGACTGATCTTGCAAACGCGTATGCGGACATGGCCGCCGGCGATCCTGACCCCAAGCATGCAGCGATTCAGGAGCTGATCCGGGACTACATCCGCAAAAATTTTGTGACAGCCCCTGACGGCACACCCTCGCGAGTTCTGCTTCTGGTCTTGCGGGGCGAGGATGCGGTTTCCAAAACCCGTGCTGTCACGGGGCACATCGTCGCCGACCGGCCCAGAGGGGAAACGATCCGCGATACTTACGGCGACTATATTGTGGAGGAGGGGAGGGTGGTCTATTTCGAGCCAGCCGTGCTGGCGGCACCGGATTCCGCGAGTGCGCGAGCCCATTTGGCGCTCTGGGCCAAGCACTCCGATCGTGAGGGAGGGGTGCTTGAGGACAGTGTGGTTTTTCCGGCAGGAGAGAACGTTGAAACGACCTTGGTTCTGATCAAACCCGACAATTTCCGCTTTCCCAACGCCCGTCCGGGAGGCGTCATCGACAGCTTTTCGCGGAGCGGACTTTCTATCATCGGGTTCAAGGTCCACCACATGAGCGTGGCCGAGGCCGAAAGTTTTTACGGCCCGGTTCTCGATGTTCTGCTCGACAAAATGCGTGAGCCGAGCGGCAAGCGCGCGAGGCTTGTCGTCGAAGAGGAACTCGGCGTGCCGCTGGATGCCGCGGCAGAGGCTTCGATGGGCGAACTCCTTGGCCCGATCGCCGGCCGGGCCCACTGGGAGTCGATTGTTCAATTCATGGCAGGCACGCGCCCGTCCCAATGCCCACCTGGCCAGCGCGGACTGCCTGGCAAGGAAAAGTGCGTGGCGTTGGTTTACCGCGGGATCGATGCCATCGCAAAAATTCGAGAGGTGCTCGGCCCGACCGATCCCTCGAAAGCCCCCCCTGGATCCATTCGAAAAGAATTTGGACAGACGGTCATGATCAACGCCGCGCACGCGTCGGACTCTCCGGAGAACGCGCGCCGCGAGATGGAGATCATCCGGATGGCCGAAAACAATTTGAAACCGCTGCTTGAAGCGCACGACGTGCCCGTCTAATACCAACCAACTCAAATTATGGAAATCGCCTCACGACTCACTGAACTCACCCCGTCACTCACCCTTGCCATCGACAGCAAAGCCAAAGCCCTGAAGGCCGAAGGCGTTGATGTCTGCGGATTCGGAGCCGGAGAACCCGACATGGACACGCCGGAGCACATCAAGGCAGCCGCCATCGCCGCGCTCCAGAGTGGCCATACAAAATACACCCCGAGCTCGGGCATTCCCGAACTCCGCCAGGCAATCTCGAAGAAGTTCGCAGCGGACAACAGCCTCGAATACAAGCCCGGACAGATCGTCGTCAGCAACGGGGCGAAGCAATCCTGCTTCAACGCGATCGCCGCGGTGGTGAACCCCGGCGACGAGGTCGTCATCCCCGCCCCGTTCTGGCTGA
>CAZSDC010000295.1:0-3282 GCA_964605515.1 uncultured Chthoniobacter sp.
CGCGATGCATCGCGGTCCGCAGGCATCGTGGGGGACGACAGCCCGTTGTAAACCACATGGATTCTTTCGGCGGGAAACTCCGAGTGCGCGAGGATCTCATCGCGGACGAGGTTCGAGTTCGCGATGATGGCCCGGGTGTTCTTCGGATCAAAAACCTGGTTCTCCAGCTTGAGGAGTTGGGCGTGCTTGGAATTGAGCCAGCGCGTGGCGCGTTTCCAGAATGGCTCGAAAGCCGCGCGGCGCGCGAGCCATGCGGCGTGGACCCCGTCACCCGCGCGATAGACCTCGCAGCCCGGAACACGTTCCAGGCTGAGGTGGATGTCGCACCCGGTTTTTGTGGTGCGAAATGCGTCGGCAAATTCCTCCGGCGTCCTGCCCCCGAGACGGAGGATTTGGTTGTTTGGCCAGCGCGCATCTGGCCAGTCCGCAGTCGTGACAAGTGCCGGAACATGCCCGAGCGCCTGCAGAGCGGCAGCCAGGCGGATCAAATACGCCTCGGCCCCTCCGGTCGAGGAATGCCCGCGCCGGACGAGGCCGATCTTCATCCGGGATGGGAATCAGATTCCGCTTTCGGAGGACGCCCGAGCAATTCCCACATCGCTTCGTGGGGCGGCTTGTCCTCGTAGAGTACGGAATGGATTTGCCTGGTGATCGGGGCTTCGATCCCGTGTCGCTCAGCGCACTGCCAGGCACCCAGAGCGGTGGGAACCCCCTCGGCGACCATTTTCATCGAGATCTGAATCTCCGAGGGCGATTCGCCGCGGCCGAGGCGCTCCCCAACTTTCCGATTGCGGCTGTGACGGCTGAAGCAGGTGACCATCAGATCCCCCACACCGCTGAGCCCGAAGAAGGTATCGCGGCGCCCGCCGAGGGCGACGCCGAGCCGCATCATCTCCGCAAGCGACCGGGTGACAAGAGCGGCCTTGGCATTGTCGCCCATGTTGAATCCGTCGGAAACTCCCGCCGCGATGGCAAACACATTTTTCAGTGCGCCGCCCAACTGGATTCCGGTCACATCATCGCTGGTGTAGGCACGGAAACTGGACAGCGAAAATCCGCGCTGGAGCGGCTCGAGGAGGGCAGCGTGCCTTGAGCCGACCACCCCGGCCGCAGGGATGCGCTGGGCCACCTCTTCGGCGTGGTTCGGTCCCGAGAGAACGGCGGTCCGGCACCCGGGGAGAGACTCGGAAAGCACCTCATCCATGAGCTTTCCAGAATCGTGCTCGATCCCTTTGGTGCAGGACACGACCACGATGCCCTGCTTGAGCGAGTGGGAGGCCAATCGCTGGGCAACTTCGCGGGTGGCTTTGGATGGGGTGACGAAAAGAAACATCCCGGCGTCGGTGGTTTCTGCGAGGTCCCCTGTGGCATAAACGTTGGGCGGAAGCCGGACTCCCGGCAGGTAGGCGGTGTTCGTTCGCTGGTCAACAAGTTCCTCGACAACCCTGGGATTATGCCCCCACAGAAGAACCTGGCCACGATGCTCGGAGAGAAGGACTGCCAAAGCGGTCCCCCAGCCCCCGGCTCCGATGATGCTGATCTTTTTAAACATGATATTTTGCGGTAAAAGCGGGATTACACAGAGGAAAAAGCCAAGCCGACACGATGGCTTATTTCCTCCGGTTATTAGTTTATAATCCTGTGCCCACGGCGGTTCAATTGCTTATCCGTCTCCGGTTTTCCGGCCAAAGCGCTTCTCCGTTCCCGCGCACAGGCGTTCGATGTTGTCCTTGTGACGCCAGATCGCGAGCCCGCTCATCACAGTCGAAATCGCGGCAAGCATGGGGTCGCATTTCCCGAGAAACCAGGAATCCGGGTTTCCGAAAAAATACAGGAGGATCGAGGCGGTCGGGAGCGTTACCGCCGAGCCGAGGGATGCGACCGAGACGAACCGCGTCGTAAAAAAAAGCGCGAGCCAAACGAAAAGGCCGGAGGCGAAAACCGCGCCGGGAAAAAGCACGAACATGATCCCCGCCGAAGTCGCGATTCCCTTGCCGCCTTTGAAGCCGAGCCAAACAGGAAAACTGTGGCCAACGATGGCAAAAAGGGCCGCAACCACCGCCACGTGGACGGAAGACGGCCCTTGAACCAAGGGGACTGTGGCTATGAGCTTCCCAGCCTGCACGGCGAGCCCCCCCTTGAACGCATCGGCGGCAAAGACGGCGTAGCCCCATTTTTTTCCCAGCACCCGCAAGGCGTTCGTAGCCCCGATGTTTCCACTGCCCGCCGTCCGCAGATCGACTCCGCAACACCGGCCCGCGATGAATCCGCTCGGAAACGATCCGATCAGATAGGCCAGGACTGCGGCGGCAAGGAAGGCAAGCACGGTTGAGAGATGTCCCGCAGACCGCTTCTCCTCAAGAAAAATCCTCGAACAAAATTCTCAGACCCGCGTTTCCTGACCTGGAGATTCGTCCGACGTCAGAAAATGGAAATGCGAGGCTTCCTGCAGCCCGGAAGGGGCCTGTGGCGCGGAGGCGCTCTCCGTCGCCACAAGCACGGGAGGGAAATCAACGGCGGCGGAAAACCGCTCCCTGGTAAACTGCAACACGTCCAGCCGGCGCGAAAAGTGTGGATTGGAATTTCATAGGGCCGCTGGTATCAGTCTAGCACATGAGGTGGATTTCTTCAAATCTCCTGCTCGCGGTTCTCCTCGCGGGGTTCTCCGGATGCGCTTCAGTTTCCTCGACATCCCAATTCTATTTCCCGGCCACCACCGATGTCTATCCACCAAAGGCGAAAGACGCCCCAATCCCGATCCTCGGCAACGCTCCCGACAGGCACTACCGGGTCATCGGTCGGCTCTCGTTCTGTTCCGACATCGGATGGAGGTTCATGCGCGATAGCATGATTTACAATGCGCGGGCCAATGGCGCCGATGCCGTGATCCTGAAAAGGGCGGAGTCCAAGGACCAGCTCCGGTTTACTGAGATCCCCCCGCACACAGACTGGATCCCGGTCTCGGGGCAGGTCGTTGCCACCAACAACGGCAAACACTGCGGCAACCAAACCTACGTCAGCAGTCCGGCTTACATGCCGGTTTATCGGCCGGGCTACATCCGCCGATGGGTCCAAACTATCATCGGAATTGATGCCGAAATGATTGTCATCAAATAATTGAACCAGGCCGCATCGCGGGAATACGCGGAGCCGGCACCGGAATTTGGCATTGCAGAATGGCAAATTGAACCGATGGTTTGTAGATGGTCTTTTCCAAAAAGGCCGGACAACATGAGGCGGCAGCCGGAGTGACGATCCGGCAAAAGTTCGAGTATCTTGGCC
>CAZSDC010000296.1:0-3266 GCA_964605515.1 uncultured Chthoniobacter sp.
GGTCCATGCTTGAGATAGAAGGCCACGGCCGACTGAAGGTTCAGCTTTCTCCCGCCGATCAGCTCGATGGCTTTTACCGCGTCCACCCGCTGCGTGTCGCTGAGCTCGCTGGCCCTGCTGCCGTGAGCGCGGTATTCGGCGGCGAGTTCTCTCGCCTTCTTAACCGCATCGGTTTTTTTGATGAAGTATCGGCGAACCGACTTCCCAAACACACGTTTTCCTCCGGTCAGCTCCCAACGTTCCGCGGCATGAAGGGAATTCTTGTGGACCACAACCTGGCGGAGCGTCCACGGATCATCGTTATTGGCGGGCATTCAAAAACCTTGCGACAAAACCGCGACACAGTCAATATATACTATATTTCCTCTGTAGGAAATTCGGCCTCCGAAGCCGTAGGTTGTGGGTTCGACCCCCGCCGGGTGCAAACTTTTTGCCGAGTCGCTAGCGCTGCAGCTGGGTGTCCAGGAGGCAGACTGTGCTGCGGATCTTTTCGTCCTCTTCAATACGCTTCTTCACGAGCTTGCAGGCATGGATGACTGTGCCATGGTCTTTGCCACCGAATGCGTCGCCGATGTCGCTGAGGGAGGATTTGGTCAACTCGCGGGACAGATACATGGCGACCTGACGCGGGAACGCGATGTTTGCAGGGCGGCGCTTGCTGGTCATGTCGGCTAGGCGCACGTCGAAGTGCTCGGCCACCCGCCGCTGGATCTGGTCGATGGTCACAGCTTTGCGGGCCTGCTCCTGGAAGATATCGCGGAGCAGGTTTTCGATCACCTCGCGGGTGATTGGCCGGTCGCTCAGCGACTTGTAGGAAGCCACCCGCATCAGCGCCCCTTCGAGGCGGCGGACATTGTTGCGGATCTTGTCCGCCAAAAAGTCGATCACCCACGGGTCGAGCTGAATGTTCAGCCCGGCGGCCTTGCTCCGGAGAATCGCGATGCGGGTTTCGGAATCCGGGGGCTGGATCTCTGCGGTCATCCCCCACTCGAATCGGGAGACCAGCCGCTGTTCGAGTTTGTCGATTTCGCTCGCGGGCCGATCGCTGGAGAGCACGACCTGCTTGTGCCCGTCGTGCAGGGCATTGAATGTGTGGAAAAACTCCTCCTGCGATCGCTCCTTGCCGGCAAAGAACTGGATGTCATCGATCATGAGGACATCGGCGTTGCGATATTTCTTCCGGAACTTCACGAGCGTCGCGTGCTGGATCGCATCGATGAATTCATTCGTGAACTGCTCGCTCGAAAGGTAAACGACTTTTGCGGCTTTGTTCGTGCCAATCACGTGGTGACCGATCGCCTGAAGCAGATGGGTTTTTCCCAGACCGCTGCCGCCATAAATGAAAAGGGGATTGTAAGTTCTCGACGGGGCTTTGGCCACGGCCATCGCTGCGGAGTGCGCAAATTGGTTATTCGAGCCGACCACGAAGGAGTCGAACGTGTTGCGCGTGTTCATCCCGGCTGTGTTTGCGGGAGCGGATTTTTCCTTCGCGACCCTGGTCGCTGGGATCTGGCGCACCGGCATTTCGTTCTCGGGCGATACGGTCGAAAAATGCACGGCATTCACCGAGGGAACGACCTCGCGAACCGACTCCTCCAGGATGGGAAGGTAGTTGCTCTCGATGAAAAACTGGTGGATCGGATTCGGCACGCAGAGCGTGATCGAGTCTCCGTCGAGCGACGCCGCAGTGACGCCTGAAAACCACCGCTCGTAGCCGTCCGCGCTCACACGCCCGCGGATCCGGGTGGAAACCTCCGACCAAATGTCCTTCGTCTCTGTGATCATGCTTTGTTCCAGGAGAGTGAGTTCAGAAAGTTTTCTTGGCCAGCATCCCGTTGTGATCGGGTGGGAGGGCGAAGATAGAAACACCGGGGGCGATGGCTCAAGATAAAACTCCGGATTTTGAAGGATAAATGTTTCGGGAAATGAGATTTTATCTTGACCTCAAAACCCGCCGTCCTCGGATCAAGTGCTGGCGGGGATTTTCCGATCGGTTCCAATCCGGGTGCCAGTGCCGGTAGGGAAGAGAACGCCCAGCAGGAACGTCACCGCGCTGCCGATGAACACGAAATACGGCCAGGCGATAGCCGGCCACCATTCCGGCAGCAGGATCCCGAACCGGAACGCGTGCTTCACCACCTCACCGGCGCTACCGGTAGTCTCCCAAAGGGGGACGGCAACTTTGCAGAGCACGAGCACGGCCAGGATCCCGATGATCATGGCAAGAACATTTGTCCGGTCGTTGCCGCGCGTGCGCGTCAGAACGCCGAGGAGAAACACTCCAAGCAGAGCTCCATAAGTGTAGCCGAGGATCCCCAGCGCGAGCGGAATGATCGTGATGTTGGTGTGCATCACCGTGTAGGCTGAGACCGTGGCAACCGCAATCATCAGGACCCCGAAAACCGATGTCGCCCATCGTGCAGCCCTCACCGCTTCACGGTCTGTGGCGGACGGCCGGATATAAGGCTGGTAGAAATCCTTGATGAACGATGTGGCGAGCGCGTTGAGCGCGGCGGATGTGGACCCCATCATCGTGGCAAAGACCCCTGCGATGATGAGCCCGCGGATCCCGACCGGCATCTCGTTGACGATGTAGTGCGCAAAAATCTCGTTGTCCTCCGGCGGAAGCGATGGGTCGGGGTGGATCTGGTAGCGCACCCAGAGGAGGAGGCCGACCGTCAGGAACGATAGAACGATCGGGATGTCCGCAAATCCGCTCAGAACCAGAGAAAACCGGGACTTGGCGGTATTCTCAGCCGTGAGCATGCGCTGCACCATGTCCTGATCGGTTCCGTGCGTGGCCATGGTGAAAAACGTGATGCCGATGATTGCGGCAAAGATCGTGTATTCGGTCTGCAGCATACCGCTCAGAGCCTCGCCGAACGGCTTCGTGGCATCCCAGCCGGTCTGGAACATGGATAGGTTCTGCCCGGCGAGTTGCTCGTGCACGGTCCGCATTCCTCCGGGGATGTCGTGAAGGACAGCGACGATCGAAAACAGGATCGCCCCGATCATCAGGCAGGCCTGGATGAGGTCAGTCCAGACGACCGCCTTGATTCCGCCGGCCGCGGTGTAGAGCGTGGTGATCAGCGTGACAAAAACGATGCCCCAGAAATACGTCCAGAGCGTGATCTCCGAGCCGGGAAAAATATAGCGATAGACGACGACAAGGATCACGCCGCCGAGGTAGAGGCGCACTCCGATGCCCAGGACGCGGGTCGCCAGAAAAATCCCGCTGGCCATGTTTTTCGTGCGCTCGCCGAACC
>CAZSDC010000297.1:0-3259 GCA_964605515.1 uncultured Chthoniobacter sp.
CGAGTTCCTGGAGAACCCGAGAAATATCGGCTCCAGCCTCAACGGGGGAGGGGGCGCGTCGTTCGACACCATCACAAGCGCTCCAGCCCGTGATGCCGTCTTCGCCGGAGCCGGGATCTCCGCCCAGTTCGGGCCGAACTGGAACGCCTACTTCTACTACAACGCCGACTTCGGCCGCCAAGACTACATCAGCCACTCGCTCAGCACCGGCCTCAACTTCAAGTTCTGAGGGATCCGGTTTCCGGCAGTTCGCCCCTCGGGAGGATTCTCTGGAAATCCTCTCCGTTTGCCGTCATCATGAGCCGCTGAATCTATGAAACTCCACACGACAACGCTGTTCACTTTGTTGACTCTGGCGATTGCCGGCTGCGGTCCGGCTCCATCGCCCGCACCGGCGCCCACCCCACCACCGACCCCTGCCCCGGCCAAAGGCGGTGCGGCTATTATTGATCTGGACGCAGCTGCCAAGCGGCTCGGACGGGAAGCAGCAATCCTAGCAGAACTAAGGGAAGCCGGAGCCCAGTTGAAAGACCAGCTGACAGCTTCACAAAAGGACTACCAGGAACAAATTGACCATCTCAAAACCTCACTCGGAAGCAAGCCTTCCGAGGCGGACAAGCAAAAGCTGGCTGAACTCGCTCGCTCGCTCAACCAGCAGTTCCAACAAAAACAGCAGCAAGCCCAGCAGGAACTCAACACCAAGCGGGGGGCCCTCATCGGCCGATTTCGTGAGGAGATCAAGCCTGTGGCTTTGAATATCGCCACCAGCAAGGGACTCGGCATCGTGCAGATCAGAAATGACATTACGATTCTTGCCAACGATCCCGGGCTCGACATTACGGACGAAGTGGTCGCAGAGGTGAGCCGCGCTGCCAGCGCCTCCTCGAGCCCTGCCCCCAGCCCGAATCCGTAATACCGGTTTCCAGAGCTTGCAAGGCATGGGCAGAGATGCCCATGCCACGAGTCCAGCCCCTGCTCGGCGCGGAAAGATTTTCTTCCGTTAAAATCCCGCCGGAGGTTTTTGGGTCAATACCGGTAGTGCTCGGGCTTGTAAGGGCCTTCGAGCGGCACTCCGAGGTATTCGGCCTGGGATTTGGTGAGCTTCGTGAGGACGACACCAATTTTTCCAAGGTGGAGGCGGGCGACTTCCTCGTCGAGTTTCTTGGGCAGACGATAGACGGTCTTTTTGTATTTGTCCTTGTTCTGCCAGAGGTCAATCTGGGCGAGAGTCTGGTTCGTGAACGAGTTCGACATCACGAAGCTCGGGTGCCCGGTCGCGCAGCCGAGGTTGACGAGACGTCCTTCGGCGAGCATGTAGATGCTCTTCTTTCCGCCGGGCAGGTAGTAGCGGTCGTATTGCGGCTTGATGGTGACGCGGCGGATTCCCTTATGCTTATTGAGCTGGTCCACTTGGATTTCGTTGTCGAAGTGTCCGATATTGCAGACGATCGCCTGGTCCTTCATGGCGAGCATATGTTCGAGCGTAATGATGTCCTTGTTGCCGGTGGTGGTGACGTAGATGTCGCCGACCCCGAGCGTGCTCTCGATCGTGTTGACCTCGAAACCCTCCATTGCGGCCTGCAGGGCGTTGATCGGATCGATTTCAGTAACAACCACGCGGGCCCCGTAGGCACGCAGCGAGTGGGCGCTGCCCTTGCCGACGTCGCCGTATCCGCAGACGACAGCAACCTTGCCGGCGATCATCACGTCGGTCGCGCGCTTGAGCCCGTCGGCAAGTGATTCGCGGCAGCCGTAGAGGTTGTCGAATTTTGACTTTGTGACCGAGTCGTTGACGTTGATCGCAGGAACCAGGAGCTTACCCTGCTCAGCGATCTGATAGAGGCGGTGGACGCCGGTGGTCGTCTCCTCGGAGACGCCCTTCCAGGCTTTGGCGACCTTGGTCCAGAAGCCAGGGCGCTCCTTGGCGACCCGGCGAAGGAGGGCCTTGATCACGGAGACCTCATGGTTGTCGCTGGGCTGGTAGGCCCACTTGTCACCTTTTTCGAGCTCGTAACCTTTGTGGATCAGAAGCGTCACGTCGCCGCCGTCATCAACGACGAGCTGCGGGCCAAGCTGGCCGGGGAAAGTCACGGCCTTCAGCGTTAGCTCCCAGTATTCCTCCAAGCTTTCACCCTTCCAGGCAAAGACCGGCGTTCCGGTCGCAGCGATCGCGGCCGCGGCGTGGTCCTGGGTCGAGAAAATATTACAGCTCGCCCAGCGGACGGCAGCCCCGAGCGAGACCAGTGTCTCGATGAGCACTGCCGTCTGGATTGTCATGTGCAGCGACCCGGTGATCCGGACGCCCTTCAGCGGCTGCTGCTTGCCGTATTTCTTGCGGAGCGAAACGAGGCCCGGCATTTCATGCTCGGCGACACTGATCTCCTTGCGCCCCCATTCGGCGAGCGCGATGTCGGAGACAATGTAATCTTTTCCGGCCGGAGTGGCGGCGGAATATTTGGCGAGATTAGCGGTCGCTCCAGCGACCTCGGCGAGGACGGCGGCAGCAGTGGCGGTGCGGGATTTTTTCATATAAGTTTTCAGTGTTCGGTTTTCAGTGTTCAGATTTTGGGATGGAAGCTATGTGGATTTATGAGCGCTTGGTTTGCGGTCTTCAAGGGATCGCCAGAGGCCTCGGAGCATAGCGGAGATTTCTTTGGATTCGGATATCAGGGTGTTGAAAGTCTTTGGGGTGATGAGATCGAGTTTCTTGGAGATGTGGAGCTGGGTCCGGAGTTCACCGTTTGAGCCGAGGGCAATATTTAGGAAACGCTGGAATTCCAAGGCGGAGTTTCTTTCGCTTCCCTCGGCGATGTTTGATGCCACCGAGAGCCCCGCCCGTTCGATTTGGTCTTTCAGGGAATAATTTCTGCACGCATCGAATTCATGATAAATCGAGACGCTCTGCCGGCAGGCACGTTGCCACACATCCAATTCTTCGAACGAATGGTAAGCCATGTCTTTCCTGAAAACTGAATCACTGAAAACTGAATCACCTATTTGATACTTTTCTTGAGAGCCGAAGTCTTGTCCGTGCGTTCCCACGTGATATAGGGATCGTCCTTGCCAAAGTGCCCGTAGTTGGTTGTTCGCGAATAGATCGGGCGGAGCAGGTTGAGCTGCTTCACGATGTCGGCTGGCTTGAAGCTGAAGACTGCGGTCACGGCGCGCTCGATTTTTTGCTCATCCACCTTGTTGGTTCCGAAGGTGTCGATGTGGATGCTCACCGGATTCGGGTGGCCGATCGCGTAGGCGAACTGGA
>CAZSDC010000298.1:0-3249 GCA_964605515.1 uncultured Chthoniobacter sp.
TCTCCGCGTCGGCCAGCAGCGCCAGCTTCGCCTGCGGGCAGATGAACCCGCGCGTCGCGGGAACCGGTAGAAATTTCAGCCGCGAGGCATCGAAATGAAAATCGTCCGCCAGCTCCCGGAACCGCTCGCTCTCGCCCTCGTTGTTACAGGCGAACGCGATCTCCCACCCCTGCGCCGACCATTCCCGGAGCTGGTCGAAAAACCGGCTGCGCTTGACCTCGTCGAGGATAAGGTCGCCGGCTCCGAACTCAGCAAAGGGAACCGGGTAAAACGGGATCGTTGCAGCCAGATCAGGCAGCGATCCGCTTCCAAGAAAAACTCCTTCGGGCGGACCATCCGGCTCGACATCGATGATCGCGTCTTCCTCGTCGCGGTAATCCCGGAGCGTGGCTTCCTCCACGCCACGCTTCGCCACGAGGATCTCGATGGCCGCGACCGATCCGACCGAGCCCTGCGTATCCAAATCGAACTCGCGCAGCGACTCGATTTCCTCGTCGAACCACTCGACGCGGAACGGCCGAGGGGCCTGCCAGGAGAAGACGTCAACGATCCCTCCCCTCCTCGCAAATTGCCCGCGGGCGGTCACCTGCGGGGCCTGTTCGTAGCCGGCCTTTTCGAGTCGTCCGACCACGCGCTCGATCCCGATTTCCTGCTTCGCCTTCAACTCAAAAATGTCCCGCGTCAGCACGCTTTTCGCCGGGACGTGCGAATCCCACTGGGCCTTGTGGATCACCACCACCTCGCAGCCGCCGGACCGCGAAAGCGCCCGCAGCAACTCAAGCCGCTCGGACGCCGTCTCCGGGTCCGGAAGCGCGTCCCCCGACGGCAATTCCAGCTCCGGAAAAAGCCGGACCCTCGAGCACCACGCCGCCATCTCCGTCGCAAAATCCTCCTGCCGCCGGACATCCGGGCAAACGACCCACACACGCCCGGCCAGCCGTTCGGCCAGCAGGGCCGCAACAAACGGCTGCGCAGGTTCAGAGATCTCGCCCACCGCACCGCCGCTCCGCGCTTCGGAATCCAGAATCCGCCCCAACGCTTTGTCCGCCTCCGCCCGCTCAATCAGCCAGTTAGAGCCGCTCATGGTAGAGAGAGCTGTCGCCGTCCGCTCAAGTGGCATGGGCATCCATAGGAGCGCTCGCCATTGTCGCAAGTTTCTTGCGGGTGCAACATGCCTTGAACAGAAATGAAAATTGCTTTCATGTCATCATGAAAGAACCTGCCCCCCTTCGATGCGACGCGACGAGCCTCTTCGAGTCGCTCGTCTCAGCTACCGATAAAACTGTCATGGCCGGGGGGGTGGCATTTTTCACCTGTGTATTGTGTCGGCATCTTTCTCCGCCAGCGGGATCAAATTCATTCGACTCCGGGCGGCAGGGTGTTGGAGAATGCGGGCATGAGGATATTGATGGCCGCGAGCGAGATGACCCCGTTTGCGCGAACAGGCGAGTTTGCCGACGAGATGCTCGCCCTTGCGGCGCATGTGCGCGAGGCGGGGCACGAGGTGTCGGTGGTCCTGCCGTATTACCGCTGCGTGCGCGAGGACAAATCGGTCAAGACCAAGCGCACGAAGCTGAAGTTTTCGGTTCCGGTCGGCCCGGCAAAGCTGCCTGCGGAAATTTTCGAGGCGGCAGCCCCGGGCGGCGTCCAGGTCCTCTTTGTGGCCCGCGACGAGTTTTTCGACCGCACCGGCCTCTACGGGGCGGACGACCGCGACTACCAGGATAACTCCGCGCGCTTCATCTTCTTCACCAAATGCGTGCTCGAACTGGCCAAAAAGCTGGCCCCCGATGTCGTACACGTGCACGGGTGGCAGACGGCCCTGCTCCCGGTTTTTGCCAAGGACCAGCGCCTGCCGGCGGTGACCGTGCTCACGCCGCACGGCCTCGAATACCAGGGAAATTTCTGGAGCTACGACTTCGGGCTCACGAACCTGCCGGGAGAATATTTCTCCGCGCGCGGGCTCGAGTTTTTCGGGAGCATGAACTGCCTGAAGGCGGGGATTTTATTCGCGGATTCCGTCGTCCTACCGGGCCGGCGTTACGTGGCCGAAATGCAGACCCCGGAATATGGGTGCGGCTTGGAAAGCGTGCTGCGCGAGCAGAGCCACAAGCTCGAAGGCATCCCGGATGGCTTGAAAGAATCCGCGTGGCCGGTGTTTCCTGCCACAGAAAAAGTCGCAGCACGGAACGAACTCGCGAAACGGGGCGGACTGCTGCCTGGCGGACGCATCTTCCTCGCCGATTCTTCCGCTACGCGCGGCGCCGGGATCGGGCTACTGCTTGAAACGCTGGACCGCCTGCCTTCGGATGACGCGCGGGTCGTCCTGCTCGGCCCGGTCGAACCCGCCCACCGGCAGTCGCTTGAGATCGCTGTGCGGCGGCATACCGGGCGGTTCGCCAATCTTCCCGAGGTGGATGCCCCGCTTTTCCACCTCGCCCTCTCGGCTTCGGAATTCTTAATCCTTCCCGGCCCGGTCGAGCCCGGCGGCGAGTTGCTCATGCTTGCGCTCAGGAACGGGGTTCTACCGATTGCCGCACATTGTGGCGGACTCCGGCAACTTGTTCAGGACTTCGACCCGGTCACCGGCGGGGGGAACGGCTTTGTCTTTTACAAGAATACCGTCGAGGCCCTGCGGGATGCGGTTGGCCGCGCTTCCAGGACCGCCGATCTCGCGCCCCTGGTCGAAGCCGCGCGGTCCGCGGATTTTTCCTGGGACGCTGCCGCAAAGCACCACATTGTTCTCTACAGTCGACTCCTTTCCGCCAGCGGCAAGGCGGCTGCAGCCTGATGCCCGGCCAGCCCGGGCGACGCAAGCGGCCAAATCCCCTTGCTGCCCGACTGAGCATGTTCTAGGTTGGTTTCCCGTCATGCTTCCAAAGGTCCCCAGCGAAAAGTCATGGCTGATCGCCCTCGCGGCAGCAGTCATGCCTCTCTCGCACCTCTTGGCGGGGCCGACGCCCCCTGCTCCCCCTCCGCTGGAACAGCCGAAACCGAAACCCGCCCAGGTTTCATCCTCCGAGGGCATGCCCCCTCTCCCGTATCCGGTCGTGCCTCAAAAGCGGCAGGAGAAAAAAAATCCCCCGCAGCCTCCGGTCCTCCTCACGAAGATCCGATCCGCCGATGCCGAGGATTGGACGCGGACACCGAACGACGTCAAAGCCCTGCTCGAATGGATCAGCCGACAGATGAATGTCCATTTCAGCTCGAATATCAAACCCTTCGGCGGCATCTCGACCGACGCCGCGC
>CAZSDC010000299.1:0-3224 GCA_964605515.1 uncultured Chthoniobacter sp.
CATTCGCCTCCACCACCACGAACAATTCGTTCCCCTATTACTTCCAACGCGTCTCAGAGTGGGCAAGCGATGATATTCCGGGATCCTCGCAGTCCACCACAGCCGATGTCACTCAGGCCCGGAATGACGCGCTCCTTAAATACCTGCTCAATGCCACGCAACAGCAGGTGCCGGGATTCGGGGCAGCGCTTTCGGATAAATACAAAAACGGGACTCTCCCGCAGATCCTCGTCGAGATGTTCGATACCGTCAGGTCGCTCGTCAACACGACCAGCCGGGCACTGAGCCCGTCGTATTCGTATGCGCCCTACGGGCCAAGCGGGAGTGCGAATAATCCAATTGGCCTTGGGACTGTGGTGCCCGCCCGCACGACGCTCGGAGGCACAGAGGTGAAGGGCATCGGCCGCTTCCCGACGATCACGGAGGTCGTCATTGTCTTCATGGCGACCGGGTGGAAGGACACCACAACGCTTGGCGCTGCGCCACTATTTACCCCGACTCCCGGGGGGGACGGTCTGCCGGATGACGTTGCGGACGATGCTGGAAAATACAACGGGGTCGGCGATCCTCAAACCACCGGCATCCGCGCCTTCGTTTTTCTGGTTACGATCAATCCGGTGCCCGGACAGCCGGACATGGCACCGGCGGTGCGCTACCAAATCGAGGGGCTCGACAATTTCCAGGTTACCAGCGGGAGTTCCACCGTAAACCTCGGTTTCCCGAGCAAGGACAATGCGACCCTGATCACGCGGAGTAACAGCAAAAGATCGACTCAACCGGAATTCGGGATTGAAAACCAAATGATGTTCGGGTTTGGAAACGGCGATGCAACCTATGCCCGCAGCGCCGGCAACTCCACAGGCGTGACTTTAACGACAGCAAACAACGATGCCGGTCTGCAAGTCTTCCCGTTTATTGGATCTTCGGTTCCTCTTGAGTCGCCAGCCCAGCCCGGGCGATTCGGCCTCGATTCATCGGGAAACTACACCGACCTGCGCCCGTCGGTAACTCCGACAACCATGGCGTTCAGCGGGGGAACTCTGAAAATCCGCGTTTTTCCCGGAACCGGAAACACCTTTGCCGCGAACGACTATATTCAGGAAATCGATGTGAGCTTTCCTCCGTCCACCCTGCCCGTCCCCTTTATTACGCGATCGACTTTTGCTGCGGGCGACGCGGGCGGGCCTGATTTTGATTCCGCCATTATGGAGACCGACCGGACAAAGGCGGCCTTTTATGCGGGATTTTCAGGAACGGATGGAGACAGCCGCGATTTCGACAAGCGATTGCACTGCTACAAAGGCAACCCATACGGTTGGGTCGGCGCGACGAATCCGCCGGTTGTTATCCGTCGGGGGGATGTCATGCGGAGCGTCTATCTTGATCCGGCAGGGCCTGCGCGTGGGGATGTGAGGGTCCTTGCCGGGCTGAGGAATGTCCCCAGTTCCTTCTTCACGGCATTTCCGGGTTACACCAATGCCAGTCTCATGCAAGCGTGCGGAGCCGCGGCGCGACCAAGCGGCACCTATCGCTCCTCGCTCGCCTATTCGAACACACTAAATACGACAAATCCTGGCGGATGGACTCGTCAACAAAACCGGCCATTAACAGAGTTTTTGGGGAAACTGGTTAATCTGACCTTCACTGGAGCATTAGGAAACGCCCCATTAGGTATGACTTCCGCCACCCTTTCCGGTGGCAACCCGGGCGACTGGAATACCGGTGTCGGGAGTATTTTTGACGGGCCTTATATTAATCTCGGCGAACAAGGGTTCTCCTCAGATCCTAACGGCAAAAACGCCGAATATTTCAACGTCTATTTTCCGGCTAACAACACTGATATCACCTCGACGGCCTCAATCACTTCGTTTTCACCCAACCGGCAGGTTTCCTCTCCCGTTCTGTTCGGGTCACTTCCGTCCGGGATCACCCCGCTTTCCAGCGTGGGCGCAACCGGCACCCAGGCCCCCTGGCAAACACTTCTTTTTTGCCCCAACCCGCCGGCTAAAAACAACCATCCGGGGTTGGCAGTCGTTGGCACCGTTGGGCCGGGGCCCAATGCCCGCCCACCATTCCCCACGGCTCCAGATCATCTTTTCTTGGATAACTTTTGGATGCCCGTGGTCGAGCCTTATGCGATTAGCGAACCGTTTTCCACATCCGGAAAAGTGAACCTCAACCACCGGATTGCGCCGTTCAACTACATCACGCGAAGCACGGGGATCTACGCGGTGCTCAAGGCGCTCAAAATGGCCGCTCTTCCCGATTCCATGGCTGGAAGCTACAAGCGTCAAGACATCGTTCTGCCGACTTCCTCTACCAACCCCTCCTGGCGCTACAATATCGACGTGGATGCCGTGCTGGCGGGCATGGCGGATAAGCGATTCAAGTCTAACGATATTTATCACTCCGCCTCGGAAGTCTGCTCGATCTTCCTGGTTCCTTCCAAGCAGCCCAACGCGACTGCGGCAACTCCGGCGGGGCCGTCCGGGGTAACCGCGCTTGCCAGATACGACGCCACGGCGGCCTGGTGGGACGACAAGACACTCACCGGCGATAACTTGCGCGAATCCCCATACGACCAGATCTACTCCCGCATCACCACCAAATCCAACACCTTCACCGTGCACATGCGGGTCCAGGCGCTGAAACAGGTATCTTCCGGCAGAAGCACGGCGGCCGACTGGGCGACATGGAACGAGGCGACCGACCAGGTCGTCTCGGAATATCGCGGCAGCGCGGGCATCGAGCGATATGTGGATCCCAACGACACGGCGATCCCGGACTTCACCGTGCCCGCCAACTACACAAAAAACCTCGCGCCTTACTACAGGTGGCGCACGGTTTCGGAGCGGCAATTCCTCCCATGAGAAAATCCGCACTGAAGCGAAAAGTTATTGCACTCCTTTTCAACTCCTATGATCGCGAGGTGGAGTTGTTCAAGATCGGCGTGCTCCAGTATGCGCGGCCGACCAAGGACTGGGCGTTCATCCACTGCACCCAGGACAATGTTCTGGAGGACCTGGCCAGAACCGACGGCTTTTTTTCAGGTGGAATCGGAGAGTTTGGGAGGCCGGATCTCTGGGCTGCCGCCAAAATGGCTGTTTTTCCGGTGATCAACCTGTATGGAGGGCACGGGTTTCGCGGACTTCCCACTGTCGGAATCGATGACCGGGAAATCGGGCGAATGGCGGCCCGCCATCTGATGGAACAGGGGCATAAGA
>CAZSDC010000300.1:0-3171 GCA_964605515.1 uncultured Chthoniobacter sp.
AGCACGGGGATCGGGTGCCGCATGACCCAGTCGCTCCAGCGCCGCCAGAAGCGGCTGTCGCCGCCCCTGCGGCCGATGACGCGCCACGAGTCCACGCGCGGCCCCAACATCCCGAGCAAGGCCGGCAGAAGCGTCAGGGCGGCGAGCACGCTGAAGGACACCACGAGCGCGCCGCCGAGCCCCATCGAGCGCATCGACATGTAGGGGATGCTCATCAGGCCGAGCAGGCCGACGATGACGGTGGCGCCGCTGAAGAAGATCGAACGACCGGCGAACTCCACGGTCGTCTCGACCGCCTCGGCGACGGTGCGGCCGGCCGCGAGCTCTTCACGAAACCGGCCGACCATGAAGAGCGCGTAGTCGATGCCCACGGCCAGCCCCAGCAGCGTGGCCACATTGAGCGCGAACACCGAGATGTCCGTCACGTGCGCGAGCAGCCAGAAGCAGCCGAGCGTGACGGTGACGGCCATGCCGCCGCCGATCACGGGCAGGCTCGCGGCGACGAGGGTGCCGAAGATCAGGACGAGTACCAGGATGGCGATGGGGAAGGTGTAGCTCTCGGCCTTGCGCAGGTCCTCGGCCGAGCGCTGCTCGAGCTCCGCGTACACGGCGGGATCGCCGGTCAGGTGGGTCGTCAGCTGCGTCTTCTTCAGCGCCCGGCGCAGCGCCGGGATCTGCTCCTGCACCTGCTCGGTCGTGCCGTCGAACTCGAGCGCGACAAACGCCGCCGTGCCATCGCCCGCGATGAATCCGGCGTCTCCGGTGTTCGTCGCCGTGCGCACGCGGGTGAGGCCCTCGAGGCCGGCGTCCCGGACGCCGGAGAGGGCCTCCTCGACCTGCGCCTGAAACGCGGGGCTGCGCGCCGAGAGAGTGTCGCTCGAGAAGACGATCGTGAGGCTCGAGGGGCCGAAGCCGAGCCGCTCCTGCATCTGCCGCTGGCCCTGCTGCGAGGGCGACGAGGGATTGGTGAAGCCGCCGCCCTTGAGCTGCGCGGCGACGCTGAGGCTCGCGACGACACCGGCGGCGAACGCCAGCGACCAGAGCACGACGATCAGTCTGCGGCGGCGGTACGAGAACCGCCCGAGCGCGGCGAACACCCCGGATCCCTTCCTCAGAAGACGGCCGCGGCAGGCCGCTCACCGAGCGGCCGCGGCCGTTCAGAAAGATATACTACGCGGAACGAGCCGCCCGCCTCAGGAGGGCTGTGGACCATGCCTGGATCACGCGAACGGACATCTGCCGGCGGGGTCGTCGTCCGCACGGACGGCGGCGTCGAGGTGTGCCTGATCAGGCCGACCGGCCGCTCCGTGTGGGGCCTCCCCAAAGGTGGGGTCGAAGAAGGCGAGACGCTCCCCGAGACGGCCCTGCGCGAAGTCGCCGAAGAGACCGGCCTCCAGGGCGTGGTAGAGCAGGAGCTCGGCTCGATCGACTACTCCTTCTACTCGCGCGAGCAGGGCGGGCGCATCCACAAGACCGTGCACTACTTCCTCGTGCGCGCCACCGGCGGCGACACCGCGCGCCACGATCACGAGGTCAGCGAGGCGCGCTGGGTGCGCCTGCGCCAGGCGCTCCGGCTGATGACCTATCCAAACGAGCGCGAGATGGTGCGCAAGGCCGCGACGGCGCTGGGACGCCCCGTCGAGGACTGATCGTCCGGCCGGCGGCGCCAGACGAGCGCCGCCGGCGTCACGACCAGGCGATCGGCTGGTTGGCGCTGCGCGCCTCGTGCATGCTCCGCTTGAGGCCGTCGAGCATCTCCGTCGCGTTCACGTCGACGAAGTCGTAGTGCGCCAGCGCGAAGACCAGGGCCGGAGGCGGGCTCTGCCCGGCACAAGCGCCAAGCTCCCGGCGCAGCCGCTCCGCTGCCCCGGCCAGCCCTCGGCGACTGATGTCCGGCAGCACGAGCAGGAACGCGCCGTCCCCGGTGAGCCCGACGCTGTCGTAGCGCCGCAGGTTGTCACGCAGGCACTCGCCGATCTCGTGCAGCGCGCCGTGCCGGTCCGGGCGGGTCGCGGAGCCGGATCCTTCTTCCGCGCCGATCGCCAGCTCCAGCAGGCCGAGCGAGAGGTCCATGCGCTGGCAGCGCTCCACCTCGAGCGAAAGTCGCTCTCCCAGCTCTCTCGGCCTGATCGCGCCGGTGTCGGGGTCGAGCGGCGACGACTCATCGGCCAGGTGACGCAGCCGGGTGATGGTCTCCTCGAGCCCGGACGAGTAGCCGGAGGCGATGCGGGTGAGGGCCACGTGCTCGACCGCGAGGAGGCGTCGTGCGGCGGCCTCCGCGCCCGTGCCGCCGTCGGCGAGGATCCTGCCGCGGAGTTGGGCGCTCCCGTCGCTGAAGGCGTCGAGCAGCGCCGTCACGGGAGCGCTCTGGCTCAGGCCGGCGCTTCGTGAGGCGCCCTCGATCGCGGCGACAAAGGCCGCCTCGTCACCGGCAAGCATGGCGGTCAGATGCGGGAGGCAGGCCTCCCACAGGTCACGGCCCACCTCGCTGAGCTCGAGATCGTCCGCCACCACATCGCTGGTCGCGTTCATGTCGCCTCCCCAGCCGCGGAGCGCCCGCGAGCGAGCGCCCTCTACTGGGATTGTACCGTCGGCCCGGAGAGTACACACTCGTTGGGACACCGGCGCCGAGAAAGGCAGGGACGACATGGACATCACGCTGCTCGGCACCATGGGCTGGATGCCGCGGGGCCGCCGGGAGACGACGTGCTTCGCCACCCGCTCCGGGTCGTCACTCCTCATCTTCGACGCCGGCACCGGCCTGCGACGGCTGCTGGACGCGGAGCAGGCGCCGCTGGTGGCCGATGTCACCGAGGTCCACCTCCTCCTGAGTCACTACCACCTCGATCACGTCTGCGGCCTCGCCTACCTCTCCGGCGTGCTCCCCGGACGCGACATCGTGATCCACCCGCCCGAGCAGGCGATCACCGGCGTCGACCCCGAGGCCGCCGTCGCAGGGCTCCTGCGCAGGCCGTACAACCCGGTCGACTTCGAAGACCTCGACCGGGTCCGCGTGGAGCCGCTGAGGGCCGGCGCCAACACCGTGGCCGGCCACGAGATCCGCGTGCGGGCGCAGCGCCACTCCGACACGAGCGTCTGCTTCCGCGTCGACGACGACGCGGCGATCGCCACGGACACGAGCGCGGATGCGGCCACGGCTGAGTTCGCCGC
>CAZSDC010000301.1:0-3150 GCA_964605515.1 uncultured Chthoniobacter sp.
TGCGCCAGCTGTTGAAGCCGTAGTTGAGGAGGCCGTCGATGTTCCACTTCTCCATGAGCCAGCCCCAGGCGCGCGAGTCGATGTGCGGCTTGTCGATCACGAACGACGGCGTCTTGCCCACGGACCCGTTCGGGTACGAGTACCACCAGATCTCCGGCGGGTTGCTGCGCGCCTGGAGATTACGCACGGGGGGGATGCGACCGAAGTAGTAGTAGTAGCGCAACGCCCAGATGTCCACGTCGTCGTTGAGGAACGTGTTGGCGGTCTTCACGCCGCCCAGGGAGTGTGGGCGCGGGTCGTCGGTGAGGAGATACCGGACCCGGTAGCCCGACTTGGCCGAGGCCCTGTGCGCGATCTGCGCGTACCGCTCGGCCTGCCGCTCCTCGGAGGCGTGCGTGGTCTCGTCGAGCACGTAGAGGTAGGCCTTCTTCTGCCAGCCGTGCTCCTTGTAGGCGCGGGTCATCTGGGTGAGGAACGTCTCGATCGCGGAGGTCGAAGGGCTCTGCGACCTGCCCCAGGGGAACCAGCGCAGGAGCGGCAACTGGTTGTCGAGCAGGTCGAGCCCGTCGTCGTTCAGGAAGGGCGACACCTTGTTCGCCCAGTCGCCGGTCGCGGTGGCCCCCGAGTTGGCGACCTGCGGCAGGAAGCCGATGAAGGTCGGCGAGATGCCGTGCTGCGCCATCATGCCGTAGAAGGCGAGGAGGAGGCGCTGCTTGCCCTCGCCGCCGAAGTAGACCTTGCCCTTGACGCTCGCCTCGATGTTCTGCTGGCTGACGGCGAACGCGGAGTGGGTGCTGATCCTGTCCCAGCCGAAGTCCCAGACGCGCAGCGTGAAGCGGACGTCGACGACTTCGGCGCCGTTCTCGACGTGCAGGACGGCGACGTGGTAGCCGGTCGGAGTGCCGCTGGGCACGTGGGTCAGCAGGTAGAACGGGGTCGTGGGTCCGGGGTTGTAGCGTCCCGGGACGTCCATGCCGCTGCCGAAGCTCACCGGCACCACGGGGTCCGGGTACCAGCCCGGCTTCGAGTGCAGGTCGGTGGTCGGCGTGGTGACCTTGACGTAGTAGACGCGGTTCAGAGTCGTGTTCTGCACGATCACCGGGTCGCTGTCGCTGCTCCAGCTGAAGCGCACCGTCCGCTGGCCGCCGCGGAGGCACACCTGGACGCCCTGGTACTCGTTCTGGGCGGCATCGATCGCGATCTCCGCCCTCGAGCCGGGCGGTGAGGTCGGGTAGGCGCGGCTCGCCGCCGGGATGACCCAGACAGACGCCTCGGCGGTCGCCACCCAGACGAGCAGCAGGACGGCGGTGAGGGTGACGAGGGTGAGGCCGGCGGCCGCGAGGCGGGCCGGCCGGGCGCTGAGGACGCGGGCACTCGGCGCCGAGGGGCGGCCGGAGGTGCTGACGGTGTGGTTCATACGGGCTCCCGGGACGAGGCTTCCACTCTCCCTATCGGCGCGATGCGGCGCGAGTTGAGAGCCCGGCGCGATCCTGCGGGGCCGCGGCGCCGCGACGGAGCCGGCAAATGGCGGACGGGGCCGGAGCCACCTGGTGTGGCGCCGGCCCCGTCCGGGGTCTTCAGAGGTGCGTGCGGCTCAGAGCTTCGAGAAGTACTTGCGGACTTCCCAGTCCGTGACCTGCTCGCGGTACTCGTACCACTCGTTGAGCTTGTTGGTCACGAAGCGGTCGAAGACGTGGTCGCCGAGGGTGCGGCGCACGAGCTCGCTCTCCTGCGTGGCCTGGATCGCCTCGAAGAGGTTGTTCGGCAGGGCGCCGAGGCCGATCGTCTCGCGCTCGTCGGAGGTCATCTTGTAGATGTTCGGCTCGACGCTCGGCGGCAGCTCGTAGTCGTTCTCGATGCCGTCGAGGCCGGCGGCCAGCAGCACGGCGAATGCCAGATACGGGTTGGCGGCCGGGTCGGGGTTGCGGACCTCGGCGCGCACGGTGCTCTCCTTGCCCTGCACGTAGAGCGGGACGCGGATGAGGGCGGTGCGGTTGCGGTGCGCCCAGCTGATGTAGACCGGCGCCTCGTAGCCGGGGACCAGGCGCTTGTAGCTGTTCACGTACTGGTTGAGGATCGACGTGAACTCGCGCATGTGCTTGAGCTGCCCGGCGATGAAGCCCTTGGCGAGGTCGCTGAGGTGGTCGGGGTCGGTCTCGCTGAACATCGCGTTGGACTCGCCGCGGAACAGCGACTGGTGGATGTGCATCCCGCTGCCGTTCTGGCCGTGCATCGGCTTGGGCATGAAGGTCGCGTGCACGCCGTTGTGGGCCGCGACTTCCTTCACGATGAGGCGCGTGATCATGACGCGGTCGGCCATGAGCAGGGCCTCGTCGTAGTGCGGGTCGATCTCGTGCTGCGACGGGGCGACCTCGTGGTGGCTGGCCTCCATCGGGATGCCGAGTTTGTCGAGCGTGCGCATCGTCTGCTTGCGCAGGTCGTTGCCGAGGTCGGCGGGGAGGACGTCGAAGTAGCCGCCGTCGTCCGTGAGCTCGGGGGTGACGGAGTCCTTGAAGTAGAAGTACTCGAGCTCGGGGCCGACGAACATCTTGAGGCCCATCTTCTCGGCGCGCTCGAGCTGGCGACGGAGCACCCAGCGCGGGTCGCCCTCGAAGGGCTGGTAGTTGCGGTCGAGGACGTCGCAGAACACGAAGGCGGTGCGCTCGCTGCCCTGGGCCCAAGGGAGGATCTTGAGGGTGTCCCAGTCGGGCATCGCGACGATGTCGCTCTCCTCGATCTCGGCGTAGCCGGAGATGGAGGACCCGTCGAAGGCCGCACCGCTCTCAATGACGTTGGCGAGCTGGCGGTCGGGGACCTCGACCATCTTGAGGTTCCCCAGGATGTCCGTGAACCACAACTGAATGTGCTTCACGTTCTCGTCTTTGACGAGCTTCTCGATGTCGGCCTGGCGCTGATTATTCATAGTCATCCTTTCAGGCCTTCGTATGGCGGCCGGGTGGGCCGTATGGACGCCCATGGTTCTACCAAGTCGCGGGCCCGGAGGCAAGACGGGCCCGCCGCCCGCCCGCGCGCTAGCGGCGCGGGGAGCACCGCGTCGGCTCGGCGCCTCGTCTCTCGGGCCGGCAAGCTCCGCTGCGAGCGTGACGCGAGCGTGACGCAGGCTCAACACAGACTCATTGCACACGCTCA
>CAZSDC010000302.1:0-3148 GCA_964605515.1 uncultured Chthoniobacter sp.
GGGCTGCATCCGCTGACCGTGATTCTCTCGGTGCTGGCGTGGAGTTTGATCCTCGGCGGTCTTCTCTGCGCCCTGCTGGCCGTCCCGCTCACCGCCACGTTGAAGGTGCTGCTGAAGCGCTATTTCTGGGATAAGCCGCCGGAATCTCCCTCCTCGGCCTGAACGCTCCTCAAAGCGGAAGCGTCTGATACCCGAGGCAGATGAAAATCGTGAACTCCCTACCGTCGGGAGTCGTGATTTTGCGGAGCGGTTGCACATCTTGAAAGGCCCCCTTGATCGTCTGCGGCAGATCGCGTCCAAGAAAAATGGCATTTCTCCCAATGAATGGATTCACCCCTTTTTGCTCCTGAAAGTATTCGTCCGTGACGCGGTCGCTTTCAATAAAGTCGGCGTAGGATGGCCAGAGGCCGAACTGGCTGGAAAGGTCGGGCGATTCCGGCACGAACACCGGCGGATAATTCCCCTCCCCCGGAAGATAAAAGCCCAAAACAGCGGCCAGGTTTGCATCCTCGGCAATAAAGAATCCGCCGCCTTCCGAAGCCGGCAAATCGCGGGCAGAATCCCGAATGTAGCCGGCCACCGATTTCCATGAGGCCTGCCCGCTCACCGCGAGCGAATACCCGCTCGTAAGCAACGCGACCACAGCAACAAGTCCTCCGATAGCGAGCGCGAGGGTGTTCTTCCGCAGGGCTGAGACGGCGAAGGCAGCCAAGGGAACAATCCCGAACAGACCCGCAGGAACCGCATCTCCCCCGCGCAGCAAAATGTAGAACGCCCAAATCCAGGCAGGAGCGCAGGCGGCCAGAATAAAAACCGCCCGGCCATGCCGACGGGCATTGCGGACCAGGAAGCATAAGGCGATCACGACAGCCACAAAAACAGGAACAGAGAACGCCATGGCAAAGTTCCCGAGGCTTTCCAATAATGGCACAGGATGAAACTCCCACGCTGTCTTCCACGTGCCTCCAGCCACAGGAATCCACTCCAGCGCGGCATTCCAGAGGAGCGCGGGCAGGAGCGCGACGAAGCTGCAGATCACCATGGCCAGCAAGCCGAAAATATCCGCGGGCGTCCTATGCCGGTCACTGAATAGCGCCGCAGCTACGACCCCGGCAGGCACAAGGATCGCCTCGTAACGAAACAGAAGCGCAATGCCGAAAAACACACCAGCTCCCAACCATGCCCATTTCGCGCCCTCCCACGCCACCCGCGCGAACACAAGTCCGGCCAGCACCGAAACCATCGCAGGCATCAGGGGACCGGCCACCACGGACGCCGTATTAAAGACAGGCAGCAGGTTGAGAAAAACCACGCACCATCCCGCGACGGCCGCATCGTAAATCCGGCGCACAAACAGCCAGGCAGTGCAACTGCAGAAAAACCCAAGCACCGGCCAGAACAACCGGGCCAACTCGAAGTTCTCGCCGAACGCCCTCACTAGGAATGCCGTGCCGGCAGGCCCGTCAAAATATCCAGCCGCCAGGCGATGAGAACACGCCCAATAATACGCCTCCGCAGGCACCACTTCATGGGTCATTACCCACGCGGCGCGCAAGGCCGTCACGAGCAGCAGCAGTGAGAATAGGTATTTCGTTCTCATCGGCCAAGGAGCGAGGGGTGTTCAGTATACCATCCCGGGAACCAGCGCCCGCCCCATTTCCGCCAGGCTGACCCGAGTCCTGTCACGACACCCCATGCGATGCCTGCCCCAAGCAAACACGACACCAATACATCCGCCGGCCAGTGCGAACCCACATAAATCCGGCTGTAGGAGACGAGCGTCGCCGGTAGAAACGCCAGCCATCCCCACCTGCGATAAAAGAGCGTCACCACCGTCGCCATCGCAAAATTGTTCGAGGCATGCCCGGAGGGAAATGAGTTTCCGCGCACTGGCCGTTTGTCGGGATGGGAATACTCCTCTTTGAGCGGCTTTCCGAGCGAGAGGAACCGAGGCTTCGCCTTCGCCAGATCCAGCGTGCGCACCCCAACGAGTTCCTCATGCGGCCGCGTTCGCCCTACCAGGTGCTTCAAAGAATTTACCACCACCGCATCCGTCAAGCCGATGGAAAGACCGACGGCCAGCAGCATCATCCGCGCCCGGAATCCCCCGAATGCCAGAACCGCCAACCCGCCAATAACCATAAACGGCCACCAGAAATCCCAACTCGATGCCACGGCCATCACCAGATCGAGCGCGGGGTGCGCCCAGGAATGGTTGATGAGATAGAACACGTCCTGATCCATGGAAACCGGCATTCTGCCCGCTTCCCGGCAAAATGTGAAATAAATCCTACGGATCGCGCAAGGTGGATAGGGCTCGGAAATCGTGATTCACCATTTTCTCCAAAAAAGAGATTTCCAACCGCCGCTCGCCCGTGTCCTCTGGAGGTTCCTATTTATGAAGAGATTTGAAAATCAGGTTGCCATTGTCACGGGTGCGGGCCGAGGGATCGGCGAAGCGATTGCGAAGCGTCTCGCAGCCGAGGGCGCAAAAATCGCAGTTGTCAGCCGCACGGAATCGAACTCGGTCAAAACAGCGGATGCTATAAACGCGATCCAGCCGGGCTTTGCACTGCCCTATGCGGTGGACGTGGCGGATTTCGACGCCGTACAGAAAACCGGCGACCAAATCCTCGCGGACTTCGGGCGATGCGACGTCCTCGTCAACAATGCCGGGATCACCCGAGACACCCTCGCCATGCGGATGTCGAGCGAGGACTGGGATGTCGTTCTGGACACCAACCTCAAGGGGGCATTCAACTTCATTCGATCGATCCTCCGCCCGATGGTCAAACAGCGGACCGGTCGCATCATCAACATCAGCTCGGTGAGCGGGCTCATGGGACTCGCCGGCCAGGCGAACTACGCCGCCAGCAAGGCCGGGCTCATCGGGATGTCCAAGAGCATCGCCCGGGAAATCGCCAGCCGCGGCATCACGGTCAACGTCATCGCTCCGGGATTCATCGAGACTGACATGACCTCCGTCCTCGGCGAAGAAGTGCGCAAAGGGGCGCTCGCACAAATCCCCCTGTCAAAATTCGGTGCCGGGGACGACATCGCCGCCGCCGTCGCATTCCTCGCCAGCCCGGAAGCCTCGTTCATCACGGGCCAGGTCCTGGCAGTGGACGGCGGCATGAGCATGTAGGAA
>CAZSDC010000303.1:0-3126 GCA_964605515.1 uncultured Chthoniobacter sp.
GGGTCCAGAGCCAGAGCTGCATCGCCGAGGCGAGCAGGCAGGCGCCGGATTCCGGCCGCCCGGAGGCGGTCGCTCGCAGGTCTTTGATCCAATTTTCGAACTGGGCCAGGAAGACCGGGTTTGTCATCGTGAGCGACATCTGGCGCCGCTGGACCGCTTCCGGCCCCTCATACGTGGCCTCGAGCTGTGCATCCATCCACTTGTGGCCGAGGAATCCGGGGCAATCCTCCGTGACTCCATAGCCGCCCATCAGGCTCACCGCCTCGCGCATCATGTTGGCGCCGTGGCCGGTGTTCCAAAGTTTGCAGGCCGGACAGAAGACGTTCGCCAGTGCGTCGAGCATGGCAAACTGGACGAGCGGGTCGTCGCGAAGCACGGCAAGCCGGGCCTCATCGGGCGCGGTGTCGCGGGAAAGCTTGAGCAATTCGATCGCGTCGTCGCCCAGCTTTGCAATCGTCTTGAACGCGGCGCGCCCGACGAGTTTCCGCTCTGCAAAAATCCGGTCCTTTGCCTTTTCCAGCGGATCCAGAGTGTCGAACATCCTCGCGGCCTCGAAGCCGAGAGCGGCGCTAGCCTCGCCCGTCGCCCAGACATCCACCAGCCGGTGGAGGACGTCCTGTTTCGTCTGAAGTCCGAGATCGTAGCGCGGCGAACCGGCCTCGCCAGCCTCCCCTCCACGGAATCGAGCGCGCTGATACCGGATGATCGGCTCCACGGCGGACAGCAGCTTCGCCGACGTCATCAGGCCGACTGTGACGCGCGTTCGGCGGAAGACCGCTTCGATTACCTCGCCGTGGCTGTAGTTCGGGATGATCACCCCGTCCTTGACCGTGTATCCCCCAACGATCCGGCTTGCGGGAACTTGAAGGCTGAACACCGGGTCGCGAGTGGACGAAAGTTGATGGACAAGCTTGCGGGTCGGGATTCCGCGATCCCAGATCCCTTGGTCGCCCTTCTCCAAAATCACGAGACAGCTTCCCTTGATCCGCGCATCGGCGGAGTCAACGGCGGCGGTCACGACATTCGCGAATCCCATATTTGTGATGAACCGTCCGCGTTTATCCACATGGAGGACCGGCTCCTCTCCTTCTTTCCAGGACACGACACGCAGTTTGCCGCCGAGCAGCCCGGTCTCGACACCCACAAACGGGATTGGCTCGGTCAAAGCAAATGCGGCGCGGATCGGAGACCGTCCTTCCGCCGGTGCGGCGAGAGACATGTAATGTTCGCGCTGCTCGGGAGTCCCTCGCTCATGGATCGGCGCGAGCCCGAGGTTGCCGGCCAAGCTGAACGTCGCCGCGCCCGCATCCACCCACGACAGCTCGAATGCCACCAGTGCCAGCGCAAGATTTTTTGGCCCTTCGATAAATCCCCCGAATTCCGGCTCCAGAAAGACAGAGGTGATCCCCGAACTGTCGAACACTTCGAGAAGGGCGTTCTTCTCGTCCGTCCACTCGTGGCTGTTTCGCGCGCCGTTGGCCACGAGCCGGGCCACCGGCCCACGGGCCACCGCCCGCACCGATTGCACCAGCATCGGGAGATCGTAACGCTCGGAAAACCTCCAAAGGATCGCGCGAAGCTCGTCGGATGGGAGGGTCTGCAGAGAGGGGGTCGCTGTGTTAGATTCCATGGAGATTCTTATACATTCCCCTCTGCTGGCACACGACGCGAATCAAAAAGAATGGTGATCAAGATCATGATTTTTCGCGGAAGGGGAGGGAAGAGGCCGATCGAATCGACCCGGCCTGAGATTACGCCGGAGCGTTGATCCCCGGACGTTCGTCCTGCCCGCTTAGATCCAAGCCTCAGATGCCGTCCACGCGGAAGCCTTCCGCTTGAAGCGCGATGCGGACGGCAGCGCGGTTGTCTCCCTGGAACTCCATCTCGCGGTCGCGCACCGTTCCCCCGCAACCGATTCGCCTGCGGATCTCGCTCGCAAGACGGTTGATGTCCTCGCCGGAGATTCCGCCGTGAAAGCCCGAGACAACGATCACCGGTTTTCCCCCGCGGTGGGCTTTCTCTTTTCGCAAAACCACACGACCAGGAGACGCCGGTGTTGGCTTTGGTGTTTGGACTATTCCCTCGGGTAGGTCAGGAATATTCAGGCCTGCAAAGGGGGACTGGAGGGCTTCCTGCGGACCTGAAACCGGAATGCGCCCCTTGGAAATCATGTGGTCAGCATCGCGGCTCCGAAAACCCCGGCGCTGTCGCCGAGTTGCGGACGAAGGATCTGCGTCGAGAGCGTGGGGTTGAAGAGGAACCTCTCGATCGCGCCCCTCGTCTCGTCCGAATAGAGCAGGTCGATATTTCCCACCCCACCGCCGATGACAATCGCGTCCGGGTCCAGGATATTGATCACTGCCGCTATCGCCTCGCCAAACTTATCCCGAAGACGCTCCAAGGTGGCAACAGCCGGCTTTGCCCCATGAGCGGCGGCCCGGACAATTTCCGGCAGACGGATCGGCTCGCCGCCGGATTCCCGGTAGAACCTCTCCAGCGAAGGGCCCGCGAGAACCGTTTCGACGCAGCCCTTCCGACCGCAGTAACAAGGATGGCTTTCGCCCCTCAGCGGATTGTGCCCCCATTCGCCGGCGATGCCGTGAAGACCACTGAGAACCTGCCGGTTGACTACGATTCCCCCGCCCACGCCCGTTCCAAGAATCAACCCCATCACAACCGCCTCACCGGCCGCAGCACCAAGGGTTGCCTCCGCGAGCGCAAAACAATTTGCGTCATTTGCCATGCGGATTTCACGGGACAGCAAACGCGTGAGATCTTCCCTCAACGGCTGATGGTTGAGGCACGTGGTGTTCGAGTTTTTCAGGCCTCCGGTCGAAGGATCGACCGCCCCCGGCGTTCCAATACCAATCACAACGGGACACGGGATTCCGGACACGGCTTCCAGTTCCCGAACCACCGCGACGATCTGCGAGAGGACAAAATCGTATCCATTTGCGGCACCGGTCTCCCTCCGAAGACGATGGACCGCTGCGCTTGGATGTTCGGGATCGAGGATGGCCCCTTCGATCTTGGTGCCACCGAGGTCGATGCCCCAGAGTGAACCGCTCACGCAGAGACCCGCATCGGCATGATCACGTAGAGGAACGGAGACTGGATCTTCAGAAC
>CAZSDC010000304.1:0-3120 GCA_964605515.1 uncultured Chthoniobacter sp.
CCAACCTGAAGTGCCGGGAATGCGGGCGCCTCTACCCGAAGGAAGCGATCCACATTTGCGAGTTTGATTTCGGCCCCCTTGAAGCGGCATACGACTATGACCTGATCTCAAGAAATATCAGTCGCGCTATCATTTCCGCACGTCCGCAGACGATGTGGCGTTACCGCGAACTGCTCCCGATTGATGGTCTGCCCACTGTTGGGCAGCAGGTCGGTTTCACGCCGCTGGTCAGGGCAGACCGCCTGGCGGCAAAGCTCGGGGTCAAAGAACTCTACATCAAGAACGACACAGTCAACTACCCGACGCTCTCGTTCAAGGACCGGGTGGTTTCGGTGGCTCTGAGCCGCGCAAAGGAACTCGGATTCAAGATCGTGGCCTGCGCCTCGACCGGCAACCTTGCGAACTCCGTGGCCGCGAATGCCGCCGCCGCCGGCCTGACCAGCTACGTGCTCATTCCTGCAGACCTGGAGAAAAGCAAGGTCGTGGGATCGCTCGTCTATGGCACCCAGGTCATCGGTATTCACGGGGCCTACGATCAAGTGAATAGGCTTTGTTCCGAAATCGCCGGAAAATACGGCTGGGGCTTCGTCAACGTGAACTTGCGGCCCTACTACGCCGAAGGCTCGAAGAGCATGGGCTTCGAAATTGCCGAGCAGCTCGGATGGAAGCTCCCGCGCCACACGGTCATCCCGATGGCCAGCGGATCGCTGCTGACCAAGATCCACAAGGCCTACAAAGAGTTCATCGGTGTGGGAATTTTGGACGAAGCCCCGTATTCCGTGCATGGCGCCCAGGCCACCGGCTGTTCGCCGATTGCCGCAGCGCAAAAAAAAGCGACCGACATCGTGAAGCCGGTTCCCAACCCGCAGACGATCGTGAAATCGCTCGCGATCGGAACGCCTGCCGACGGCTATTACGCGCTCCGCAGCATGGAGGAAACCGGCGGAAGCGCCGAGGATTGTTCCGATGACGAAGTCGTCGAGGGCATCCGCCTGCTCGCCGAGTATGCGGGCATCTTCGCCGAAACCGCCGGCGGGGTTACGGTGTCGTGCGCGAAAAAGCTGATCGAGTCCGGAAAAATCCCGCGCGACGAGAGCATTGTGCTGTGCATCACCGGCCACGGTCTCAAGACCCAGGAAGCCATCCACGGGCGATGCGGAGAGCCGCGGCTCATCAACCCCAGTCTGCGCGAGTTCGAGGCCCTTATCGCCAACGACTCTGCTGTCGCGGAGAGTCCTAAGGCTTAAGCGTTACAACAATCACCTTTAGCATTCATCCACACCTGCTTTCACCATAATACATCTCATGAACATCCAAGTCCGCATTCCCTCCCCGCTCCGCAAACTCACCAACGATCAGGAGGTCGTCCCTGCCGAAGGAGCCAATATCGGAGAGATCCTCGGCAACCTCGACAAAGCCTATCCCGGCCTCATCGAACGGATCTGCGACGAGCAGGGCAACGTCCGACGTTTCGTCAATATCTTCGTCAACGACGAGGACATCCGCTTCCTCGAGGAGAAGGCGACGCCCGTTAAAGGCGGCGACGAGATCAGCATTGTCCCTGCCATCGCGGGGGGGTAGGGATAAACGGTCGGCACGTTTTTGCACCTGGAGGGACGATTGCCGTGTCGTCCGTCGAATGGCTTGCAAGACTCGGCAACAACCAGCAGGATCGGTTCCAAATCGCATGTCGGATTTGCTTCGACATTTTCTCACCGCCCTGGGCTTGGAAGACAGCCCTCGCAAAACCCTGCATCCCGTAGTCGCGCCTGCAGGGAAGAAAGTCCTTCCCGGCTATCGCAGCACGACTGTCTTTGCCGGCGAATCGGGCGAGTGGCAGGATTACCTGCAGCAGCCATGGGATGCACGCCCTGATGGCCTGATCGAAATGGAGATCCGGCTGCATTCCAGGCGGCGGATGGAATTTTCCGCACGCAACCCGCGCTCCGCGCCATGGGCCACAGCCCTCACGGAGGCGTTCCGCGAAATTCAGAAGCGCTTGGAAAGGAGCCCCGTTTCCTCCGGGGTTTTCAACGACATGATCTTCGGGAACCTCGGCAACCTGGAGCCGGGGTTGGCACTGAACTCCTGCACGGGCCTTCCGGCATTTGCAAGCCGCGAGACCCGGCTGAGCGAGGATCAAGCGTTCGCGGAGTCAAGGATCTTGGTGCGCACCAGAATGTTCGAGGAATTCGAGCCGTTCCTCGACAGCCGGGGTGGCGCGATGGAGCGGCTTGGACAAATCTGGGAGGTGGTCCGGCACATCCTGCTGCAGCTCGGTCACGAGATCTATCCGAGGGACAGGTTCACCGAGCGGATCAAGCTGACGACGAACTGGGCGCTGGTGAATCTTCACGTTCTCTACGATGGGAAAAAGGATGGGCGCCTCCAACCGAATGAAGCCGGCGAGGCATTCGAGATCCTTTCCGCGAAGCGGGAGAAGATGGAGCGTCGGGAGCTGTTTGCGCGAGAGCCGTTCTTCCGCCTGCTTTCCGATGTGTCCTTCCTGCTGCGGGAGCGCAACATCGCAGACCTGTGGGACACGGCCGCAGTCATCTCGCGCGATTACCTCGACTCCCGCTACCTCCGGCTCAGCATTTCGGACCTCATGCCTGCCAAGCCAGCTTGGCTGGAGGCGATGCCGGTCGAGTGGAAGAGTCCGAGGAAAATCAAAACCCCCCGACTGGAAATCGGCCGCTACGGGATTATTGACGACGAGGACGAGGATGCGTGGAAGCAGGTGCGCGACCCCCTCGAGGACATCGGATATCTGATCATCGGACAACTCGGAATGGGGCAGTTCGGGCGCGTCTATGAGGCGATCAACGTGACCAACGGCAGCATCCCGGAACGGGTGGCCGTGAAAGTGGACCGTATCCGCAAAGGCCACAAAAAGGAAGCCATTGAGGCGGCGGACACGATCATGGCCATCGCCCGCGGGCTCTCGAAGTCGCCGCATGTCATCCGGGTTTTCGACGCCGGCCATCTAAAAAAAATCCGGTCGAACTACCACATCCTGCAGATTGTCGAGGGCGACACGCTCGACCATTTGATCGGCGTTGCCGGCAGCGAGCACGCCAGCATCCTGCGCCCGAAATCCGGGCGGTCCTCGAAGGATGA
>CAZSDC010000305.1:0-3099 GCA_964605515.1 uncultured Chthoniobacter sp.
GAGCGCCTGCCTCGGGTGCAGGAGGTCGCGGGTTCGAATCCCGCCGGCCCGATTTTTCTCATTCATGGAGACAACTCTTTTGGTATTGGCGGCAGGTATGGGCAGCCGCTATGGCGGACTCAAGCAGATGGACCCGGTCGGACCGTCCGGGGAGACGTTGCTCGACTATTCCGTTTTCGATGCCTTGCGCTCCGGCTTTTCGCGCGTGGTCTTTGTAATCCGGAGGGAGTTCGAGGAGGAATTCCGAGAAAAGATCGGGAGCCGGTTCGAGGACCGGGTGGATGTGGGGTATATCTTCCAACAACTCAACGACCTTCCTGACGGATTCAGCGTGCCAGAGGGCCGGGTGAAACCCTGGGGGACCGGTCACGCCGTCTGGTGCGCGAGGTCGGCGGTCGATTCCTCGTTTCTCGCCATCAATGCGGATGACTTTTATGGATCCGGCGCAGTGGCCGGGGTCGGGGAATTTCTTTCTGCACAGCCCTTGGAGAGCACGAGCTACTGCATGGCCGGATACCGGCTCGCCTCCACGCTCTCCCCCAGCGGTCATGTCTCGCGGGGGGTTTGCAACGTCTCCGAGGAGGGCGAACTCGTCCACATCCGGGAGTTCACCCGGATCGAGCGGACCCCCCTGGAAATTGTGAATCAGGAAGATGGCACACGGTTCACCGGAGAAGAGCGGGTCTCGATGAATTGTTGGGGGTTCACGCCAGCGGTCTTCGCAGGGCTGGAAGATCTGTTCGCGGACTTCCTCGCAAAACACGGCACAGCGGAAAAATCCGAGTTTTATATTTCAGCGGCCATCGCAGACCTGATCCATGCGGGAAAAGCAGGGGTCCAGGTGCTGCCTGTCGGAAGCCAGTGGTTCGGAGTCACCTACCGCGAGGACCGTCCTGTGGTTGTTGCGGCGCTCTCAGGCCTCGTTGCTGCCGGAGAATACCCCTCACCACTCTGGCCCTGATCGGCACCCCTTTGCGAACCGCAGAGGGAGTTCCTCATTGCCTCCACGGGGGACAACGTGTTCACTGGACGGTTGGAAGTTCATTCATGCTGGCCGTTCGCGACGTCATAGATCACACGATGGAAAACTTCCCCGGCTACGAGCCCGGGGACTTTGAAGTCACCGTCGTCGAAAAAGGCGGGTCGGACAGGAAATTTTACCGGATCCGGGCTGCTGACCGCTCGATGATCATGGTGAAGTATTCCGGGCACAAGGAGGAAAACCGCCACTACGTCGACATCGCACGCTTCCTTGCCACGGCGGGAGTTCAGGTCCCCCATATCTATTTACACGACCCCGGGGAAGAATTGATCTGGATGCAGGATCTCGGGGAGGTGGATCTCTGGTCCCACCGCCTTGATCCCTGGAGCACGCGGCGCCCGCTCTACGAATCCGCGCTCATCGAAGTCTTCAAAATGCATTCCGCCGCCACGCGGAGACTCGACACCTGCGACCTCCGGCTGGAGCGCGAATTCAACGAGCAACTGTATCTCTGGGAACAGGGGTATTTTTTTGAGCACTGCCTGGGCAACTTTTTCAAACTGCCGGCCGCCGAGGTCCGCCGGCTCGCCGGACTCGCCGCCCTGCAGGGCGCGGCAGCCCGACTGGCCTCACTCCCCCGCGTCCTCGTGCACCGGGACTTCCAATCGCAGAATATCCTGATCCGGGATGGAACCGCCTGGCTGATCGACTTCCAGGGGATGCGGCCGGGGCTGGCCGAATACGATGTCGCCTCCCTGCTCATGGATCCCTACGTGACCATGGAGAACTCCGAGCGGGTCGAACTGCTCGGGTTTTACCAGAGGATGGCCCGACGCTCAGGCGCCGACGTCCCCGCGGATTTTGAGGAAATTTTCCACTGGTGTTCGCTGCAGCGCCTCATGCAGGCGCTCGGGGCGTATGGCTTCCTGGGATTGCAGAAAGGACGAAAGGATTTTCTTGCGCACATCCCGGCGGCAAGACGCTCGCTCCGGGAGACAGCCGCACACCTCGACGGGCTCGATGAATTTGTCAGGGTCCTGGATTCTCTGCCATGAACAAACAACCTGAAACTGCAATCATCCGGCGTATCACCCCAACCCTCGACAACGCGCGCTATGCCATCAAGCGGGCAGTCGGAGAGGAGATCGTTGTCGAAGCGGACATTTTCAAAGAGGGGCATGATGAGGTGACGGCGGTGTTAAAGTGGAGGCAAGCCGGAGCAGGAGATTGGCGCGAGACACCGATGATACCGCTGCTCAACGACCGGTGGACGGGGTCGCTCTGCATCACCGCACCGGGCGCGTGGGAGTTCACCATCGAGGCCTGGGGGGACCACTATTTTTCCTGGCAGCACGAGCTGGAGAAAAAGTTTTCCGCCGGGCTGCGCGATCTCCAGAGCGAGATCCTCGAGGGGGCCGCCTTTGTGGCCTCCGCCGCATCCCGCGCAAAAAAGGCCGATGCCGCCGCGCTGAAAACCTTTGCCGCGGCGCTGCGAGCGGCCAGTGCGGAGGAGGCCCATGTCCTTGCCCACGACCCGGTGCTCTGCGCGCTGATGACCGTTTATGCCGACCGATCGCTCGCGACGAGCGCGGAGCCATTCTATCCGGTCTGGGTGGACAGGGAACGTGCGACATTCGCCGCCTGGTATGAATTTTTCCCGCGTTCGGCAGAGGGCAAGCCGGACTCCGGATCAAAATTTCGTGACTGCCTCGGACGCATTGATGATGCGAAAGCGATGGGGTTCGATGTCGTGTATTTTCCGCCGATCCACCCCATCGGAAAGACCAACCGGAAAGGCCGCAACAACTCGCTGGAATGCGGCCCCGGCGAACCCGGCGTCCCTTATGCCATCGGGAACAGCAAGCAGGGAGTCAATGGCGGCGGGCACAAAGATGTCGCCCCGGAACTCGGAACCCTCTCCGACTTTGATTGGCTCGTCGGCGAGATCAAGGCCCGTGGGATGGAACTCGCGCTGGATTTTGCCATCAACTGTTCGCCCGACCATCCCTACGTGAAGGCACATCCGGAATGGTTTTTCAAACGCCCGGACGGCACGATTAAATATGCGGAAAACCCCCCGAAAAAATACGAGGATGTGTATCCGCTGAATTTCCACA
>CAZSDC010000306.1:0-3088 GCA_964605515.1 uncultured Chthoniobacter sp.
ACGCCGGAGGTGCTCGACCGCATCCGCCGGGAGCTGGGCCTCGACCTGCCCATCTGGAAGCAGTACGGGCTCTTCCTCTGGCACCTCGTGCACGGCAACATGGGCTACAGCTACGAGACCCAGCTCCCGGTCGCCACCGCCATCCTGCAGCGCTTCCCCGCCACCGTGATGATCGCCATGTTCGGCATCTTCTTCGAGCTGCTCATCGGCATCCCGGTGGGCATGGTCAGCGCGCTCAAGCAGTACAGCATCCGCGACCGCACGTTCACGGTGCTGAGCCTCCTCTTCCTCGCGGCGCCGGCGTTCTGGCTCGGCATGATCCTCATGTACATCTTCGCCTTCCAGTGGCAGATCTTCCCGCTCGGCGGCTACGACGGCTGGGCGCACCCGATCTACGGCATCCTGCCCGGGCTCACGCTCGGCCTCGGCGGCGCCGCCTGGTACTCGAGGATGCTGCGCAGCAGCATGCTCGACATCCTCGGCGCCGACTACGTGAAGGCCGCCCGCGCCAAGGGCCTGCCCGAGCGCACCGTCGTCTGGCGCCACATCATGCGCAACGCCTGGAGCCCGATCGTCACGCTGCTCGGCATGGACGTCGGCTGGTTCCTCGGCGGCGTGCTCATCATCGAGATCGTCTTCGGCATCCCCGGGATCGGCGGCCAGGCCTACCAGGCGATCCAGACGCAGGACCTGCCGCTGATCATGGGCACGGTGCTCTTCGCCGCCCTGCTCGTGACCCTCAGCAACTTCGTGGTCGACCTCGCCTACACGTGGCTCGACCCGCGCGTTAAGTACAGCTGAGGCGGAGGGGCGCTCGCTCGGACCCAGACGCTCCACGGGCACAGGAAGCGCCCAGTCAATGAGCGCTGGATCGCTTACGGACGTCGAGCCCGCGTTCGTCCGACTGGTCGTGCGGAAGCTTTGCGACTTGAGGGTGTAGGTTGTCGTCTTCGTGCCAGTCCGCCGGATGGAATAGGGTCCATGACGGCCACGCGAGCGGTTGGCCCAAAGGAGCGCCTCCGTCGGTATCGTCTCCACGGTCCAAATGGGAGCGTGTGGTCCCGCGGTGTGCAACCCCAGCTGCAACCTGAGCGTGAACTGCTCGGGCTCCTCCCTGATCGCGCGCTGTACTTGTCCCCCTGTTGGGTTGGCAGCTCAGCTGGGGGAGCGCCTCCCTTGAGCGGGGCAGGTCGATGGCTCGATTACCATGTGGTCAGCGCCGGTCCACTACTGAGCAGTTGTCGCCGGTCCAATGGCGAGCACCTTCAGCCTCGTTCATCACCCTGCAGCAGCTCGGCGTGGCGAACGAAGTGGTCGACGGCGGCGGCGACAGTAGCTCCGGTAGCTGCGTTACGCCTCTGAGGCCCTCATCCGGAGTCAGCCCGCTCTCGAATAGACGACCAGGAAGCGGCCGGGGGAGCGGGGGAGGGCCGGATCGTGCTCATCGGGCTGGGAATCGTGGAGCAGCGCCACAAGTCAACGCTGGAGGTGCTCGGGGGTTTGCCTGCCACCGAGGTCGCCCTCAGGTAGGGGGTGACACGCCGGACGGGGCACCGCTGGCTGCACTGGTACACGGCCGGCGGCATCGGCGCCCTCGCAGATGCCTCCCGCCGCCCATCTTCACCCTTCGCATTTGATGTGCGTCGGCCCTGCTCGTTGCCGCCGTCGGGTAGGGGACGTCGACAACGAGCTGGCCCAAGCGTCGAGAGGGCGTCACGGCGCGGGCGATGCGCTACTGCCTCGAACCGAGATTCCTCTCCACAAGAAGTCCCGTGTGGACTCGGGGTGCACCCGACGCTCCGCGTCTTGCGCCTCGTCTACTCCACCTCGACACTACGGGTCCGGCGACGGCGTGCGAGCCACACGATGAGCGCAAGCACTGCGGCTGCGCCGACGGCGATCGCCACGATCAAGCCGCCGGGCGTGCCACCGCCCGCGGATTCATGGGCGACCGGGCGCACGTCCAAGTAGGAATCGATGACGTACTGCGTACCGAGGGCGGGACCGATCCCGGCGGGGGAGCGGACCCAGCCGGTCCAGTCCTTGGTGTTGTACGCGGAGACCATGTCCTGGTAGACGGTGAAGATGACCGGGCTCTGGCGATACATGAGCGCCTGCATGCGCCAGATCAGCGCCTGCCGCTTCGCCGGATCCAGAGCCGATTGCTGCTCGTCGAACAGCCGGTCGTACTCCTTGTTCGACCACGCGGCGTCGTTCCACGCCTCGACTTGGCCGCTGGTGTAGACAGACAGCAGGAAGTTGGGGTCGATGTCGCCGCCCCACCCCCAGATGAACATGTCGTAGTCGGGGGCGAACGTGTCGCCCTTGTAGTTCCACATCCGGTCGGAGAGGGCGCCTTCGTCAAGTACCTGGTAGTCGATCTGCAGACCGACATCGTGCAGCCAGCCGGCGATGAGCTTGCCGGCAGTCTGGTCCTGCGCGCCACCAGTCATGGCCCACAGACGGAGCCTGATCGGCCGGCCCTGGTAATCCCGTACGCCGTCGCCGTCGGTGTCGCGGTACCCGGCCTCGTCGAGCAGGCGCCCGGCCTCCTTCGGGTCGAACCGGGCGCTTTGCGACGCCGTCGGCTCCCAGTGCCAGTCAGGGTCGCGGTAGTAGTGTGCCGGCAGGATGGACGACGCCGGGTCGGCTAGGCCGTTGAAGGCGATCTGAGCGATGCGCTCCTTGTCGATGGCGAAGTTCAGCGCCCAGCGGAACCGCTGGTCGCGCAGCACGGGGCTGCCCATCGAGGCCGCACCGCTGTAGCAGTTGAACCCCAGAGTGGACGAGGCCCGGTACGGGTTGGCGGCGATCGCGAGGAAGTTCCCGTTGCTCGTCAGCGGCTTGTAGGTCGCGTAGGGCAACTCGATGGCGGCTTGCAGGTAGTCGGTCTTCAGATCCTGATACATCGTGTCGCTGTTCTTGTAGACGTTCAGGATGAGTTCGTCGATGTGCGCGGCGCCGCGCCAATACTGCTGGTTGGCGACGAGGCGTGCGTACTGGTCCTGCTTGAACTCGACCAACTGGAAGGCACCGGTGCCGATTGTCGGCAGGGGCGCCGCGCCGCGGCTGGTGCTGGCCTTCTTGG
>CAZSDC010000307.1:0-3009 GCA_964605515.1 uncultured Chthoniobacter sp.
TTCTCAATGTCGCCGGCCACCGGCTGGGTACCGCCGAGGTCGAGAGCGCGCTGGTTTCGCACCACGAGGTCGCCGAGGCGGCGGTCGTCGGGCGCCCGGATGATATCAAGGGACAGGCGGTCGTGGCATTCGTTACGCTGCGTTCCGGGCACAAGGCCAGCAAGGAACTCGCTGAAACCCTGCGCCGCCATGTCGCGAATTCGATCGGTGCCATCGCCAAGCCGGATGACATCCGCTTCACGGAGGTCCTGCCGAAAACCCGTAGCGGAAAAATCATGCGCCGCCTCCTGAAGCAGGTTGCGGCCGGCAGTGCGATCACCGGAGACACCACCACGCTCGAAGACTTCAGCGTCCTCACCAAACTGCGATCCAGCGACGAGTGAGCCGGCAAATTTTGAGGCGTTGGGCCTTGACAGCACCCCGCACGGTGCCTCTTATGCGGGGCCTATGAGGTTTCCGCTCGCGCTCACTGCCCGGATTGCCGGCACTATTATCGGCAAAAAGATCCGGGGGATTGAGAAGTTCGCCACGGTCCTGCAACTGGAACCACTTCACACCTGCAACCTCACCTGCACAGGCTGCGGGCGTATCCGCGAGTATTCGCAGTCGTTAAAGGATGTGATGTCGCTGGAGGACTGCCTCGGAGCCGCGGAAGAGTGCGGAGCACCGATGGTGTCGATCTGCGGGGGAGAGCCGCTGATTTACCCGCACATTGAGGATCTCGTTGCCGGACTTCTCGCGCAAAAGCGGATCGTCTACATCTGCACGAACGGGATGTTCATGCGCAAAAAAATGCGTGACCACCTTGCGGCGGAGTTCGCCGCAAACCCTGCGAGCACCGGCCCGAAGATTGAGGTGCTGGTCTCCGAGGAACTGCTCACAGCCGAGCAAGCCGCCGAGATCCGCAGCGGGAAATCGGATACCCATCGAACAATCGCCCCTTCCCGCTGGATGTATTGGAACGTCCACCTCGACAGCACCGAGCGCACGCATGATCTCATCGTCGAACGCGAGGGCGTTTTCAAGGAATGCATCGCCGCGATACGCATGGCCAAAATCCTCGGCTTTCAGGTCGCCACGAACACGACGGTTTACCGCGAGACCGACATGAGCGAGGTCGGGCAGTTGTTCGACTACCTGTCCTGGCTCGGCGTGGACGGTCACACGATCTCGCCCGGCTACGATTATGACGCGGCCAAGGAGGACATGCGGAAACGTCTCGGCCTCGACCCGGAGAATTTTTTCCTCACCCGCGAGATGACGAAGGCGAAGTTCAAAAACATCCGGGCCTGGGGGAAAAAATACAACCTGTTCGGGACGCCGATCTACCTGGATTTCCTAGTCGGGAAGCGCGACCTCACGTGCTCGGCATGGGCGATCCCAACGAGGAACGTCCGCGGCTGGAAAGGCCCGTGCTACCTGATGACCGACGCCCACCACGCCAGCTACCGCGACCTGCTGGAAAAGACCCCGTGGGAAAAATACGGCGTGGTGAACGGCGAAGCCCGCGACCCGCGCTGCGAAAATTGCATGGTCCACTGCGGCTACGAACCCAGCGCCACCCTCGGTCGCGATGCCCAAGCCGGCGACACCTGGGCGAACATCGCCTTCAATTTCGGAAAAAAGCCCGCCGCCCGGATCGAAGGCGCCTCGGTCAATCCCTTCAACGGCGTCTCAGCAGGGAACGGCCACAAGACGGGCCGCCCGAACAAATTGCCGGTTGGGAAATAGAAGCCGCCTTGCTGTGTGGAAAACACACCGTGGCACAGGTATCCCGCCCATGCGCAGACAGAGGCTCACGCAATGGCACAAAGGCCGCAAAGAAAAGCCCCTGCAATCTCACGCCAGGGTTTGAGGAGGCCGCAGACTGTAGCGGCGGCCTGTGGCCGTCGGTCGCTTTCAAACCCACCGTGATATTCTGCTCATTTGGTTGTCCGTTTGGCCGGATGCCTCCGCTGCCTGTCGGGCAAACGGCATCCGCACCGAATATTTGACAGCAGTCGAACATCGGAGATTGAGGAAGCGCGGTTTTTGCTGCCTAATCGGCCTTCCTGCCCGGGAGGCCCGGCTCGAAAGACCACATGATCGAACGCAATTTCCAGATTCCCTTCGTGGCGCGGATGGCGTTGGCGGAAAAACAGATTCAGCAGAACTATCGTCCGCTGATCGCCGTCCACAAATGGTTTGCGCGGCGACCGGGAACGCTTTTTCGGGCGCTGCTCCTGTCGGAACTCGGCGGAGAGCGGGTGGAACAGACGTTCTTTCGCGCCCATCATTTTGGCGACAAACACATCCTCGACCCTTTCATGGGAGGAGGAACGACGGTGGTCGAAGCGAACCGCTTGGGGTGCGCGGTCACGGCGTCGGATATCAATCCCATGGCTTGGTGGATCGTGCGGCAGGAAATCCAGGATCTCGATCTGACGGCATACGCCAAAGCGGCGGCGGCGCTGCGCGGTCATTTGCGGGAAAAGATCGGGCACCTCTTTCAAACCACCTGTCCAAAAACCGGCAAGCTGGCTGAGGCTAAGTATTTTCTCTGGGTCAAGACGGTGCGCTGCGGATCATGCGGAAAAGATCACGATCTCTTTCCCGGCTATCTGATCGCCCAAGACGTTCGCCACACGGCGAATGTCTTTGCCTGCGGACATTGCGGGGAGATCTTTGAGGCGAAGGATCGCAGGCATCCGGGGCCGTGTCCCTCCTGCGGCAAGTCGCTGCCAACCGCACATGTTGCCGCGCGGAACCGCTCGCGTTGCCTGCACTGCGATGCGGAGGTCGCTTGCCAGACGGGGAATCCGCCCGAGCACCGCCTGTTCGCCATCGAATATCACCTGCCGGAAGCCCACGCGGACGGCGTCCGAAAAGGTCGGCTCTTCAAGGCGCCAGATGCGGACGACTTGGCGAATTTCGCCGAGGCGGCGGAGAAATTGAAACGGATCGGTCCGAAGTTCATTCCCGATGATGCCATTCCGAAGGGCGACGAGACCGAACGCCTCCACCGCTGGG
>CAZSDC010000308.1:0-3004 GCA_964605515.1 uncultured Chthoniobacter sp.
GTCCCTCATCCACGCCAACCGATCCCCCTCATCGAATCCCGCCTCCCCATAGGCACCGCGCGCAATCCGCTGAAAATGCTGAAACCGGCCCGCCGAAATTTCCGTCACCGCAAAATGGGCGAACTTCACATCATTGACCACGAACCGGCTCGTCGCGGCGGCGGACCCCGGTTCCCTCACCCCCTGCCGGAAAAACGTCAGTTGATAGCCAAAATCACCCTCATCCTCGGAATGAAGGTTCCCCGTGAAATACCACCACTCGGTCTTGAAATCCGGATGGCTTCCATGATCGGCCGGAAAGCGATAATCCCATCCCGCCAACGCCGGCTTCCAGCCCGCATTCAAACCTCCGCAAAACGCGGCGAGAAAAAGAAAAAGCACAACCTTGCGCACCATCCACAGATACCCGCGACCAAAGCCCGCCGTCCACATGAATGAAGCCGAACGCAGGAAAAGCGACCCATTCCCGGAAGCACAACCGAAGCGGATGCACCACCGCGCCCGTTGATGCCCGAGTGATCTGCAGTGGCGACAACCTCGGCCAGACCGTCGTGAAGATTTCATCACATCGTATTGGGGGATGTCCTTACGGGTTGCGGAGCGAATGGGAATCCAGTATGAACTGGAATCGCATGGCCTCTTCTTCGACGTCCAAACTTCCCCGCTGGTTCGGAACGATTCTCTGGGGAAACTCCGTCGCCCTCTCTTGGATGTGGGGTCTGGGCTTGTTTTTCTCGGTCCAGTTCACCACGCAATTCGGCGTCTTCGGCCTGCTGACATTTGCGATCCCGAACTTTCTGGGGCTGCTCTGCTTCGGTCTCGTGACCCACCACCTGGCGCGCCGGCAGCCGGGATCGGAGTCGCTCGCCCAGTTTTTTTCGTCCTGGTCGCGTCCGTTCCGGCTGGTCTTTTTCCTCTACCAGATCCTGGCGATCACGCTGACAATCTTTGCATTTCTGCGCTATGTGTGGCAGCCGCTCGGCCTTGAGCCCTGGATGCTCTACCTGCCGCTGACGTTGCTGGTGATCCTGGCGGCCGCGATTCTTTTCGGAGAGGAGTTTGATATCAAGCGCATCAAGTTTAGTCACGGGGTGCTGTTTCTTCTCATGGCTCCGGCGATCGCCTTCCTGATCCTCAATGCGGCGCTGAAGGGGACCGGCCCGTTGTCGTTTCCCAAGCTGCCAACGAACGACTGGAATTACTGGGGATATGCGATTCCGATCATCATCGGTTTTCTGGTGGGGCCTTGGCTGGACCTCCAGCAATGGCAGCGGGCGATCCAGATGCACCGCGAGAGGGTTTCGATCGCGGCGGGATACTGGATCGGCTCGGTCCTGTTTTTTCTCCTGCTCATGTTTCATGGGCTGATGACCGTGTGGGCACTGAACTGGGGAGCGGCGGACTCGTTTCCCATCCGCGTGGGGATCACCGGATACCCCTACGGCGAGGAGATCCTGATGCGCTATTTTTCGCACGCCGGCCCGTGGACGTTTGCGGCCTATGGGATCTTTGTTTCGGTGTGTGTGCTCACCACGCTCGACAGCGGGTATGTCTCGCTGCGCTGGTTCCTGCAGTCGAATGCCAAGACGAGCAATCACCCGATATTTTCGCTCGTATCCCCGAAGCTGCTCACCTCACCGATCCCGGTGTTTTTGCTTTGTGGGCTCGTGGCTCTGGTGGGGGCGCTCCTCAATTTTGAGCTCGAGTTCTTCATGATTTTCTACGCGACATTTTTTGTCGGTTATTCGCTCCTCGCGATCGTGCGCTGCTACCTTGTGAGCCGTGCGAACGCGATCCCGCAGATCAAGATGTTCTGCATCGGGAGCCTCGCGGTGGTGATCTTTTCCTATGGCTATTTTCTCCGCTCCCCTTTCTTCCAGATTCTCGGCTCCCTGCTTCCGCTGGGCTATGTGCTGTGGTTGCTGGTCAAGCCGAGTTCCTCGGACGAATTCCTGAGCGACAAGGATGAGCTGGATGCCCCGGTCTCCGATTCCACGCCGAGTGCCGGGGCCGTGATGAATCCTCCGGACGGTTCCGTGCAACCCACTCATGTGATTCCCACCGCCGATGACATCGCCTCCTTCGCGCACAGCCTGAGCGGTCACTTTGAGGGCAAGTGGTTCGTGCATTCGTTCGTGGCCACGTATGGGGACACTAATTCCGTCGGGAACGTGTATTTTGGCATGTATGCGATGTGGGTCGGAAAAACACGCGAGCTGTTCTTTAATCGCCTGATGCCGAAATTCAACTTGAAGAACACGCCATATTACATCCTGACCCGCTCGTTCGAGCACAAGTTCGTGCGCGAGACGCGTGAGTTCGAGACCGTGAGCGTGAAGATCCGCGTGGCCGGTTACAACCGGAAGTTCGCGACGCTCGAGCACGAGATCTTCGACTCTGCAGGACATGTTCTTGGCCGCGGAAAACAGACTTTGCTTTTCGTGTCTTCCAGCGATTACAAAATGCTGGATATCCCGTCGGATGTTTATTCGGCGTTCATCGCGCATACCTGATCGGATCAGCCGGCGCTGCGCCATCCATCCCATGTGCAAATCCAGGCTTTCGAAAATCCGGATTTTCGGATTTTGCGCATCTATCCTGGCGGGGCTGCTGCTTTTGGGATGCCACAAGCGGGTTCCCGTTCCGCCCGCTCCGTCGCCGACCCCCGCACCGGTTGCGACCGCCACGCCAGTCCCTACCCCGCCACCGCTTCCTGTGATTTCCCGCAAGCCGCTTGCCACCGCAAAGCTTTTCAACGGGATGGCCCTGCAGGCGAAGTTGGTTGCGGAGAAGGGGACCGAGTTGGCCTCGCAGAACAGGCGGGCTCTCAACGCCTACGAGGTCCGCATCACGGTCAGTGCCCGCCTCCCCGCTCCGAGCTCGTCCGCCAAGGACTTTCTGAAGAATGATCCTCTCCTTCCGGGGACGTTCAACGACTTTGATCAGCTCCTCGCCGGCTCGGAGGTCTCGCCGTTTTTCGAAAAGCTGTATTCGTTGAAGCTTG
>CAZSDC010000309.1:0-3002 GCA_964605515.1 uncultured Chthoniobacter sp.
GGGCGGGAGGGGCGGCGGGACGGGTGGCGGCGGCCGCCGCGGCGGCGTTGCGGGCGGTAACGGCGGCAACGGCGGTGTCGGCGGCAGCAGCTTGGCTGGCGGCACCGGTGCTGACGGAGGGGCCGGCGGTAACGCTGGCTGGTTGTCGGTGTTCGGCCGTGGCGGTGACGGCGGCGCGGGCGGGGCGGGCGGTGGCGACGGCGGCGACGGCGGCCGCGGCGGCTTTCTGAGCGGTAACGGCGGCAATGGTGGTGCCGGCGGCATCGGTACCGCTGTCGAAGGCCAAACACCATGGCGCCCAACGGCCTTCGGCACTCTACATGAGGTGCCAACGGCAGCGAACCGATACGGCGCAGGCGGCGATGGTGGCAGCGGTGGCAACACCGGTTTGTTGTCGATTCTCGGTGCCGGTGGTGCCGGCGGCGACGGTGGGGACGGCGCGCCGGGCGCCGACGGAATCCAAGGCGGACGCGGCGGAGTCGGCGGCAACGGCGGTATGGGCTCCTGGATCGTCGGCCTGGGCGGCAGCGGCGGAGCCGGTGGTACGGGCGGCCACGGTGGTACGGGCGCGGCGGGCACCGACGGCGCCGCGGCCACCACCGCGGGTGGTGTCGGGGGCGATGGCGAAGCGGGCGGTGTCGGTGGCGCCGGCGGCGACGGTGGTGGGGGAGGCCGGGCCGGCACGGCACGCTTACTGCTGTTCTTCGGACAGACCGGTGTTGCGGGTAACGGCGGCAACGGAGGCGCGGGCGGAGACGCCGGGGCGGCGGGCAATGGCGGCACAGGTGGCAATGGCACTGCGGCGACGCCCGACGGTGGCCCCGGTGGCGCCGGCGGAGACGCCGGGGCGGGATCGGGTGCGGGCGGCAAGGGCGGCGCCGCAGGCGGACCGACAGCACTCGCAGGACTTAATGGCGGGTCCGGTGACATCGGTCCGGCTGGCACCGGTGGGCGGGGAGGTAACGGCTACGACGCTGCCTCCGATCCGCTGGCCCCGATCGGCACGGCGGGTGGCAACGGCGGGACCGGTGGCGCAGGCGGATCCGGCATCGTTGTCAACGCGGCCGGGGGCACGGCACTGGCCGCCGCCGGCGGTCCAGTCGCGGGCAGCGCCGCGGCGATCGGTGCCGTCGGTGCCGGTGACGTCATCATCGAGGGCGGCAGAGGCGGTGCGGGCGGTGACGCCGGACGTGGCAAGGAAGGCCCGGCCGGCAACGGCGGCGCGGGCGGTGTCGGAGGGACGGGCGGCGGCACCGGCGGTGACGGTGGCGCCGGCGGTGACGCCGGGCTGACCGGCGATGGAGGTAACGGCGGGGCGGGCGGTACCGGCGGGTCGGGTTTCGCCGGCACCGACGGAACCTTGGCGGGCCAATCCGGGGTGCGGGGCACCAATGCCGGAGCCGGCGGCCGGGGCGGCACCGGCGGGGCGGGCGGCACGCTCGCCGGTAAGGGTGGCGCCGGGGGCGTGGGCGGTTCCGGCGGCATCGGGGGAACTGGAGGAAACGGAGTCTCCGGTGCGACCGGCGGGCAGGCGGGCGGGAACGGCGGTACCGGCGGCAGCGGTGGCGCGGGCGGTCAGGGCGGAGCCGGTGGCAGTGCGCCCGCGGGCGCGACCGGTCAGGCCGGCGACGGCGGAAGCGGCGGAACCGGAGGTGCGGCGGGTCAGGCCGGCAGCGGTGCTTCCGGTACGTCCGGCACCGCGACCAATCCCAACGGTGGCGCCGGCGGAAACGCGGGCACCAGCACACCGGGATCGGGTGGGGCGGGCGGAGCGGCAGGCGGCCCCGGCGGTAACGCTGGTGCCAGCGGTGCCGCAGGCACCGAGCCTCCCGATGCCGCCGGTAATGGCGGAGCGGGCGGAGCTGGCTATGACGCCGCATCTGATCCCAACGCACCCGATGGCGCCACCGGAGGAAACGGCGGTCCGGGTGGCGCGGGACTGGGCCAGGGCAACGGCGGGGCCGGCGGCCGCGGAGGAAACGGCAAGAACGGCAACGGCGGTAACGGCGGCGCGGGCGGCGCGGGCGGTCCACTCGGCGGCAACGGCGGCGCCGGCGGTGCAGGCGGCAACGCCGGTGCCCGAGGCGACGGTGGCGCGGGCGGCGCGGGCGGCAACGGTGCGGCAGGTATAGCGGGCACCGGTGGGACCGCGGCGGGGTCCTCGGGGAGTGCGGGCCAGTCCGGTGGTGCCGGTGGTGCCGGCGGTGCCGGGGGCGCCGGGGGCACAATCTCCGGTTTCGGTGGCACCGGCGGCGCAGGAGGTTCCGGTGGTGCCGGGGGTGACGGCGGCGCGGGGGTCGGTGGTGCGGTCGGGGCGACGGCGGGGGGGTCGGGTCAGGCCGGCGGTAACGGTGGCAATGGCGGCACTGGTGGCGCCGGTGGTGCCGGTGGTGCCGGTGGTGCGGCACCGGCGGGAAGTGCCGGTGTTGCCGGTAATGGCGGTGCCGGCGGCGCCGGCGGTGTAGCCGGTGTGGCCGGTGATGGCGGTGCGGGTGCTGCCGGCAGTGCCGCGGCTCCGAATGGCGGTGCCGGTGGCGCGGGCGGGTCGTCGACCGGTGGTGTGGGTGGTGCCGGCGGTAGTGCCGGCGGTCCCGGTGGTGTCGCGGGAGCCTCCGGGGCCGCCGGGGGCGCACCCTTCGGAGGTAACGGCGGGGCTGGCGGTGCGGGGTACGACGCGACAGTGCCCGGTGCCGGCGGCGGTAATGGCGGTATCGGTGGTGCCGGTGGAACGCGGGGCAATGGTGGTGCTGGCGGTCGCGGCGGAAACGGCAGCAGTGGTGTTGGCGGCGCCAACGGTATTGCCGCGGGTGCGTCCGGGGGTGCCGGCAGTGCAGGTGGTGCCGGCGGGAACGGTGGTGCCGGTGGCGTAGGCGGCAGCATCTCGGGTGACGGCGGCGCCGGCGGTGCCGGTGGTGCCGGTGGCCTCGGAGGGTCCGGTGGTGCCGGTGTCGGTGGTGCGGTCGGGGCGACGGCGGGGGGGTCGGGTCAGGCCGGCGGTAACG
>CAZSDC010000310.1:0-2997 GCA_964605515.1 uncultured Chthoniobacter sp.
TGGTGAGCGTGCCCGACGACAAAAAGGAGGCCGAGTTCGTGGTCAACGAGATCGGCGCGCTGCGGACCTCCCACAACATTCCCTGGGAACACTTCGCCATCGCCTACCGCATGAACGCGCAGTCGCGCCTGCTGGAAGAATGCCTCCGCAGGCTGCGGATCCCCTACCGCCTCGTCGGAGGCAAAAGCTTTTTCGACCGCCGCGAGGTGAAGGACGTGCTCGCCACGATGGCGTGCCTGATCAACCCGTCCGACGATGTCGCGCTCCTGCGCATCATCAACACCCCGCCGCGCGGGATCGGCGCAACGACGGTGGAGCTCGCCCTCGAACACAGCGCGAAAGCCCACAAGAGCCTCTTCGACACGCTCACGGCCCCGGAGTTTGCGGTGCAGGTTTCGCGCAAGACCGCAGACGCGATCCGGCGTTTCGGCGACGATATCGCATCCCGGCGCATCCGCCTCCTCACGCCCGGCGCCGACGCCGAGCAGGTCGTCTCCCAGTTCCTCGGGGAATCCGGGTTCTTCGAGGACCTTCGGCGCTCGTGCAAGACCCCGGAGGAACAGCTCAACCGCGAAAGCGGGGCGAAGGAAGTCCTCCGGGCGCTCGCCGACCACCAAAAACGCTCGTCGTCCGGACTGCAGGGGTTCCTCGACGAGATGCTGCTCGACCGCGAGCGCGATGAGGAAAAAAAGGACGACGCGAAAGGAGTCACGCTCATCACACTCCACGCCGCCAAAGGGCTCGAATTCCCGCACGTCTTTCTCCTCGGCGCAGAGGACGGGCTCATCCCCCACGAACGGTCGAAATCCGAGGGCACGGTCGATGAGGAACGCCGGCTCTTCTACGTCGGCATCACCCGCGCAATGAAATCGCTGACGATCACCCACTGCCTGAACCGCACGAAGTTCGGCAGCGCGATGTATTGCCGTCCGAGCCCGTTCCTCAAGGAGATCGAAGGCGAGGGGGTGCTCGCCGAGAGCTACGAGGAAATCGTCAACAAACCGGTCGCCGAGCACGACATCGCCGCATCGTTCGCCTCGCTCCGCGAAATGCTCGCGCGGGATTGAGTTTCAGCGCCTGAGCCGGTAGGTTTTCCGGTATTCTCTCGGCGATTGGCCGACCTCGATCCTGAAGCGACGGCTGAAATAGAATTCGTCATCGAACCCGGTTGCCTCGGCGACCGCCTTGATCCGGAGCGGGGTTTCGACGAGAAGCCGGCAGGCTTCCGCAACGCGGAGCTGTTGGAGATATCTCGCCGGAGGCGTGCCGATGACCTCGACCCAGCGGCGGCGGAAGGTCGTCGTGGAAAATCCGTGCCGCGCCGCGAGTCTGTCGAAATCCCATTGTGAAGAGAGGCTTTCGCGGAGACGGGCGGCGACCGCTCGGATCTCGGAGTCGCCTTCCATCGGTGCACCCGGAGACAACCATGTGTCGAGAATCGACTGCTCTGCAAGCCGGTCCGCGCGATCAACCACCCAAGTCGGGTCGGGAGAACGGGCAAGGACCGAAAACTCGGCCAGGTGCACCCGCAGCGAGGCCGGATCGGCAACCGGCCACACGGGCTTGGAAATGTCGACCAGGCTGCGTTCACGGAACCGCTTGAACTGGGAGCGATCGTAAACCAGATACCACTCGGTCCATGTCCCGCCGGTCGGCCCGTAGGCCACGGATTCGCCCGGCCACTGGGTGATCACGCACGGCGCCTGCACCGGCCAGCTTGTGCCTTCACGTTCGAAGCGGCCTTCGCCACGCAGGATCATCGAAAAATTGCAGGTGTCGAACCGGGTGCGAACCCAACCGGTTTTTGCGGGCAGATAATCCGAGGAGACGAGCGGGAAGAGAGCGGGATATTTTCGTCGGTGCGGAGCCCAGTGCTTGGTTGAGAAATCCATGTTTTTGGATGCGGCGTTCATTCAACTTGCGGACCACATGCCGTATTGTCACGCTGGCAGTAAGCCAAATATGAAAAAAGCCCTCTTCATCGCCGGAGGCTGGGACGGCCACCAGCCTGATAAAATTGTCCAGTTGTTTTCCACGGATCTCCGCGCGGCAAACTTCGCAGCCGACATCGAGTCCTCGCTCGACGTGCTGACGGACGCAGAGCACCTGAAATCCTATGACGTGATCTCGCCGTGCTGGACGATGGGCTCGCTCAGCAAGGAGCAGAGCGAGGGCTTGCAGACCGCAGTGCGCGGCGGAGTCGGGCTGGCCGGCATCCACGGAGGGATGGGCGATGCGTTCCGAGGGAACCTCGACTTCGAGTGGATGGTGGGCGGTCATTTCGTCGGGCACCCCCACGTGGGTGAATATTCTGTGCGGGTCAAAGATTTCGACAGCCCGATCACCAGAGGCCTCCCGGGGGCGTTTGCCTACCACTCCGAACAGTATTACATGATGATCGATCCCGCGGTGAATGTCCTCGCGGAGACCGAGTATGTTTACGAGGGCAGGCATTGCACGATGCCGGTCGCCTGGATCCGGATGTGGGGGAAGGGCCGGGTCTTCTATTCCTCGCTCGGACACGATCCCGCCGAGTTTGAAAAATTCCCCGAAGCCCGCACGCTCACCGTCCGCGGGCTGCGCTGGGCCGCGGGCGATCTTTGATTTTTATGAAAACCCACAAGAAACCATCCGACATCAAAGTCGGGGTCATCGGATACGGCGGTGCCTTCAACATGGGCCGCCAGCACCTCAAGGAAATGCAGGCGGCCGGGATGACCCCCGTCGCGGTCGCCGAGGTCGACCCCTCGCGCCTCGCGGTGGCCAAAACCGATTTCCCCGGCATCGAGACCTACTCCTCGGTGACCGCCATGCTCAAGGGCTCGCCGGTGGACATGGTCGTCATCATCACCCCGCACAACACGCACGCCCCCCTCGCCATCGAATGCCTGAACGCCGGACGCCATGTCGTCTGCGAGAAACCGCTCGCCATCACGACCGCCGAGGTCGATGCCATGATCAAGGCCGCGAAAAAATCCGGCGTGATGCTCTCGACCT
>CAZSDC010000311.1:0-2962 GCA_964605515.1 uncultured Chthoniobacter sp.
CGATGATCCCGCGCCCGGCGTGGATCTCCCGCCCGTTCCACCGGACTTTCCCGTCGAATCCGCACGTCGCCAAGGATCCGCGGAACCACGCGGACTCGCCGTTTCCCAGTCCGTTGCCGTCAAGGGCTGAACCTTTCCGGCTGGCGGCATCAAGAATCAAAATCCCGCCGGTCGAGGGCGTGGCAGCCAGCATGTCTCCGTTCCAGGCCAGGCTCAAAATATTGTCGTCCGCCGTGACGGCCGCGATCTGTTTCATGCGAGGCAGCTCCGGAACCCGGCGTTGAGCGCGGCGCGGTCGAGATTGCGTCCGATAAAGACGAGCACGTTCCAGCGCGGGCGTTCTCCCCACGGGCCGCCGTTGGCCGCATCCATGATCATATGAACCCCTTGGAAGATGATCCGGTCCGGCCCGCCCTTGATCGCGAAGACTCCCTTCATGCGGAAAATATCGATCCCTTGCTCGCGCACGGTCCGGCTCAGCCACTCGTTGAGCTTCTTTCCATCGCAGTCCCCATCCGCTTCAATCCCCACGCTGGTCACATGATCGTCGTGATGGTGGTGATGGCTTCCTTCGAGAAAATGCGGGTTCACCTCCATCGCGTGGTCAAGGTTGAAGCCGCCGACATCCAACACCTTTTCGATCTCGATTCCGGCATTCGTCGTCCGGTGGATCTTCGCCAGCGCGTTCATCGAGCGGATGCGATTTTCCAATTTGTTGAGGTCCTCAGGCGCGACAAGGTCGCGCTTGTTGAGCAGGACGACATCCGCAAATGCGATCTGCTCGCGCGCCTCGTCGCTGTCGTCGAGGTGCAGGAGGATGTGCTTCGCATCCACGAGCGTCACCACCGCATTGACGAACAGCTTCTCCTTCATCTCGTCGTCCGCAAAAAATGTCTGAACGACCGGCCCTGGATCGGCGAGGCCGGTCGTCTCGATCAGGATGTGGTCGAACTTTTCGCGGCGCTTCATGAGGTTGCCGAGAATCCGGATCAGATCCCCGCGCACGGTGCAGCAGATGCACCCGTTGTTCATCTCGAAGATCTCCTCGTCGGCGTTGATCACCAGCTCGTGATCGACCCCGACTTCCCCGAATTCATTTTCGATGACGGCTATCCGGAGCCCGTGCTCCTCGGTGAGGATGCGGTTGAGAAGCGTGGTCTTCCCGGCTCCCAAAAAACCGGTGAGAATCGTGACGGGCGTGAGGTCCATTTGTAATAAACAATCCGCCCTTGGATTTCATGCAAGGTTCTTGTGCGAAAATTCCGCCCGCCCAACCTCATCAGGCCTTTTGCAGCGAGCCCAAAAACCACTCGTAGGCGTTCCTGATACCGTCGTGCAGCGCGATTTTTGGTTTCCACCCGAGGGCGTTCAGCTTCCGCGAGTCGAGCAGCTTGCGCGGTGTGCCGTCGGGCTTTGAATGATCGAACACCAGCGCTCCCTTGTATCCAATCGCCTCGCAGACCGTCTCCGCCAGCTCGCGGATCGTCACGTCCTCGCCGTAGCCGATGTTGATCACCTCGGGAGGATCGTAATTTTCCAGAAGAAAAACGCAGGCATCAGCGAGGTCGTCCACGTGGAGAAACTCCCGGCGCGGATTTCCGGTCCCCCAGATCGGGACCTCCGTTGCCCCGGCTGCCTTCGCCTCGTGAACTTTCCGGATCAGCGCCGGAAGCACATGCGAGGTGTGTAGGTCGAAATTGTCGTTCGGGCCGTAGAGGTTCGTCGGCATCGCGGAGATGAAGTTTTTCCCGTATTCCTTGGCGTAGGCTTGGCAGAGCTTGATGCCGGCGATCTTGGCGATGGCGTAGGCGTCGTTTGTGGGCTCGAGAGGGCCAGTGAGAAGCGCGTCCTCGGGGATCGGCTGCGGGGCCAGCTTCGGGTAAATGCACGAGCTGCCGAGAAACAAAAGCTTGCGCACCCCGTGATCGGCTGCCGCGCAAATCAGATTGTTCTGGATCGTCAGGTTCTCGACAAGAAATTCCACCGGCTTCTCGGAGTTCGCAACAATGCCACCCACCCGCGCGGCTGCATCGGCCACGACCTCCGGACGCTCGGCGTTAAAAAACTCCCTCACCGCCCGCGCGTCGAGCAGGTTCAATTCCGCCCGCGTCCGCAAAAGCAGGTTCTGGAATCCCCTGGCTCTGAGGCTGCGGACAATTCCGCTTCCCGCCATTCCCCGGTGACCGGCCACATAGATTTTTGTCTCCCTGTTCATCATCAAGATTGCAGGCTTTCAGGCCTCCGGCGGTGTGGCAAGTCCTTCGGTGCTCACGAGATCATCCTGGATAAACTCTCTTGGTATCCCCGGCACCTGATCGCAAAGGCTGTCTGTTCTCGTGCGCCCGGCCTCTATCCCCGCTTCCGGCGGGAAGGCTTGGGGTAGGCCCCCCTGCTTCGCGGCTCGATTTTTCCGGTGCCGTTTTTCAGTTCCGTGATCTGATCGCGGAGGAGAGCGGCCCGCTCGTATTCGAGGTTCGCAGCGGCGGCGGCCATGTCCCGCTCCAACTCGCGCACCAGTTCGTGCAGATCAAAGCTGGCCGCGTCTTCGTGGACGATGCTTTGCTCGACCTCACGGCCCTTGATGATGACATGGAGGCTTTCCTGGACGGCCCGCTGGACGCTCTTTGGTGTGATGTGGTGCTTTTTGTTGTAGGCTTCCTGCCGGCTGCGCCGGTAGTCGCACACCTCTAGCAGGGCCTGCATGCTTCCGGTGACGGTGTCCGCGAATAGGACGACCTCTCCGTTGATATGCCGCGCGGCGCGCCCGGCGGTCTGGATGAGGCTCGTTTGGCTGCGGAGGTAGCCCTCCTTGTCGGCATCCAAAATGCAAACCAGAGACACCTCGGGAAGGTCGAGGCCCTCGCGCAGGAGATTGATTCCCACCAGGACATCGCACTCGCCCGCACGCAGCCCGCGCAGGATTTCCACGCGCTCGATCGTGTCGATGTCGCTGTGCAGGTAG
>CAZSDC010000312.1:0-2926 GCA_964605515.1 uncultured Chthoniobacter sp.
CGATGCCGGCATGGTCGGTGCCCGGAAGCCACAGGACCTCGTGGCCGGTCTGGCGGGCATGGCGGGCAAGAATGTCCTGGATCGTGTTGTTCAGCACGTGGCCAAGCGTAAGGACGCCGGTGACATTCGGCGGAGGAATAACCATCGAAAAGCCGGGCTTCGGGGACGCGGGATCGGCGTGGAAAAGCCCCCGGTCAAGCCACCAGGAATACCATTTGTCTTCCACCAAACCGGGTTCGTATGCTTTGGAAAGTTCGGACATCGAGCCGCGCATTGTGACCGATTCGGCGGCGGATTCAATCGGCTTTCACTCGAAAAATCCCGGGCGCGCATGAAAAATCGTTCGGCTGGTGCGAGCGCAGGATTTCCACAAGCTCAATGCCCTCACCGCCGGCAACATGCCTGGTCCACAGCAAAACACAGGAACACGCCGCATCTGGTTCCCTCAATATGTCAACAGGGGAGAACTGGCACCTTTTCCGAATGTAAAGAGGGAAGAACCGGCCCCCCTTTCGGCCCCCCCTGCGGAGCATCAGAGAAGCATTGCCTTTTCGAAAGATCGGAGCATGTTTCGATCATGGCAAAGGCACGCGATTTCAATGTCATCATCGAGCAGGATTCGGAGGGGTATTTCGTGGCAACGGTTCCCGATTTGCGGGGCTGCCATACCCAGGCGAAGTCGTTGGATACGCTCATGAAACGGATCCGGGAAGTGATCGAACTGTGCCTGGAGGACGAGCAGGACCATCTGGGTTCCCCCGACTTCATCGGAGTCCAACGTATCCGGGTCTGATTCATGGCGCGACTTCCGCGACTCAAAGGGAAAGAACTCATCCGGATCCTGGAGGGATTCGGTTTCGAAGTGACCAGGATCAAGGGGAGCCACCATTCCCTGCGCCACGAGGACGGACGATATACCGTTGTCCCTGTTCACGCCGGAGAGCTGATCGGGCCGGGGCTACTTCTGAAAATCCTCAAGGACGTGGAGCTGGCACGCGAGGATTTGGAGTAAGAACATGAGTGTGATCGAATCCATCATGAATGATCTGAAAAACCTGCCGACCCCGAAACTGGTCGAAGTGGCCCGCTACGTTCACGGCTTGAGCCAGGCCGACCAGGAGGCCCGCCGGGAACTTCTGCGCCAGACCCATGGAGTGCTGAGCGACGAGGACGGACAGGCTTTTGAAATGGCGCTTCACGGTGCCTGCCGTCTCGAAGCGTAATGGCTCATGGCGTCCTGCTCGACACCGGTCTTGCGCTCTTGAACTGGTCGTAATCCGCCCCATTCCTCCTCGCCGTCCTTCGATGCCAGCCAGATTCGCCTCGCGTCCGCCGAGCGGCTCGCCACGCCGCTGAATGCATGAAGCCGAAAACCGCTTTTCCGCATCCCTTTCTCAATATGTCAACAGGGAAGAACTGACACCTTTGCCCTGAGGAAGCGGCTAGCAATCAACAGCTTCCAGTCGTATCTGGCCTTTGCGTCGATGTCGTCAGCATAGGTTGTCATGTTATGTTCTGGAAGCGCGTGGCGATTCGTCAACGTCGGCAGTCACCGCATCCCGCTTGCTTCAGCATCCGAAGCTGCTCCGCAGCCGAAATGCCAGAAGTGCAGAAGGCACGGGATTCGGTGGACTACTCTATTGAACTTTTTCTTCTTCGGAAGGAGGAGAGCAAAGAAAGGCTTCCCGTATATCGCTTCTGTGCAAGCCGCAAACCACCTCGGGCATGAACTCGTGGAAGAAATCACAGCAGAGGGCTTTGTGGTGGTTCCTGTGGAGGAATTTCTGTGGCTGCACCAAAAGTGTGGGTCTCATCTCTCTTGTCAGTTAAATGAGCAATCTGTTTACTCTCCCATTGCCTCTCTGCCATCGCCGCTTTGGCGGCACGCTTTGAGTCAATGGAATCCCAATCCTGACAACCCGTTCGCTGCCAGAAAATCGCCGAAAACGCCTCCAGCGGAGACGAAAACAGTGCAAGAGCTTCTTTCGTTGGATCGTGCCCAAGACACAGGCAACTCTTCCCGTCTTGCCCAATCTCCGTGATCGTGAACTTAGCAACCTCGGACGTGAAAAAATGATAAGTAATATAATGAGCCATAAAATTAAGAACGTGGAAACGGAGGTGTTTGTTCTTCCAACAGTATTACTGAGCCGGGCGGTATAATTCCTACAAATTCCACACCAAAGGGCAGACTTCGTCCATGGCGTTTAATGGGGCGATTTTGCGCTCCAGGCACACCTGTGCAAGAAAAAATATAGTTTGGCGGAGAGGGGAGCGTGCAGACGCAAGCAGAAATGTCTTGCTATTGCACCCGGATCGCCATGTGCTTCCCCTTTATGAAAAATATGCTGGCAGTTCTTTCGGTCTTGCTGATCCTCGGGGCTTCGGTTCGGGCGGCTGATCCAGATGTTACGGCCCCACCGGCAATGAGCCATGATGTTCGGGCTAAAAAAGAGCGCACGGTTGTTATGGTCGGGCTAGTAGATAGCAAAGCTGAGGCCCGAAAGCTCACTGACGCCCAGCTCAACGATCTATACCGCCAGGCCCTTCCGCTCTTGCCGAAAGGGCAGTGAGAGTGAAAGGTTTCAGACCCGCGTTTTGTCGCCATTTTGAAAAACCCCGGGGATTCGGGTCAGTTAAAAACTGACAATTCTTGCGCGATCAGATCATCGAAGCGATTGAGCAATGTCCGGCGGGTCGCCGGACACCACACGCGGGGGCGCAGATTGCGGATTGCGACAATGACGCGGCACTCAGAGATCCTTTGCGAAGGATTCCAGATCTGCGCACCGGATTGCCGCGCGGAGAAGGACATGTAGGCGCGCGGAGTCAACGATGTGACCGGTATGATCCCCACAAAGGAATCAGGCAGCCGCAAGTTGTCGTGCAATTTTGGCGTCGGTGCGGGCGATGGCTTCGCGGAACA
>CAZSDC010000313.1:0-2867 GCA_964605515.1 uncultured Chthoniobacter sp.
GGTCTATGCGGCGGTTCAGGAGAACCGGGCGGACGTCGGCTTGGTGGCCTACCCGGCCTCACGGCGGGGAGTCACCGCCTCGGTTTTCTGGCGCGACCGCCTGGTTGTCATCTGCGCGCCCAGCCATCCGCTGGCGGCCAGAAGGAAGCTCGCGTTGTCCGACCTCGGAGGGGAGAAGTTCATCGCGTTCGAGCCCGACCTTCCGACGCGGCGGGAGGTTGACCGGCTGCTCCGGCAGGCCGGGGCGCGCGTGAAGGTGGCCTTTGAATTTGACAACATCGAGACCGTGAAGCGGGCCGTGGAGATCGAGAGCGCGGTTTCGATTGTGCCTCGGACCTCGGTGCGGGCGGAGGTCGAGGCCGGACAGCTCATCAGCCTCGAGATTTCCGATACGGAGATGTGGAGGCCGCTGGGAACGCTTGTGAAAAAATCCTCCGCCGGCACCCCTGCGCTTCGCGAGTTCCTGGGCCTGCTCGATAAGACCGATCTCGGCGGGGACGGCGGAGACTTCCAGACCCATCCCGACAAACTGCGTTTGAAAAAATGAGTGCACCAGCCATTGGGATCATCGGCGGGAGCGGGCTGTATCAGATCGACGGGTTTTCCGGGGTTGCCGAGGTTGTGGTCCCCACGCCGTTCGGCCCGCCCTCGGATGCAATTATCGGCGGGACGCTTCACGGGCGGTCCGTTTTCTTCCTTCCGCGCCATGGGAGAGGGCACCGGATCGCCCCGCACGAGATCAACCACCGCGCCAACATCTGGGCGCTCCGCTCGCTCGGCGTGCGCTGGATCATCGCCGTGACCGCGGTCGGCAGCCTGCAGGAGCAATACCGGCCTCGGGACATCGTTCTGCCCGACCAGATGTTCGACCGGATGAGCCGCCGCGAATTTCACACGTTTTTTGGTGGCGGGATCGTGGCGCATCCATCGTTCGCGGAGCCAATCAGCGGAGGCCTGCGGAAAATCCTGGCCTCGGCCTGCAGGGAATCCGGCCGACGCTACCACGATGGAGGGACGTATGTGAACATGGACGGCCCGGCTTTTTCCACTCGGGCGGAGTCGCTGGTCAACCGTCAGTTGGGATTTTCCGTGATCGGCATGACGAATCTCCCGGAAGCGAAGCTTGCGAGGGAGGCGGAAATCGCGCTCGCCACGCTCGCGATGATCACGGACTACGATTGCTGGAAGACTGAGGAGGAGCCGGTCACGGCGGATGCCATCATCGCCCATCTCCACGCGAACGTCGAAACCGCGAAGGATATCTTGGCCCGGGCGATCCCGCTCGTCCCAGCGGAGCCCTGTTGGCCGGAGCACCGCAGCCTGGATTCGGCGCTGGTGACATCCCGGGAATTGTGGCCCTTGGAAACCGTGAAAAATCTTGGTGTGATTTTGGAGAGGTTTGTGCGATAGGTGCTGGCCGTGATCCGAACCGACCGATGAAATCCCTCACCTGGCAAGTTATTCCCGTTGTTGCCGCGCTTCTTGGCGCCGCCTGCCAATCCGCTCACACGCAACCATCGCAGAAGCCGCAAGTGATTCCTGTTCCGCAGGATGAGACGGGTCGTGGAATGGGTCCGGCATCGTCCGCCCAGGGAGATTCCACTCCTGCGATGCAGACCCCAACGCCCGATGCCGCAACTGGAACAAAGCGTTTGAGCTACAATTCGTGCAATGTCGAAGGGCCCTACATTGCGCTGACATTCGACGACGGCCCCCATGCGACCCTGACGCCAAAGCTGCTGGATATTCTCAAAGAGAAGGGGGTCAAAGTGACGTTTTTTGTGCTCGGCGAATGCGTGGCTGCGAACCCGGCGGTTCTCCAGCGTGCGGCTGCGGAGGGCCATGAGATTGGCAACCACAGTTGGGACCACAAGGCCCTAACGAAAGGCGGTGGTTCTGGAGTGGCAATGGAGATCAACCAGACGAATGCTGCGATCGAGAACGCGATCGGCAGGAAGCCAACGCTCGTTCGCCCGCCCTATGGAGCCACCAATGCCGCGATCACCAAGCGACTGAACGAGGAGTTCGGGCTGAAGGTGATCATGTGGGACGTGGATCCTCTCGACTGGAAAGTGCGGAATTCCGCCCATGTGAAGGAAGAGATCCTGAAATCCACCAAGCCCGGCTCGATCGTGCTTTCCCACGACATCCACCCGACAACGGTGGATGCGATGGCCGCGACGATTGATGCGCTGAAGGAAAAAGGCTTCAAATTTGTGACGGTCTCAGAGCTTGTCGCTCTCGATCGTCCGCTCCCTCCAGCCACTCCACCGCCAGTTCCCGCGCCCACCGCGACGAAGAAGGGTAAAAAATAGCAGGGCCCAGCGTAATTCCCGCCATTCCGGCTTCTCGTCCGCACCGTTTCCCATGAGCGAAGAATCAACTTCCGATCCCGGGTTTTCCGAGATCGATCTGGCCCAAAGCTTCCTTCCATCCTGGGCAAAACCCGAGGCGCTCGGGAATCGGAACGCGCCGCTGATCGCGCGCTATGGAGACCGCGCGGATGACAGCCGTCCCTCGGGGCGCGGCGACCGTCACGGGCGGGGATCGGATTCCGGCTTCAAGGGACGCAAGCCCGACCGTGGGCCTGCAAGACGGGATGACCGCCGGGGACAAGGTCGGCGGGATGACCGGAGAGATAACCGCCGGGACGACCGCCCGGCAACCCCTGCCGCTCCGATTTTGAGCGGATGGACGGCAACAATCATTCCTGACCCCCGAGGCATCGAGGGGCTTGCCAAACAGCTGAGAGCCGGAGGAAAAGCCTACCCGCTTTTTGATCTGGCGGTTCTGATTCTTGAAAAACCGGAGCGGTATTCCGTGCAGTTCCGGCGCTCTTCGGAGCAGGCGACTCCGTTGTTCCAGCT
>CAZSDC010000314.1:0-2859 GCA_964605515.1 uncultured Chthoniobacter sp.
CAAAGACATGACCCGCCACGATGCGAATATTCTTCGCTGGAGCCAATGGTGGCGGAGAAGTATGCGCGGCGGCTACGGGGCGGCGGATGTCGCTGCCCGCACGGCGGCAGATCCTTTGCTTGGCGAGGTGCTTTTCGGAGGGCAGGTCCGCAGCGCGAGACGCTGGGTCCGGGGAATCGCATGCGCGCTTCTGGCGGCGGTCCTGGCCGCAGCTGCCGGGTATTGGTGCGCGGGTGCTGCCATCGTCTTTCTCACCGTCGTCGCGCTCGGCCTCCAAATGGCGCGGATCGCGCGGGGCGCCCGCCCGCGCTGCCCGGATTGGCGCTCCGCTTCGGAATACGGGCTCCTCACGGTCCTCGCCAAGTTCCCGCAATTTCTCGGAATCCGAAAATACGAGCGCGACCGCCGCAGCAACACCGGCGCCAAACTCATAGAATACAAGACATGAAACTCCCTGACCTCAACGCCGACCGCGCGCGCTATCCGGCATCCGCCTGGGTGCGAGAGCAATCGCTCTGGGCGATCGCGGTCTACCGGTTCGGCCGCTGGAACGACTCCCGCCCGCACGGTTTTTTGCAGAAGCTGTGCGACCGGACCTATTGGCTTCTCTTCCGTATCGTCGAGACACTGACCGGCGTGAGCTTCACGAAGGCGGTCGAGATCGGCCCCGGGCTGAGGATCCACCACTTCGGCAATATCTTTATCCACTCGGATGTGAAAATCGGTTCGAACTGCACGCTGCGCCAGGGGGTTACCATCGGAAACCGGCACGATGGCGGCAGGGTCCCGGTCCTCGGCAACCATGTCGAGCTCGGCGCCTACGCGCAGGTTCTCGGGGAGATCCGCATCGGGGACGGTGCCCGCATCGGGGCGCTCAGCGTCGTACTGCAGGATGTTCCGGCGGGCGCCACAGCGGTCGGAATCCCGGCAAAAATCATCCCTGCAAAGAATGCCGCATGAAGGTTCTCTACCTCAGTTCCGTCCTTCCCAAACGCTCGGAGACATTTGTTTACAGGGAAATCCTCGGCCTCCAGGCGCTCCGCCTCCAGATTGGCGTAGCCTCGCTCTACCCGCCTGAGAGAGGCCTTGGCGAGGAAGCGCTGGACCGGATGGCCGCCGGAGCTGTAACGGTCTATGGAACCGGCCATGGACGCCTCCTGCTCGATGCCGTGGCATTTTTCCTGTTCCACCCGCTTCGCGGGGCAGCTGTCCTCGCCACCGCAACAATGGATGCCCTTTTCGCGCGCGATGTAAAGTTGCGCGACCGCCCCAAGGTCGTCTTCCAAGGACTCGCGGGGCTGGCGCTGGCGCGGCGGCTTGCCCGATGCAGCTACACGCACATCCACATCCACATGGCCCACGCGTCGGCGACAGTCGGCATGTATGCCGCGAAGGCGCTCGGAATTCCGTTCAGTTTCACCGGCCATGCTGCGGACCTGTTCCGCGAGCGCTGCCTGCTGGAGCAAAAACTCCGCCGCGCGGATTTCGTGGCCTGCATCAGCAAGTGGCACAGGAACTGGTATCGGACGATCTGCAACCGTCCGGATCGCGACTACCCGGTCATCCGCTGCGGCGTGGATGTGCCTTTGGCTCCCCTCCCCGCACGCTCCGACCCTCCGCTCACCCTGCTCGGTCTCGGCCGCCTCGTCCCCAAAAAAGGGTTCGACGTGCTGATAGAAGCCTGCCGGATTCTCGTTGATGGAGGCGTTGCGCTCGATTGCACAATTGCCGGGGATGGGCCGGAACTCGATCGCCTCCGGTCGCTCGCTACTGGCCTGCCCGTGCGTTTTTCGGGTGCGGTCGCCCATCGGGATGTCCCCGCCCTGCTCGAGGGGAAGGATGTTTTCGTTCTCCCCTGCCGGATCAGCCGGGACGGTGACCGCGACGGCATTCCGGTGGTTTTGATGGAAGCCATGTCGCAGGGGATTTGTGCGGTCAGCGGCGACCTGCCAACAATCCGGGAACTTATCTCTGATAACAGGAATGGCTGCCTCGTGGCACCCGGCGACGCGGCCTCCCTTGCCGCCTGCCTCCGGAAACTGGCCGCTGATCCCTCGCTCCGGGCCTCCCTCGCCCGCGAAGGCCGCAAATGCATAGAAGAAGAGTTTTCTTCTGCAAAAAACCTTGATAGGATGCTCTTTGCCTTAACCGACCACATTCACCCATGACGTCCCATGGCTCCGCAAATCCCTCCGATTCTCCGCTGGGGAAATATGTCCTGATCACCCCCTGCCGCGACGAGGCGAAATACGCACGCCGCTGCATTGAGAGCGTTCTGGCACAATCCATTCTCCCCTCCAAGTGGGTCGTGGTTGATGACGGGTCCAGCGACGAGACCCCCGCCATCCTCGCGGAATACGCCGCGAAGCATCCGTGGATCAGGGTTGTCCGGCGTGAGGACCGCGGCAAACGAGCCGTCGGTCCCGGTGTGGTTGACGCCTTCTACGCCGGCATGGAAACCGTCCCCATGCAGGACTTCGACTTCCTCTGCAAGTTCGATCTCGATCTCGACCTGCCGGTAAAATACTTCGAGATCCTCATGCGCCGGATGTCGGAAAACCCGCGTCTCGGCACATGCAGCGGGAAGCCGTATTTTGAGGAGGGCGGACGGCTGGTGAGCGAAAAGTGTGGCGACGAAATGTCGGTCGGGATGACGAAGTTTTACCGCGTCTCGTGCTTTCAGGAAACCGGCGGATTTGTCCGCGAGGTGATGTGGGACGGGATCGACTGCCACCGCTGCCGGATGCTTGGCTGGGTCGCGTGCAGCTGGGATGATCCGGCTCTGCGCTTCATCCACCTGCGCCCGATGGGATCCAGCCAGAAGAGCATATTTACCGGGCGCATGCGCCACGGGTTCGG
>CAZSDC010000315.1:0-2842 GCA_964605515.1 uncultured Chthoniobacter sp.
TCTCTTCTGCCGCGCCCGGCTTGAGGACCGTGAGGCCCATGCCCAGGTAGTAGACGGCGGCGTCGAGGCCCATCGCTTTGGCGCTCTGGGCGAGCACGAGCGGAGAGTACTGGCGCTCGGGGGCGTTGCTGGTCTGTACGTAGAGGATGTTCTTCTCGTCGGCCATGGTGGTCCTTTCGCTGGTGGCGGTCTACTTGAGGCGGCGGATGAGGATGCGCAGCTCGACGCCGTCGTTCTCGAGGCTCACGACCTCGTGCCCGGCGCGCTTGGCGAAGCGCTTGAGGTCCTCTTCGGCGGCGGGGTCGTCGGCGATCACTTCGAGCACCTCGCCGATCTCGATCGCGTCTATGCTCTCGCGGGTCTGGAACAGCGGCTCGGGGCAGTACAGCCCGATGCAATCGAGGGTCTGGGCGGGCTTCGCGTCGTCTGCCATGTGGTCTCCCTTCGGGTGGTCGGAGGCGCACTCAAGCGGCCTCCAGAGACGTCTATACCCGACCGCGCCGGTTGGTATTCACGCGAACGGGGCTTTCGCCGGCCGCGGCGCGCCGGTAGGCTGGCGGCTCATGGCGGGCGAAGCGCGGGAGGCGACGTGACGAGGATGGCGCAGAGCGTGCGCGTGGAGGGCGACCGGCTCTTGTTTGACGGCGTCGACGTGGCGGAGCTCGCCGGGCGCGTGGAGACGCCGTTCTTTCTGTACTCGCAACGGCGGATCGCCGAGAACGTGGCGCGTGTGCGCAGCGCCTTCGCGTCACGCCACGCCGCCAGCCGTGTCTTCTTCGCCAGCAAGGCGTGCTCCAACCTCTGGTTCCTGCGCCAGGTCCTGGAGGCCGGCGCCGGCGCCGAGGTCAACTCCGGCGGCGAGCTCTGGAAGGCGCTGCGCGCCGGGTTCGCGCCGGACCAGCTCGTCTTCAACGGCGTGGCCAAGAGCCGCGCCGAGATCGGGGAGGCCGTCGGCGCCGGCATCCGCGGCATCGTCGCCGACTCGCTCTGCGAGCTCGAGCGCGTCGCCGACATCGCGCGCGCGCTCGGCCGTCCGGGCCACGTGCTGCCGCGCATCGACGTCAACGTCGCCGGCGGCACCCACCCCGGTCTCGAGACGGCCAGCGGCGGCAAGGCGGGAATCGACCGGGCCGACGCCCTCGCCGCGTTTCGCCTCGTCGCCGGCTCGGACCATCTCGAGCTGGAGGGCCTGCACCTGCACATCGGCTCGCAGATCACGAGCCTCGAGCCGTATCTGCGCGCCGTCGGCGTGGCGCTCGACCTGATCGACCAGATCGAGGCCGAGCTGGGCGTGACCGTCAAGGCGCTCGACGTGGGCGGCGGCTTCGCCGTGCCGTACCGGGAGAGGCCGGCGCACCCCGAGGGCGACTACTTCTTCACCGACCTCGTGGTCGACGACTACGCCGCCGCCATCTGCGACCTCGTGGAGCGGCGGCGCCCGGCGCTCGAGCTCTGGGTCGAGCCGGGCCGCTCGATCGCCGCCGACACGGCGATCCTCGTCACACGCGTCGAGAGCGAGAAGACGAAGCGTCTGCGCGACCACCAGGGGCGCGTGGCCGCCGAGGAGCGCTGGCTGCTGGTCGACGCCGGCTACAACACCTTCTTCGACCCGGTCCTCTACGGCTGGTACTACCCGATGCTCTCGGTGAGCCGGCCGGCTGCGCCGGCCGATGGGAGCTTCCGCCTCGCCGGTCCGCTCTGCGACGGCGGCGACGTCTTCGGCGGCGACGACGACACTGACTACCGGCGTCTGCCGGCGGCGACGACCGTCGGCGACCTGCTCGCCTTCTGCGACGCCGGCGCCTACACGCTCGAGCTCATGACCCCATACAACGCGCGTCCGACGGCCGGGGCCTATGCGGTGACGGAAGGCGCGGAACTGCTGCGCATCCGCGCGCCGCAGTCGCGGGAAGACCTGGTCGCGCTCGACGAGGCGACGCCGCTACCGCGCTGAGCACTCCGACCGGCCGGTCGCGCCGGGCGTCCTCAGCCGTCGCTGGCCGTCCTCAGCCGTCGCTGGTCGCCGGGCCGAGCGTGAACCAGAACGTGGCGCCCTTCTCGACCTCGCCCTCCGCCCACACGCTGCCGCCGTGGCGGTGGACGATCCGCTGCACGGTGGCGAGGCCGATCCCGGTGCCCTCGAACTGGTCCGGGGTGTGCAGCCGCTGGAAGGCGCCGAAGAGCTTGTCGGCGTAGCGCATGTCGAAGCCGGCGCCGTCGTCGCGCACGTAGAAGGCTGTGGCGCCGCGGCGGCGCTCCCGGCCCACCTCGATGTGCGCCTCGTCGCGCCGGGAGGTGAACTTCCAGGCGTTGCCGAGCAGGTTCGCCAGCACGATGCGGGTCAGCTTGGGGTCGGCCACGGCGATGATGTCCTCGGCGATCGAGACGTCGACGGTCCGCGCCGCGCCGCCACTGCGTAGGTCATCCACGATGACCGCCGCCATCTCGCTGAGGTCGACTCTCTGACGCTGCAGCTCCTCGCGGTTGAGGCGCGACAACTGCAGGAGGCCGTCCATCAGACCGGACATGTGGTGGGCCGCGCCGCGGATGCGCCTGAGGTGGGCGCGGCCCACGTCGTCGAGCCGGTCGCCGTAGTCCTCGATGACGATCTCGCTGAAGCCGTCGAGCGCGCGTAGCGGCGCGCGCAGGTCGTGCGAGATCGCGTAGGCGAACGACTCGAGCTCCATGTTGGTCGCCTCGAGCTGCGCCGTGCGCTCGACGACGCGGCGCTCGAGGTCGGCGTTGAGGCGGTAGACCTCCTCCTCGGCCAACCTCCGCTCGGAGATGAACCGCGCTTGCTGGATGTTCTGGAAGGCGGTGGTCGAGAGCTGCGACGCGAGCG
>CAZSDC010000316.1:0-2805 GCA_964605515.1 uncultured Chthoniobacter sp.
TGGCGCTGAACTGGTCGGCGCGCCATTGTTTCGAGGTCGGGATTTCGGTCATCGCAGCGGCGACAATATCCGAGAGCCTTGTCTCTCCGCCTTTCTGGGGAGCGATTCCCCCGAGCGCCCAGGCGCTGCGCTTGTCATACATGATCCCGCGCGTGCCATCAATCGGGTCCAGGATGCATTTCCAATGCGTGTCCCCCACCGAGGTGCCCAGAGGAAAACAGAGGTCGTGCTCGATGCCTTCCATGACGACCTGAACCGGCCATTCGACCGGCCAGTGCTTCTCAAACCACTGCAGAATTGCCGTCTCACCGAATTTGTCCACCTCGTAGATGGTGTCTCCCCCGGCATGGCCTGACACCGTCGCGAGACCCGCCGCACTGACCCCGGTTCTTTTCAGCAATACCGCATCGCGGATGGCGTCCCCGAGCGAACACAGCAAGCGCCGGAGATCATCGTGGGAAGCAAGAGACATTCCGGCAGACTAACCGCAACTTTCAAAACCAAAACTCCATTTTCCGCATGTGGCCACTTTTGTCAGCGAGAGGACTTCAGAGATGCAGCGAGGCCAGCGCCTCGATGACCGGCTCTGGCGCCAGCTTGCGCAGCCTCCGGATTCCGTTTTGATCTAGCGGGGCCTGGAAGGCGATGTGGCCGGGGGCGGGGCGGTGCCATTGCGCCAGATTCGAGGGCCCGAAAACCGTGAAGCACTTCACCCCGAAGGCTGCCGCCAAATGCGATGCCGCACCATCCACCGACAAGACCGCCCGCGCATTGGCGCAGAGCCAAAGAAACTGTCTCAAGGACGTCTGCCGGATCGCCGCCCCAGTGGCCAAGGCGATGCCTTCACAATGCGCGGTTTGCCATTCGGAACCGGCATGCGTGATGACGAACGGGCAGCCCGAACCGATAGACCGGAGCACTGCGGCCCAGCCGTCAACAGTCCACATCTTCTTTTTCCAACCCGAGGTGGGATTCACAAGAATGAATTCGCCCGTTTTCCATCCCGGCGGCGCCCAATCGTCTGGCGGCCTCGACAAAACCGGCGGACGGAATGGACCGCGCGCGGGCACCGGCGTATTCGTCCAAAAATATTCGGCCACATACGAATCTCCGAGCTCGGGGTTTGCCGGGCGTGAAAAGATGATCGGGTGATACCAACGAAGTTCGGCCTGCTCGGGACGGATAAGGTACCGTTTAAGAACCGGTGCGAGAAACGAGCGAAAAGCCGATTTGCTCAAGGGGTCGAAGCAATAGAGCGAGCGGGCGGGCGAAAAGGCCGTCCCTTTCACAAATTTCACCCCGGGCATGAGCTTGACCAGGTCGGCGTGACCGTTCCTCGTCATCAGCCGGACCGGCTTTTCATGATGAGTCAGGAGCCGGGACAGAGCCGGTTCGAGAAGAACAAGGTCTCCGAGTTGCTTATGAAATGCGACGTAACATCCGGACATTGCATCAACAAATTTCGTCGGAACATCGTGCGACCACAAGCACGAACGCGTGGCTTGCGATTTCGGACCGAGAGTTTACGCTCCCTCCGCAAGATGCTCAATCGTCCGAACCCGACACATTCGCATGGAGAGTTCAAGCTCCGCTACGGGCACCCCTTGCCGTTTGGTGCAAGCCATGTCCCTCACGGCGTCAATTTCTCCATTTTCAGCGTGCATGCGACTGGCTGCACATTGGTGCTCTTCGAACGGGGGGCAGCGGCGCCGATGGCCGAAATCCCCTTCCCCCCCGAATGCCGGCTCGGCCAGGTTTGGGCAATGACGGTTTACGATCTGGATTACGAAAAAATGGAATACGGGTTCCGGTTCGACGGGCCTTACGATCCGAGGGAGGGCCATTATTTCAACCCGAAGAATATCGTGCTGGATCCCCATGCGAGAAAAATTGCCGGGCGCGAAGTCTGGATGGGGAAACCCACCGGCCACACGCCTGTCTATCGCGGACGGATTCCCCACGAGGAATACCGATGGGAACACAGCCGCCCGCTACGGCGCCCCGAGAGCGAACTCATCATCTACGAGATGCACGTGAGGGGGTTCACACGCCATCCCAGTTCCGCGGCAACGCACCCGGGAACCTTTTCCGGCCTCGCGGAAAAAGCATCCTATCTGCGCGACCTTGGGGTCAACTGCGTCGAGCTCATGCCGGTCTTCGAGTTTGACGAAACCGAGAACACCCGCACCAACCCCGCAACCGGCGGAGCACTCTGCAACTACTGGGGCTATAGCACGGTCGGCTTCTCCGCGCCGAAATGCAGCTACGCCGCGAGTGCCCGGGAAGGCCGGCAGGTCCATGAATTCAAGGACATGGTCAAGCAACTGCACGCGGATGGCCTGGAGATCGTCCTCGATGTCGTTTTTAATCACACAGCCGAGGGCGGTGCGGACGGTCCTGTGATTTCGTTCCGGGGCATCGACAACAAAACATTCTACATCCTCGACGCGAAAGGCCACTTCCTGAACTACACCGGATGCGGGAACACGGTGAATTGTAACCATCCGGCCGTCCGGGGTTTCGTCATCAACTGCCTCAGGTATTGGGCTGCGGAATACCACATCGACGGGTTCCGTTTTGATTTGGCCTCGGTCCTGGGCCGAGACGTGAGCGGGGCCCCGCTCCTCAACCCGCCTCTCCTGGAATCGCTGGCCTACGATCCGGTTCTGGCAGGCTGCGATCTCATCGCCGAAGCCTGGGATGCAGGTGGGCTCTACCAGGTCGGCAACTTTCCCTCCTACGGGCGGTGGATGGAGTGGAATGGAAAATTCCGCGACTGCGCGCGCCGGTTCCTCAAAGGCGAAC
>CAZSDC010000317.1:0-2761 GCA_964605515.1 uncultured Chthoniobacter sp.
TCATCGGCCACTGGAGCGCCGTCGAGGTCGCCAAGTACCAGCCCATCAAGATGGCCGCCTTCGAGAACGTCTGGGAGACCGAGGACCAGGCGCCGCTCTACCTCATCGGATGGACACACATGAACAGCGACGGCGACTCCGTCGCGACGGGCATCTCGATCCCCAACGGCCTCAGCCTGATGCTCGGGTTCAGCCCGAGCCACGTGGTGACCGGCCTGAACACCGTCCCGGCCGCCGATCGGCCTCCCCAGCAGATCACCTTCCAGGCGTGGCACTGGATGATCGCGCTCTCGATGCTGTTCATCCTCGTCATGCTGATCGCCGTCGTGATGCTGGCGCTCAAGCGCATCGAGAAGTCGCGCTGGGTGCTCTGGCTCCTCGTCATCTGCTCGCCGCTGCCGATCATCACGATCTTCCTCGGCTGGGTCGCCGCAGAGGTGGGGCGGCAGCCGTGGGTCGTGCAAGGCCTGCTGCGGACGTCCGACGGCGTGTCGCCGCTCGTCTCCGCCGGCCAGGTGTGGACCACACTCGGCATCTTCGGGCTGATCTACCTGGTGCTCTTCATCGGGTGGGCGCGCGTCTTCTTCGGCACCATCGCCAAGGGGCCGGAAGAAGTCGCGGACATGCTCATCGCGGAAAAAGCGACGACGGCGGCGGCAGTGTCCGGCGCGGGAAGGTGACGAGATGACTCTGCAGTGGCTCTGGTTCGTCCTCGTCGGCGTCCTGCTGACCGGCTACGCCGTGCTCGACGGCTTCGACCTCGGCGCCGGCGTGCTCTACCCCTTCATCGGCCGCACCGAGGGCGAGAAGGATCTGATCCGCGCCTCCATCGGCCCCGTGTGGGACGGCAACGAGGTCTGGCTCCTGACCGGCGGCGGAGCGCTCTTCGCGGCGTTCCCGGCCGTCTACGCCTCCACGTTCAGCGGCTTCTACTTCGCGATCATGCTCGTGCTTTTCGGCCTCATCCTGCGCGCCGTCTCGATCGAGTACCGCGGTCGCGACGCGGGCTTCGCCAAGCTCTGGGACGCGGCGTTCTTCGTCGGCAGCCTCGTTCCGGCGCTGCTCGTCGGGGTGGCCGTCGGCAACGTGATCCGCGGCATCCCGCTGGACGCCCATGGCAACTACATCGGGACGTTTCTCCAGCTCCTCAACTGGTACTCGCTGCTGATCGGCCTGCTCGGCCTGTGCGCGATCGTCACGCACGGCGCCGCCTGGCTCGCGATCAAGACGGACGGTCCGGTGCAGGAGCGGGCGATCAAGGTACGCGGCATCGCCCAGATCGTCTGCGTGCTGCTCTTCGTGCTCGCGACGGTGGCCACGCTCTCCGAGGCCTCACGCGCCAGCGACAACGTGTTCGGCGCGTGGTACGGGTGGCTTTCCGTGCTCGTCGTGCTCGGAGCGGTCGTGTGGGCGCGCTACGGCATGATCAAGGGGAACCACCGGACGGCCTTCCTGGGCACCGCCCTGACGATCATCGGCGTGGGCGGCATCTTCGCCGTGAGCAACTACCCGGACATGGTGCCGGCGAGGGGCACGCCCGTCGAGACCAGTCTCACCGTGAGCAACTCGGCATCGGGCAACACCACGCTGACCGCGATGCTGATCATCACGATCATCGGGCTCCCCATCATGCTCGCCTACACGATCATGGCCTACCGGCTGTTCAAGGGTAAGGCGCAGAAGGCGCATAGCGAGTACTGAGGCGCGCGCACGCGGGTGTGCCCGCGAAGGAGCATCCGACCGCTCAAATGAGAGGGGCGGCGGGCCGACCGGCCCGCCGCCCCTTCTGCGCTCAAACCCGAACATTTCTGCAAACAAGTTCGCACACTTCCTTGACACCCGCCTCGGCGTGGTACTGAATGTCGGACAATACGCGCCAGCGTAAGGCTATGTGGGCGACCAAGGGGGTTCACCGTGCCAGACGAAATGTCCGCGTCACCGCCTGTCCAAGAAATGGATCAGGACACCAAAGATCTCCACGCTATGGGGTACGCGCAGGAGCTCGACCGGAGTATGAGCAAGTTCTCCAACTTCGCGGTGTCGTTCACGATCATCTCCATCCTGTCAGGCTGCCTCACCCTGTACGGCTACGGCCTCCTGCACGGCGGCCCGCCGGTCATGCTCTGGGGCTGGCTGCTCGTAGGCGTACTCGTCCTCTTCGCCGGCATGTCGATGGCCGAGATCTGCTCGTCCTTCCCGACCGCCGGCGGCCTCTACTACTGGGCGGCCAAGCTCGCGCCCGGCAACAGCGCCCCGATCTGGTCCTGGTTCACCGGCTGGTTCAACCTGCTCGGCCAGGTCGCCGTCACCGCCGGCATCAGCTTCGGCTGCGCCTTCTCGATCTCGGCGTTCCTCTCGATCTGGACCGGCAACGGGTACTGGCTCTCGCCCGGGCACACCATCGGCATCCTGGCCATCGTGCTCTTCAGCCAGGGCCTGCTCAACACGTTCGGCGTGCGCCTGGTGGCGCTCCTCAACGACGTCTCCGTGTACTGGCACCTCATCGGGGTCGCCATCATCTTCATCCTCCTCTTCTGGGCGCCGTCGTCCGGCAGCCACCAGTCCGTCGGGTTCCTGTTCGGCAGCGAAGGATGGAACGCGTTCAAGGGTCTCTCGGGCTTCTCGCTGCCGCTCTACGTGGTCCTTATCGGTCTTCTGAACGCGCAGTACACCTTCACCGGGTACGACGCCTCGGCTCACGTCTCCGAGGAGACGATGCAGGCGCGCATCTCGGCGCCGAAGGGCATCGTCAACTCGATCT
>CAZSDC010000318.1:0-2740 GCA_964605515.1 uncultured Chthoniobacter sp.
TGGGGTCCTTCGGATCGAAGAGGAAGCTGTTCACATACCCATTGATGGCCGACGTTTCGGGCGGCGTCACCAAGTTGGTCCAATGCGCGCCTCCGTCCGTTGAAGCAAAAAGTCCAACGCGCCCGATGTGCGCGTAAACGGTGTCCGTGCCCGGAGCTGCTCCCAATGTCAGCGTGCTCATTGCCCAGTCAACTGCGTCGCCGCCCAGGTCGTTAGTCACGTTAACCCAGACAGGAGGCTCAGCCAGAGCTGAAGATCCGCCAACCAATCCTAGAAATACCAGAGCCGCAATCATCCGCGGCAGAAATGAAAAAGGCCTTCCGTTTCCAACGTTTGTAGTGGGTTTAGGATGATTCATAAATATTTCCAATTCAGAAGCTGACTCCCCGCTCAGTGCGCAACGATGCGATTCTTCGGCTCGTTATGGGGAGATACTCATTGTGCGCCCGGCCGAGGCGGATTTGTAGGCAGCGAGGATGAGCTGGACAGAATTACGCGCCTCGCTGCCAGGAATCATGGGCGGACGTTTTTCATGGATCGCATCGACAAGGTCCTGAATGAGAACCCGGTGGCCTTCGAAACCTGTAGCCCACGGATCGCTCGCCCCACTGGCAATGCTGCTGCTTTTGTCAAGGCGGATGGCCTCGTCTTCCGGAAACTCCTCATCAAACTGCCAGCGCACAATCCGGCCATCTTCCAGCGTGGCGGATCCCCGCTCACCGCAGACTTCGATCCGCATGGCGGATCCCGGCTTGCACGACGTAGCGGCTTCGATCACCCCCATAGCTCCACCTGGATATTTGAGGGCGACAACCATCGTATCCTCAACCTCAATTCCCTGGTGCGAGAGCGTCCCTGAAAAAGCAAAGATTTCCGAAGGCATTCCGACGAGCCACTGCAGCAGGTCCACTGCGTGAGTCCCCTGATTCATGAGCGCCCCGCCTCCATTGAGCGCCCAGGTGCCGCGCCAGGGAACGTCGCTGTAGTAGGACTGGTCACGCCACCATTTCAGATAGGCACTACAAAGGGTGAGACGGCCAAACCGCCCTTGAACAATCGCCTTCTTCATGGCTTGCGCGCCTAAACCTAGCCGATACTGGAGCGCGCATGCCAGCAAAGCACCGCATTCTTGGGCGGCTGAGAGGAGGCTGTCGACTTTCTCCAAAGTGACTTCCAGAGGTTTCTCACAGAGCACAGCCTTGCCGGCCCGCAGGAATGGGAGCGTAACCCGCTCGTGTGCGCCGCTGGGCGTGGCAATCGTGACCGCGTCAATGTCGCTTCGTGCGGCAAGGGTTTCAATGTCTGAAACGAACTCGGCATTGTTTTCCTCGGCGAACCCGCGGGCCCGCCCATCCACCCGCCCCCAGACGGCGACAAGATGAGCGCTGGGGACGGCTGCAATAGCTTTTGCATGTAGCGCGGCTACGCCCCCTGAGCCAATGATGGCAAACCGGACGGGGGCTTTCATAAAAATTGCCAATGACCAACTCTCACGAATTCACCAGCATCCCGGCCGGCTCTCGATCCTTCCGGGAGCGCTTGGCGGCGGCAGGTTTCTCCGGAGCGGATAATGCCAAACCAGCCGCGGGCTTACGTGGCGCGAAGTGAATTACGGATGCGCCGCAGTCCATTATTTGGTCTGTCATGCGACCCTTTTCGAAGCGGAGTGCAACCCAAGTGCCTCCTGTGAGGGTAAAGCCGGCGCCTTGATAGGTAAAAAACTCGTTTAGGGTAGAGTTTAAAGGCGCGATACAAACAAGAACGAGCGCATCCGAATCCGCCGGATCCAGCATGAGCCTGTATGACCCGGAACCGCAGTGTGAAATATCCGGATAGACTCCAATGGGACGCTCCAGATGCTGGAAGAAGCGTTCCCGGGGATCAGGCGTTGTCAGGTAAGTGACGCCGGTTTCAGGGTTGTTCACTCCGATCATGTCGCCGTTGCTATCCGACAGCTCCCGGGTCGGTCCGACTGCGGTCAGCGGGAAGATAAAGTCATATTTCAGGGGCTCCCAGTCCGTGAATTTCAGAGGCGGCTTATGGGCAACAAGCCAGGCATCATACTGCTCGTAAGTGAATGGTTCGACCCCACAAAGGCGGCTGAACTCGACTGAGAGATCCTCGCCGGTTTCAATGATCCAGCGTGGCGGCGGGCCAAAAAAGATGATCTCCACCCCACCCGCAATGCACTTGCGAACTTTCTTCCAGAGAGCCTCGGTGACTGCCACCGCGCATGGAAGCGCCAGGCGCCGGTAAGAGGCTCCACCCATATGAATCTTACCACCCGCCACGCTGGCCGATTCGATAGCCCGCCCGCTCACATAGTCGAAAAAGCGGCTGTGCTTCATGGCTTCGTGGGCAAGGTTGTTGTTCCCGGTCATCCACAGCCGCACGTAGTTGTATTGCGAGACCTCAAGGTTGCCCACAGCCTGGGGACTATGCCAGACGGCCATCTCGGAAAGCCCTGCCAACCGGCGTTTGGTGAAGGCCCCGAATTCTTCCAACTGGCCGGCATTGCGGACGACATCGGGCCAGCGGTCAGACCACGGAAATGTGGCATGGCTTTCGCCCCAGCGACTGACAAAGATCATAAGCCAATCATGCCCGAACAGCATTTTCAGCCGGGTATAATAATCATACCAGGCTTTGCGGGGCGTCCGGCTCCAATCGTTCACGATGCTGAGTGGCTTCTTCAACTCCTTGCGCAGCCCCTCCGCCAGAGCATAATTATAGGTCGTCT
>CAZSDC010000319.1:0-2726 GCA_964605515.1 uncultured Chthoniobacter sp.
ATCCAGGGGGCCATCCCTCCCGGAGTCCCGCTGGATGCGGCTCTCAAGGTGCTGGAGACCGAGGCCGAAAAAATCCTGCCGCCCGGGTTCACGGTCGATTACGCCGGGCAGTCGCGGCAGCTGCGCAAGGAGGGGAACAAGCTGGTCGTCACGATGATGCTTTCCTTCGTCCTGATCTTCCTCGTTCTCGCCGCCCAGTTCGAGAGCTTCCGGGACCCGTTTATCATCCTCTTCGGCTCTGTCCCTCTCGCGCTCTCCGGAGCCCTGCTGTTCACGTTCATCGGGTTCACCACGATCAATATCTACAGCCAGGTCGGGCTCGTCACCCTCGTCGGGCTCATCGCGAAGAACGGCATCCTCATCGTCGAGTTCGCCAATGTCCTCCAGCGGTCCGGGCTCGCAAAATTCGAGGCCGTCACCCGCGCCGCCGCCACCCGGTTGCGCCCGATCCTCATGACCACCGCAGCCACCGTCATGGGCCACCTCCCGCTCGTCTTCGCGAGCGGCCCGGGCGCCGGTGCCCGAAACAGCATCGGCATCGTCCTCGTCACCGGCATGATCATCGGAACCGGCTTCACCCTCTTTGTCGTTCCCGCTATCTACACCGTCGTGGCCAGAAAATGGGAAGCCTCCACCGACGAGGAATTCGCCCCTCTGCCTTCGGCGGCTTGACCCCCCGCCAGCCCTCCGAAGAAAAAATGACGCATGTCATAAAAAGTTCTGGACAATTTTGATTCCGGTCAACAAAACGCACCCAACAACCAGTAGCACCATGAAAACAAAACTACTCATTCTCTCGTTGGTGGCAGCAATTTCAACCGTTGCGGTTTCCCGCGCGGACCTGATCGACATGCAGGCGCTGTGGTCGGGAGCGCAGTTCGGCAACGGGGCCTCCGCGACAGCGACATTCACGTTCGATACCTCGCTTTTCAACAACCCTGGCGTAACTAGCTTAACGGGATCCGCATTTTCGAATGCCTTCCAGAATTTGCAGCTCACCGTGTCTGGCGCATCAGCGGGAAACGGGGTCTTTACCGTTACTGACTTCAGCACCGGTTTGCTCGACACCATGGGTGTGACGCTAGATTTCCACTCTGAGCTCGTTGGGCAAGCGACGATGGTAGGGTCATGGGGGCCAGGGCCAATACATGGTATTTCTATCGGGGAATTCAACTTGTTCTCAAACGGTTTCTCTCCGTTGGCGCCGACCGCATATAATTTTTTCACCCTGAGTACGTTCGGGGGGCAGAACATTTTGCTGACCTCCTTCGCTCCTGTAACCCCGCCTGCCGCACCGGCCGCCGTCCCTGAGACGAGCACCTGGGTGATGGGTTTTCTGGCGCTCGGAGCTGTTGTTTTCCTTGCCCGGCGTCCGGTTGCTGTCCGCGCCTGAGTTCGGTCTTTCCGAACCACTCAGAGAAGATATTCGGCCGATTTTCTGGGGAGGGGGCTACCTTTTCCCGAAAAGCCCGAGTCTCAGGCAGGTTTTTACGCGACCAACTCGAAGTCTTTGAGCGAGACTGCGGGGTCTTCCATTTTTCACAGGGAGCGGTTTCAGGGTTTGGCGAGTGGATTTTCAAACAACGCCGCCGCCGAAATCCTGGCCCTCATTCAGTTCCGCAGTTTAGAGCGCTTCCCAGCCGATCTCGAGGAGGGGGGCGATACCCCCTCCCACGGCGGTCGAGGACGAGTTGGATTATCGCCTCGAACACCCTTGGTTATCGGGAACCCTTCCGGCAGTCGAACCAACTTGGTCGCGACGCCGGCTGGCTAGGGTTGGTCGCCACCCGAGATTGATCCCTCGCGTTTGCATAGGAGAAAAATCAGCCTTTGGGTTGCTTGGGAAATTCCAGCAATGCGGGCAAACGCGGACACAAAAAGAGCCGCAGACCCGGAGGACGGCGGCTCTTTTGTAAACGGGAACAGTGCTACTTCTTTTTCCCTTCGCCGGGGCGGTATTCCTCCTCGGCGAACTGGAAGGCCTGGTCGAGTCCGACCATGTCTTCGCCTGGGCGAAGCGTGTCGAATGCTTCTGCTTCCTTGCGGAGAGCTTCCTCTCCGTAGTTGGCGGCTTTGATCGACAAGCCGATGCGGCGTTCCGCCTTATCCACCTTGATGACACGAGCCTCGACCTCCTGGCCGACCTTAAGAACGTCTTTGACCTTCTCGATACGGTCCTCGCTGATTTGCGAGATGTGAACGAGTCCGTCGATCTCATCCTGGAGCTGAATAAAGGCCCCGAAATTGGTGAGCTTGCTGATCGTGCCCTTGACGAGATCGCCGATGCGGAAGCGGGTGTCGATTTCCTTCCAAGGATCTGTGTCGAGCTGTTTGATGCCGAGACTGATCCGCTGGTTGGCCTTGTCGATGTCGATGACCACGGCTTCGAGGTCGTCGCCCTTCTTGAGCATTTCGCTCGGGTGATTGATCTTGCGGGTCCAGGAGAGGTCGGACACGTGAATCATCCCGTCGATTCCCTCTTCGAGTTCGACGAATGCGCCGTAGGCGGTCATGTTGCGGACCTTGCCCTTGACCTGTTTGCCGATGATGTAGCGGAGCTCGATCTCGTCCCATGGGTTCGGTTCGAGCTGGCGGACGCCGAGGGAGATTTTCTGCTCCTCCTTGTTGACGCCGAGAACAACCGCCTCGATGTCCTGCCCCAACGTGAGGACGTCGGACGGACGGGCGATGCGCTTGGTCCAGGAAAGCTCGGAGACGTGGATGAG
>CAZSDC010000320.1:0-2709 GCA_964605515.1 uncultured Chthoniobacter sp.
CGCCCGGCATGAGCGACGGGCCGAACCGCGCGCCCTCCTCGCCGCCGGAAACCCCGGAGCCGATGAAGCGGAACCCGCGCGCGCTGACCGCCGCCTCGCGGCGCACGGTATCGGTCCAAAGCGAATTGCCGCCGTCGATGACGATATCACCCTTTTCGAGCAGCGGAAGGAGACCGTCAATCACCGCATCCGTGCCTTTGCCCGCCTGGACGAGGATGATGATTTTACGCGGGCGCTTCAGCGAGGCCACGAATTCTTCGAGCGTGGGGAAACCGGCGAGACCCCCCGGGGTGTTCGGGTTTGCGGAGACAAACTCCTCCGTTTTGCTCGTGGTCCGGTTGAACACCGAGATGCGGAAGCCATGGTCCGCGATGTTGAGGGCGAGGTTCTGGCCCATGACGGCCAGACCGATCAATCCAATGTCCGAGTGGTTCATAAAATTTTGTTTGCCTGCGCGACCGGCGGCTTGCCTTCAAGGACGGCGATGAGGTTTTCGACCGATTTTGTCGCCTGCCGGACGACGCTTTCGTAAGTGCGCGACCCGATGTGGGGCGTGATAATTGCGCGCTCGCTGTGGAGCAATGGGTGGTCGGCGGGCGGCGGCTCCTCGTCTAGCACGTCGGCACCGTAGCCGTATAGTTTTCCGCTCGCGAGCCCGTCCACGATCGCTTGGTTGTCCACGATTTCACCACGCGCGCAGTTGAGCACGACCGCGCCGTCCTTCATCGCGGAGATGCGCTCGGCGTTGATGAGGTGGCGGGTCTCGTCCGTCAGATTCGTATGGAGAGTGATCACGTCAGATTTGCGGATCAGGGAATCAACGTCCGGCGCGCGCTCGACGCCGTGCTGCGCCGCGAACGCGTCGTCCCAATAAAGGTCGTAGCCAATGACATCCATGCCGAAAGCGCGGGCCCGCGTGACGACCTCGCGGCCAATGCGCCCGAGACCGACGACCCCGATCGTCTTTCCCGCGAGCTCGTGGCCGGTGAGGCGTTTCCAGTTTCCGGCTTTCACGTGGTTCACCTCGGCGACCATGTTGCGGTAGATCGCGAGCAGGAGGCCAAACGTGTGCTCGGCCACCGTCGTGTGGTTGACGCCCGGAGTGAAGCAAACCGGGATCTTAAGGCTGGTTGCCGCCGCCACATCGATCTTGTCGAGCCCGATGCCGTATTTGCTGAGCACCTTCAGGCGCGGCAGGCATTTTTCCAGCACGGCGCGGGTGTAGGCGTCGTCCCCGCAGAGGATGCCGTCGAAGTCGCCGACGAGTTCCAGCATTTTGGCCTCCGGCAGCGGGCCTCGGGCGTTGACGATTTCGTAGCCCTTTGATTCGAGGAGTGGGTGATGGGAGCCGGGGGTGTCTTGGAAAGAAGTCGTGGTGACGAGGACGCGTTTCATGGATAAGCGGGAAACGGAGGCTAAAAGAACGACCAAATCGGATAAAGGAAAATTTCCAGAACACCGGCAATATCGCTGGTATCAGGCTCGCGAAAGCGTCAGGAGGGCAACTTCCGCCGGACAATTCACCCGGATCGGGGGGAAGCTGTGCCCGACGCCCGTGGTGACGAAGACCTTTGCTAGCGGCCCCTGACAGACGCCGGAGACATATTTTTGACCGAAGTGCGACGGGATGACCGGGGCACCGACCAGCGGAAAAACGCACTGGCCTCCGTGGGTGTGCCCGCTGAGAACCAGCCCGACCCGCTCGTCTCTGATCCTCTCGACGTAGTCCGGGTTATGGCTCAGCAGCACGGCGGAGCTCGCTCTTTTGACACCTGCCAGTGCGGCCGAGAGTTTCTGTCGCTCGTGCCAGAGGTCTCCCACTCCCCCGATGCGCACGGATTCTTCTCCGCGCCGGATATCGATGCCGCGGTTTGTGAGGTCCACGATGCCGGCGCGTCCCATTGCCTCCCGGACCGCCACCGCTGCCCCCGAGTAGTGGTCGTGGTTTCCGAGCACCCCGAAAACGCCGAGGGGAGCGCGCAGTCCCTCGAGTTCCCTGAAGCAGCCTTCCGCCCATTCCCTCCCCCTGTGGACATAATCTCCGCCCAGCGCGACCAGATCCGGGGCCAGCGAGTTCGCGAGGCTTACGGAATCCCGGATCATCTCGGAAGGGACGAGTTTCCCGTGGTGGAAGTCGGAAAGCAGCGCCACCCGGATGCCGTCGAATGCCGGCGGAAGCCCCCTCACGCAAATCGTTTTGCGATTGACGGTGCAGGGCTGGAACCGTGCGAGGATCTTCGGCCCTGCCAGAGCCGATAAGGACGCCAGAGCAGCGGTCCGGATGAAATGCCTCCGGGTCATGCGGTCAGGCCTGGCTTTCGAGCGGCGGAGGAGTGACCTTCCGCGAGAATTTTTCCGACCAGTTGACCTTCGCCGTTGTCACCATGAGGATTCCGAGCGTGATGATCGCGCCGATCGTGATCGTGAGCCCTGTGAGCCCGTCGAAGAAGAAGCTGTAAGAAAACAGCACCATGTAGGCAAACTGGGAGGCTGCTGCGAATTTTGCGAACCGGGACCCCTTGGCCAGAAACAGGTAGCCGGACACCATCGCGAGGGACACGGCGGACGACACGGCGAATGCGATTCCGAGCGGGATGACATCCACGAGGTAGGCGAAGAGCAATTGGAAGGCGAAGCAGCCGGCGGCGAGGAAAAAAAAGTTCATCGGATGCAGGTCCACTTTCTGGATCAGGCAGATCACGACGAGGA
>CAZSDC010000321.1:0-2703 GCA_964605515.1 uncultured Chthoniobacter sp.
GGATGCGGTCACCCGCGAAATCGCTCGCGGTGGACAGGTCTATTTTTTGCACAACCGCGTCCAGAGCATCGAGCGCACGGCCGTCCGGATCCGCGAGCTGTGCGGCGGTGCGCGAGTCATTGTCGGCCACGGACAGATGGAGGAAAAGGAACTCGAAGCGGTGATGCACACGTTCGTGGCCGGGAAGGCGGACGTGCTCGTCTCGACGACGATCATCGAGAGCGGACTCGATATCCCGAACGCCAACACGATCATCATCGACCGGGCCGACCGGTTTGGGCTGGCGGACCTTTACCAACTCCGCGGGCGTGTCGGACGCTCGAACCACAAGGCGTATGCGTTTCTCATGCTGCCCAGAGAGCTGATGTCTGTGGGGGCCGCTCGGAAGCGGGTCTCCGCGATCAAGCAGTATTCCGACCTCGGGTCCGGATTCAAAATCGCCATGCGCGACCTCGAAATCCGTGGCGCGGGCAACCTGCTCGGCACCGCACAGAGTGGGCACATTATCGCTGTGGGCTTCGATCTTTACTGCAAGCTTCTCAAGCGTGCCGTTGAGGCCGTCAAAGGAAACCGGACCGGCGGGGGAACCGCCGTATTGAGACTCGACTTTGTGAAAACCGACGAGGCGGAGTTCCTCGCCGCAGACGGCTGCGCGGGGGCGTTCATCCCGGCGGCATTCATCCCCGACTCCAAAATGCGGATCGACGCCTACCGGAAAATCGCCGAGGCCTCCAGCCGCGGAGAACTCGATGCGATCGGGGTCGCGTGGCGGGATCGCTTCGGCCAGCTCCCCCCGGTGGCCGGGAATGCCCTGCTCCTCGCTGCGATCCGGCTGGAAGCCTCGCGGAGGCGGATTCCGATGGTCGAAACGCGCGGGGAAAAGCTCATGCTCACGAGGGGCGGAAGTTTCATCCTGATCGGGGGGTGGTTTCCCCGCTTGACGGCATCCGACCCTGATTCTAGTTTGCGCGAGATCCTATCCCTTTTGGAGAGGATGCCCAGCCGATGAGATTTTTGATTTTAATAACGACTTTTGCCCTGCTTCTGGACCGGATTCCCGCCGTGGCCCAGCAGGCGGAGGTTATTGACGGGGTGGCCGCGATCGTGAACAAGGACGTGATCACGATCTCGCAGGTGCGCGAATTGATCGGTTCGCGGGAGCGTTCGCTCCGCGAGGTTTACTCCGGCACCGACCTGGCAAACAAAGTTAAAGAAATGCGCCTGGCCGCGCTAAAAGACCTCGTGGACCGGCAGCTCATCGTCCAAGAGTTCCGCAAGATGCAGGAAAAAGGCGCCAATATCCCCGATTACGTTGTGGACGACCGGGTTCAGACGATCATCCGCCAGGAATTCGGCGGCGACCGCGCCGCGTTTGTGCGAACTCTTCAGGCGCAGGGGTACACGGTCACCCGCTTCAAGGAAATTGAGAAGGAAAAGATCGTTGTCCAGGCGATGAGGCAGGCAAAAGTGAATGAGGACTTCGTCATCTCGCCGACCCAGATCCAGGCCTTCTACAACAAAAATAAGGCGTCTTACGCGCTGCCCGAGCAGGTCAAGCTCAGGATGATCGTCCTGCGCGAAGGCAAAGCGACGGATATTCCCGGCGGTGAAAACAAATCCCAGACTGCTGACGAGATCCGTCAGAAACTTGTGGCCGGCGCCGAATTTCCCCGCATGGCGGAGATGTATTCCGAGGATGAGGGAACCCGCGACAGCGGTGGCGACTGGGGCTGGGTCGAGCGGAACACCCTGAACGAACAACTCTCCAGCGTGGCGTTTTCCCTCCGCCCCGGACAGGTCAGCCCGGTCGTGAAACTCGGGGATTCGTATTACATCATCCTGGTCGAGGCGAAGAAAAATGCGTCGGTCAAGCCGATGTCCGACGTCCGCGACGAGATCGAAAAGAATTTGATCCAGCAGGAGCGAATGAAAACCCAGCAGCGCTGGATCGATACCCTGCGCGCCAAGTCCTACATCAAGATCCTCTCGTAACGAAGAATTTCAACATGAGCGGAACGGCGACGGCGGTCACAATGGTCAATGTGCAGGTGGATGGGGAGTGGAAGCAGTTCCCCAAGGGGACCCGCCTCATCGAAGCCTGCATGAAGAGCGGGAAATTCATCCCGCACTACTGCTACCACCCGAAGCTCAGTTCACCTGGAAACTGCCGGATGTGCCTCGTCGAGCTGGGCATGCCGAAGATGACCCCGGACCGCAAGCCGGTGCTGGATGCGGAGGGTCGCCCGGAGATTTCCTGGGGTCCCCGGCCTGCGATCTCATGCGCCACCGAGGTCTCCGAAGGTATGGGCGTGAAGACGTCCTCCCCTATGGTTCAGGAATGCCGGAACAGCGTGATGGAATTCCTCCTCATCAACCACCCGCTCGATTGTCCGATCTGCGATCAGGCCGGAGAGTGCCGACTCCAGGAATTTTCGGTCGAGTTCGGCAAAGGCGAGTCCCGGTTCGTCGAAGAGAAGGTCAAGAAGCCGAAGCGAGTGGACCTGGGCGAGCGGATCGTGCTCGATGACGAGCGCTGCATCATGTGCTCGCGCTGCATCCGGTTTATGCAGGAAATCGCGCACGACGACGTGCTGGGATTCCTCAATCGTGGCAGCCACACGACTCTCTCGGTGTATCCGGGGAAGCGACTCGACAGCAACTACTCGCTCAACACCGTGGACATCTGCCCGGTCGGCGCGCTCA
>CAZSDC010000322.1:0-2663 GCA_964605515.1 uncultured Chthoniobacter sp.
TCTGGAGGCGGGCCAGCCTCTGCCGGGTCTCTTCCTTGTCATTCAGGGGTGTGCAGGGCCTCAGGAGCTTGACCCGGTCATCGTAGGCCACCAGGGCCAGGCGGTCCTGGGGTCCCATGCGGTCCAGGATGGCGGCGGCGCAGCGGCAGGCCTCCCGCAGGGGGCCACCGGACATGGAACCCGAGCGGTCCAGGACGATCGCCAGGTGGAGCGGCATGCGGGGTGCGGACTGAACCTCCGGCGCATCCGGCGCCTGAACACGCACCAGCAGATCGACCTGGAAGGGTCCCTCGGCGGGGATACCCGCGAGTCGGGTGTGAAGCAGGGGGGTGATCCTGGTCATGGCATGCCTCCGGAACAGTTGAGTCGTCGGGAGTATGGGGAGCGAGGCACGACACAAAATGTCTACTCAGCCCTCCGGAACATTGGACATGGTTTGTCCTATCGAATGGCGGATGGTTGAACCCATGAGAACCCCTGACCTGCCCCCCTCACCGCGCCGGTTCTATCTCGACTTCGAGACCACCGGCCTGAGTCCGGCTACAGCCCAGGTATTGGAGCTGGCTCTGCGGGGAGCCGCCCGCCTGGACCGGCTAGTCTCGGACGCCCCCCCGGCCTCCCCTGAGGCCTTCCGAGTCCACGGGATCTCCCCCTGGCTCTGCCAGTGCGAGGGGAGACCTTCCCGGCTGGTGCTGGCGGAGCTGCTCACGACCCTCGGGCCGGGTCCTGTGGAGATCGTCGCGCACAACGCTCCCTTTGAGCGGGGTTTCCTGGAAGCCTGGGCCCAGCGGGAGGACATGCGTCTGCCTGACATTCTCTGGACCTGCACCCTGGAGGCCTCCCGCCGCCTCATGACCAAGGCGCCCATCAACCATCAACTGGGCTCCCTGGCGACTTCGCTCGGCTGGCGCGCCCAGGGACTGCACCGGTCCGCGGCAGATACAGAGATCACGGTGAGGCTGCACCAGGCGCTGGATGCCTGGGGGCAACTGAAGGCCGACCTGGGCCCTGACCCGGGCGTCGTCTACCTGGCCGGCCCGCTCCGGGGGGACGGGTCTCCCGCAGCCATCGCCCACAACCAGGGCGCCATGAAGGTGCTCGCTCGGTGGGCCCAGGCAGTCCTGCCGACAGCCACCCTGGTGGTGCCCCACCTGAACTTTGAGTTCGTGGATGAGAGCGGGGAGCGAGGCCTGACCGTGCGAGCCCAGGTCCTCCGGTCCTGCGAGCAGCTGGTGGCCCGCAGCAATGCCATCATCCTCTGCGGTCATCTGACGGAAGGTATGCGGCGGGAAAGGCTTGTGGCCGATGGCATGGGCATTCCGGCCTTCTCCGTCCCCGGCTGGGATGGATCCACTCCGGAGAAGCACCTGACGCAGGCCGAGCAGCCCCTCCCTGCTTGGATGGTAAAGGCCATGACCCCTGCCCTTGCGGGAACACCCGCCCGATAAACCCACCCGGGTTGCCAGGGATTGTCCATCGGGGAGCCGCAGGCTCTACCTCCCACGGAGGTTTGCATGCCCAACCCCAACCCCCTACCCCGAACCAAGGTGACCATCCGGCGCCGGGTTCCGTCCTTTTTCTGCGGAGAGGATGCCACGACGCAGCCCGCCGCCGGTCCTGTCCCGGCTGCTGACATCCTTCCTCTGGCCGAGGTGAGGCCCCAAGAGCCCATGGTGGCGGAGGTCTTCACCTCCATCACCATCGACCACCTCGAGGCGCTGCTGGATGCACATGGCATCGTGACCCGCCGCACCCAGGTCGGAGAAGGGGCCTATCTGAAGTTCAACATCGGCCCCTTCAAGGCGCTGATCTTCCCCTATGGCTCAATGCCAGAGTTCAGCTCACTCCAGTTCCACATCGGTTTCAAGGCCCGACCAGACCAGCAGGCCGTGAACCGCTGGAACCAGGAGAACCGCTATGGGCGGGCCTTCCTGGATGCCGAAGGGGACCCCATCCTGCAATACGACATCGACCTGGAGGGCGGGGCCACCGAGGAGTTGATCCTTGAGGCCCAGAAGACCTTCCGGGCCCTGGTGGAAGACTTCAACGAATCGGTGGTGGAGGCTTGAGGGGTCGCTCGGCCTTCCAGTCCCGGGCTGCGGTCAGGGCCCCCATGAGGGTCTCCCGCTGGGCCTCGCTGAAGGACCGGACCTGATGGACCACCGGCGGCGGCGCAGGCCTGGGCGCCTGAAGCACAGCAACCTTGGGCGACTCCGGCTGCGCCAAGGCCTTCTCCAGCACGAGGAGGCGGTGCCGGGCCCGGGAGTAGGCCGTGTAGGCCAGTCGCGGCCCCTCGGAGTCCCGATAGGCCGGGGCCAGATAGATCACCACGTCCGCTTCCAGGCCCTTGAAGGCATGCACGGTGCCCATCCGGACCTGACCAGCCTTTTCCTCTTCCCACCAGTCCGGGATGGCGTTCAGCTGCCAGGGGCCCAGCAGCTGGCCGTCCTGTAGGCCAAGAGAGTTGGGCCTCCGCCTGGCCAGGATCATCACCTGGTGTGGCTGGATTCCCTGCTGGGCCAGCGCCTCCAACTGGGCGGCCAGATCCCGTTTCCAGGTCTCGGGGCTGCTGCGGTGGAAGGCCAGGGCACCATCATCCGGCACCTCTTCGGGCGGGGTCCACCCGCACTCCGGAAAGGCGAGACAAGCGGCGCGGCGGAGGG
>CAZSDC010000323.1:0-2619 GCA_964605515.1 uncultured Chthoniobacter sp.
TCTCCAGCGACCTGCGCGTGAGCTACGCGGGCGCCCTTCCTCAACACGACGCGGCTTCGGTAGAACTGCATCTCGTCGTGAGCGCCCGGGTGACGATGTCGTCCCCCAAGGAGCCTTGGCTCGGTCACATCGTCCGTCTGTCGGGCGCAGTCGCTCCGGCGCACCCCGGCGCTCCTGTGACCATCCAGCGGCGCGTGGACGGCGTGTGGCAGAGCCTGGCGTCGACCACGCTCGGCGACGATGCGCGGTTCCTGGTGCGCTGGCAGCCCACCGAGGCCGGGCGCTACCGGCTGCGTGCCCGTATGGAGGCCGATGCCGATCACGGCGTCTCCGCGTCGCCGACGATGCTCGTCATCGTCAACCAGCCGAACCCTCACCATGTGCTCTACAAGTACGCTCACTACATCGTGATCGTGCGTCACGAGTTCCGTCTGTACTACTACGAGCACGGCACTCTGGTGCGCGGCTTCAATGTCGCCCTCGGGCGCCCCGGCTACCGCACGCCGCTCGGCCACTTCCGCATCTACGGCAAGCGCAAGCCCGCCGGCGGTGCGCTCGGCGCGTGCGCCATGTACTACCGGGCACGGGGAGCCATCGCCATCCACGGCACCGACCAGCCGTGGCTCATCCGCCGCAGGCCGCCGCGTGACTTCTCGCACGGCTGCGCCCGGATGCTGAACCGGCAGGTGCTGTGGCTGTACGCGCGGGTGCCCGTGGGCACGCGCGTGCACAACCTGCCCTGACGCGACCGCGGGCCGCGCGCCACGGCCGTCCAGGCCGTCGGGGCCCGCGTCCTCATCCTCAGCTCACGTGCCGCCATCCCTGCGCTCATCCGCGAGGCGCAAGCTCCTGACCGGACGCATCGGCACTTCAGGGAAGGTCTCTCACGCAAGCTCTTCGTTCGCCCAGGGGCGGCGCCCCCGGCGGATCCCGCCACAGGCGCTGGATACTTCGCGCCGCCGCGATCGTCGCCGGAGCGCTGGTGCTTGGCGTCGTCTCCGGGGGCTCGTTCCGTGCGCTGGCGGACCCATCGCCGAGCTCGCCCGTCGCCCAGGTGACGCTGACACCCGACCCCTCACCTTCGGGCGACGCCCTGGGCAGCCCGTCTGGATCGGCTTCGCCGTCGGTGTCACCGTCGCCCTCCGCCTCACCGGCGGGGACGGTCCTGCGGATAGGCTGGCTCGGGGGCCCTGCGGCCGTCGACCCCGTCCGCGGCCAGTCGCCACAGGAGCGTCTCATCGTCCATCTCACGAATGACCTGTTGACCGGCTACCGCGCCGACGACATGGGGTCGCGGCCCGAACTGGCGGCAAGCTGGTCGCGCAGCGACGACGGCCTGACCTGGACGTTCAAGCTCCGGCCGGCGGCGACCTGGCAGGACGGCGTGCCGGTCACGGCGCAAGACGTGGTCTTCACGTACACGTATGTGATGGAGAACCAGGTCTCGCCCTACGCTGCGCTCACGACCGGCATCAAGTCGGTCGAGGCGACCGACGACCAGACTGTGGTCTTCACGTGCAGCGAACCCAAGGCGGACATGGATGCGCTATGGATCCCGATCCTCCCCGAGCACCTCTGGTCCGGCGTGGACCCGGGGGACGAGGAGGCGATCGCGGCCGTCGCCCGCGTCGGGAGCGGCCCCTTCCGCCTGGTCTCGTTCACACCCGGGAAGTCCGTCGTGCTGCGCGCGAACGAGGCGTATTGGGGTGGGAGGCCGGCGGTGGACGAAGTCGTCTTCGTCGCCTACCGCGACGCGGGGAGGATGGCCGGCGACTTGGCGAGCGGCGCGATCGATGCGGCCGCCGGCCTGCAGGGCGCGGACTTCCGCCGCCTGCGCCGCGACGACCGCCTGCAGGCGATCGCGGCCCCCGGGCGCAGCTTCGTCGATCTCGGCTTCGTGTGCGCGCCGGAGGCGACGGACTCCGCTCCCGCACTGCGGGACCAGGCGTTTCGCCAGGCGCTGAACTGGGCGATCGACAGAAAGACCATCGTCGCCCGGCTCTACGGCGGATTCGCCGTCACCGGCAGCACCATCGTCGCCCCCGGCGTCCGTCGCGACCCGGACTACCATCTCGGCCCGGCGCCGGACGACCGCTACGGCTACGACCTCAAGAAGGCCGCCCAGCTCCTGCAGGACGCCGGTTACGTCAAGATGGCCGGGCGGCTCATCGGCTCCGACAGCGAGCCCGTCGTGCTCCGCCTGTGCGCCTCCGACTCGCCACCGCAGGGTGAGGCGATCGCGCGGATCGTCGCCAAGGCACTTCGTGCCCTGGGCATCACGGTGACGTACACGTCCTTGCCGGCCGACTCGCTGCGTGCGCGTTTGGCCGTGACGGTGGACGGCCTGCCCAAGCCCGACGCCGATCTCTTCGTCTCGGACTGGATCGGCGACAGTGATCCGTCCTTCATCCTCTCCGTGCTCACGTCCGGACAGATCGGCGCGTGGAACGACACCGGCTGGACGAGCGACGAGTACGATTCGCTGTTCGCGCAGCAGGCCGCGGCGCTCGACGAGACCGAGCGCACGTCGCTGGTCGACCAGATGGAGCAACTGGCCTACGACGCCAGCCCCTACGCGGTGATCGCGTATCCCCAGACGCTGGAGGCGGAGAGGACCGA
>CAZSDC010000324.1:0-2598 GCA_964605515.1 uncultured Chthoniobacter sp.
GAACAACAGCGGGTTCTTTTTCCCTTTCTCGGGCTTTATCTCCGGCGGGATTTCAAACGGGGGAAGTGCCGGAAGCAGAAGCTGCTTGAGATTATAGACTATCTCCTTGGTGAAGAGCGAACGCGCCTGCCGGATCGTAGAATTACAGCTTGTTTCCCGCGAGCGCTTCTGAGCCGGGTTTTTGGCCTGCGCGACATAGGCAATCCGCCATTTCTGGACCTCCGTAAAGGCAAGGACATCCAACCCAACGACATCGATCTTCGCCCGGTAGCCAGCGGCCCCGCCCTCCTTGCCGGGTCCGAACCGGTTCTTTGTCCGGTCCACGCCGACAATATCCCCGACGATCTTGCGGAGGCTGGCGGCGTAGCAGTTGAAAGTTGAGGGGTTCGCGGACGACACCTTCCGCGCCGCCTCGATCCATTCCCCCACCGTGGCGACAGTTTCGGTCTTCACCGGCTGCGGGCGGTGCTTGGCGAGTGCCGCGTCGATGCCAAGGAAGACGAGATCATTGTAGATCCCCGCCGCAATCCGGGCACCCGCCTCCTTGTTTGCCGTCTGGGTCGTAAAAGTAAGCCTTCGGCCCTTCATCTGGACCTGCATCCCCCAGTATGGCGAGTCTGTTGGTTTCCGTAGGCGTCCCTTTGCCAGCCAATAGCGGGAGTCACCTCGCGAGTGCTTCGGAATTCGCCTCTGCACTTCCTCTGCACTTTGAGGGTTCAAGTGTGGGCCAGCCTGTGCCGTCGTGAGGCCAACATCTGACGATTGCAAGTCGTTATTGGTCAGCGTATCGCATGTTTCCGATGCACTCATATCGGCACACTACGGCACACGAAAGCGCATGGCAAGTTGGGAAAACTACGGATCAGAAGGTTCCGCGTTCGAGTCGCGGCGGCTGCACCACTCAAACCCGCTCCAGTAAAGGCTGAGCGGGTTTTTTGTTGTCTTGGAAAACGCCTCGTGTGCGAAACCTCGTGTGCGAAATTGCTCGGGAGACGACAGCGGCAGCCGGTATTCGATGGTCAGTTCCGGAACTCAGTCTCACGATAATCACGGGTCTGGTGACTGCAGGTTGAGAGACAGCCGCAACCATCAGGGGCATTCAGATAGAGATGATCCTACCTGCGCTGCCCGCTGCCGGTGACCGACTCTGAGTTCACCTCGGCTGGCTTGCCGCCGGGGGGCTGATCGATGTGCCGCCTTGGCAGCGGGCTTTTCGACATGGTGGCGCTGAGGGGCCGACAAGGAGATCGGCGCGAAGATCAAATCATCTGCCGCTGAGCGCGGCGAACGATCTCATAGGGGGATCGATGTGGCGGACTTCAAAGACGCGGACAATCCGAGCAAGGAAATTATGGACCGGCTCTCAACCCTGGTTGCGACCTTCAACACCCCAATGCTCGACATCGGACAAGAGCAGGAACCAACTCTACGCCGAAAAAATATCCTCGTAATCATGCCGGGGGCACTTGGCACCGTCACCGAGGTCAGGGCCGGCTGAGAGTCTGAAAATCCCGCCTGTCTAAGTCGCGGGTTCTGATGGGGATTCCGAACTTGGTTGAACGTTCGGCGTAATAGCGGGCTGACTGTTTGTTGGCGTGGATTCGGGAGAAAAATGTTTGGAGTCTTCTGGGTAGTATGTGCTGACCAATTGTCGGAAGAAGAGATTCATGTCAGCGCCAATTTGAAGATACTTTCCATCCTTCAAAGCGCGAGTGAGGAGCCTGCCGAATCCATCGTGGAGATGTCTGGCGGTTTCCTCCATTTTTGCTCGGTGCTCCTGAGTCCACTCATCTGGATTTCGCAGATAATCACCTGTGACGTTCATCGCTGGCACATCGGCAGACGTAACGGGTTGGCCTCCGATCCCCCGCACGTTCTCTTCGGGATCGCCATACATAAGCCAGGTGGGATCCACAAGCATGGCGTTTCCGAGCTTCTTGGCGATCTCTGGGGAAAGCGGGAACTTCCCCGCCTCGATCTTTTGAATGGTGGAAGTGCCCACTCCAGCGCGATCTGAAAGCTGTTTCGCAGAGATCTCGAGCAAGGCACGAGCCTTTCCGACAGTGGACTTGGTAGAGACAGGACGCGGCATACTTTCATGCTGCTACTAAAATGTTTTAAGCGCAACAAATTCCGCTTGGTTGTATATAGTGGTAGCGCTATACTTCTACGTGCATGAAAAGCACCCCACCCCGCATCAGACTATATAACAGGCCAGAGGTAGCCGAGGCAATCCGTGTCATGATCAATCGCTATTCCTAAGTCATCCATTTTTCAGACAGCCTCTAAGCACTTTTCGAGGTAAAGGGCCCTTCTGCCGGGAGTCCGCAGTGAGTTAGCCGGTCTGGATAAATGACGCGAGCTTTTCGCGGACACGGCGCGACAGAGCCGCAACCACCAGGCCGTAGGAGTGCTGGACCAACTCAGTCACCAGTGCGCCGCGCAGCCTCCCGTCCAGATCGAGGGTGTTCCAATGGCGCTTGTTCATGTGCCACCCGGGCCTGATCGCCTCGTGGACGTCCCGCAGGTCGAGCGCTCGGTCGGGATCGCACTTGAGGTTCATCGTTGGCGGCACCGAGTCGTAGTCCACCAAGGCGA
>CAZSDC010000325.1:0-2594 GCA_964605515.1 uncultured Chthoniobacter sp.
GGTTGTCGGTGGTGCCGAGTTTGCGTCCGGGCGAGCGGTCGTTTTCGAGGAATTTCCCGGTGGCAGCATCGAGAGTTTCGGCGAGGATTTTAGCTTTCGGAATCCGGAACGTTTCCGCGATGTGTTCGAGGGCCGGGGCGAGGGCGAAGAATTCTCCGAGCGAATCCCAGCGCAGGTAATTTTCTGAAACGAACTGCTGGACGTGTTTCGGAGCGGATCCGCCGGCGCCGGTTTCGAAGAGCCCTCCGCCGTTCATGAGCGGGACAATCGAGAGCATTTTCGCGCTGGTGCCGACTTCGAGGATCGGGAAGAGATCCGTCAAATAATCGCGGAGGACGTTGCCTGTGACCGAGATCGTGTCTTCGCCTTTGACGATGCGTTCGAGTGAGAACGTGCAGGCTTCGGCAGGCGGGAGGATCCGGAGATCGAGGCCCGACGTGTCGTGGTCCTTCAGATATTTCTCCACTTTTGCGATGATCTGCGCGTCATGTGCCCGGGCCTTGTCCAACCAGAATACAGCCGGCGTTCCGCTGGCTCTAGCCCGCTTCACGGCAAGCTTCACCCAGTCCTGAACCGGCGCGTCCTTTGTCTGACAGGCACGCCAGATGTCGCCCTGCTCGACCTGATGCTCTATCAAGACCCTGCCGTTCGCGTCGGTGACCTTGACGGTTCCATCGGCCGGGATTTCGAAGGTTTTGTTGTGTGAGCCGTATTCCTCGGCGGCCTGGGCCATGAGCCCGACATTGGGGACCGAGCCCATGGTCTTCGGGTCAAGCGCGCCGTGCTTTTTGCAGAAATCAATGACCGCCTGGTAGACACCGGCATAGCAACTGTCCGGAATCACGGCCAGGGTGTCCTGGGTTTTTCCTGCGGCGTCCCACATTTTCCCGCCTTCGCGGATCATGGCCGGCATCGAGGCGTCCACGATGACATCGCTCGGGACGTGTAGGTTTGTGATGCCCTTGTCGGAGTTCACCATGGCGAGAGCCGGCCCAGCGGCATAGGCGGCCCGGATGTCAGCCTCGATAGCTGCCATTTTATCGGCAGGCAGTGTCTGGAGCTTGGCGGCGAGATCGCCGAAGCCATTGTTGAAGTCCACCCCGAGCGAGGACAGGGTTTCGGCGTGCTTGGTGATGAGGTCCTGAAAAAATACCTTCACGGCATGGCCGAAGAGGATCGGGTCCGAGACCTTCATCATGGTTGCCTTCAAATGCAGGGAGAACAGCACATTCGCCGCCTTCGCAGCTGCGAGCTGGGCTGCAAGGAAGGAGACGAGCGCCTTCTTGCTGATGAACGTGCCGTCAAGGATTTCGCCCGCTTTGAGCGGAGTCTTTTCCTTGAGGACGGTCACCGTGCCGTCTTTCGCGACAAATTCGATTTTGACCGTTGTGGCTTCCGGGACGGTGACGGATTTTTCGTTCGAGAAGAAATCGTTTTTGCCCATCGTGGCGACGGCGGTTTTCGAGTCCGGCGACCAGGCTCCCATTTTGTGCGGGTGCTTGCGGGCGTAGTCCTTCACGGCCTTCGGCGCGCGGCGGTCGGAATTGCCTTCGCGGAGGACCGGGTTCACGGCGCTGCCCTTGATTTTGTCATAGCGGGCGCGGATGTCCTTTTCCGCCTCGGTCGAGGGATGTTCCGGGTAGTCGGGGAGCTTGTAGCCCTTCTTTTGCAATTCGGCGACAGCGGTCTTGAGCTGGGGGATCGAGGCGCTGACGTTCGGCAGCTTGATGATGTTCGCCTCCGGCTGGAGGGTCAGGGCGCCGAGCTCGGCCAAATCGTCTGAGATGTGCTGGTCTTCTTTGAGAAAATCCGGAAAAGCGGAGATGATGCGCCCGGCGAGCGAGATGTCGCGGGTTTCCACGGCAATCCCCGAGTGCTTCGTGAAGGCTTGGATGATCGGCAAAAAGGAATATGTGGCGAGAGCAGGCGCCTCGTCAGTCTTCGTATAAATGATGGTGGGACGTTTGGACATGCTGTTGCCATAAGGCATCGGCCTCCCGCGGTCAAAAGCAATTGCGGCGAGCCTGTGCGAAGAACCGTTTGACCTGAAGCGCAGTGCCTGTAACATCCCACCCTCCCTAGTGGAAAACACTGAATACCCGATAATACTGTGAGCGACAAAGCACCTTGGATCACCTTTCGCCCCGAACTGCGCGTGCTGGACTGCACGATTCGCGATGGTGGGCTCATGAACAACTCGCATTTCTCCGATGAGGAGGTCAAAGCGGTTTACCACACCTGCATCGAGGCCGGGATCGACTACATGGAGATCGGGTATAAAAACTCTCACGAGGCGTTTCCAAACGGCGAATACGGCCCGTGGCGGCATTGTGACGAGGAGGATCTCCGTCGCGTCGTTGGCGATCACACATTCGAAAAGACCGGCCTGCGGCTCGCTGTGATGGCCGACGCCGGAGGGAAGTGCGACTGGCAGAACGGGATCCTTCCGGCCAGAGAGAGCGTGCTCGATATGATTCGCGTGGCCTGCTACGCAAACCAGATTTCCGAAGCGGTCGAGATGGTCCACCATTGCCACGAGCTCGGATACGAAACGACCCTCAACATCATGGCCATCTCGACGGTCCACGACGTCG
>CAZSDC010000326.1:0-2539 GCA_964605515.1 uncultured Chthoniobacter sp.
GCGGCCCCTTGATGAGGATGACGCCCGCGCCGCCGAACCAGCGCTTCCAGAACTGACCGCCGTTCGGGATCAGCGTCCCTTCCCTGTTCACGACGCGCACCAGCTGGGTCAGCGTGTGCCTGAGGACGTTGTCGAGGACGACGTCGTAGCGGTCCGGGCCCTCGGTGAAGTCCTCGCGCCCGTAGTCGATGACGTGGTCGGCGCCGAGCGAGCGGACCAGCTCGAGCTTGCCGGTGCTGCAGACGCCGGTGACCTCGGCGCCCATCGCCTTGGCGATCTGCACGGCGAAGCTGCCGATGCCGCCGCCGGCGCCCGTGATGAGCACCGTCTGCCCGGGCCGGACGCCGGCGACGTCGCGCAGCGCCCGGAGCGCGGTGAGCCCGGACATCGGCACGGCCGCGGCCTCCTCGAACGTGAGCCCCGCGGGCTTCGGCGCCAGCTGGTCCGGCGTGGCCGCCGCGACCTCGGCGAAGGCGCCGGCCTGCGGTGCGATGTCGCCGAAGACCTCGTCGCCGACCCGGATGCCGGTCACATCCTTGCCGACCTGCTCCACGACCCCGGCCAGGTCGCAGCCCCGCACCCGCGTGCGGGGCCGGCGCAGCCCGAAGGCCGCACGGGCGACGTAGGGCACGCCGGTCATCCCGACGATGTCCGGCGGGTTCACGCTGGCGGCGCGCACGCGCACCAGCACGCCGTCATCAGCAAGCGGCGGCCGCTCGATCTCCTCGAGCCGCAGCACACCTGTGGAGCCGTACTCGTCGTGCACGATCGCGTTCATGGACTGCGTGTTCATGGTGAGGTCCTTGCAATGGGGACCCGCGGCCGTCACTCGACGGTGCGCAGGATCTGTTCGATGGACGTGGCGCGAGAGCGGAGCTCGGAGACGTCGGCGGCCACGCGCTGCTGGGCGTCGAGGGTGGTCTCGGCCAGCTGCTCGTACCGGGTGATGAGCTGCCGCATCTCATCCTCGCGGCCGGCGGTGATCTGCGCCTTCTGCAGCTTGTAGTGCCGGTCCTTGGCGCCGCCGTACAGGACGACGATCATGAACAAGACGAAGATGATGATGGCCGCCTCGGGCCAGGCGATCGTCAGTGCCAGGGTGTGGAACATCAGGAGCGCTCCTTTCTTGACGGACCCTTCTCGGGATCCGTGATGGTCAGGGTCTGTGCCGCCTCAGCCAGGGTCTTCGGGGTGAGCTGGAGGGCGAAGTCGGTGACCTCGAAGTACTTCATGGCCTTGCCGTCCGCGGAGAGCTCGAGGCTGCCGGAGATGAGCCCGACGGCCTCGAGCCGCTGCAGGTGCATGTGTACCAGCGGGCGGCTCACGCCGATCTCACGCGCGAGGTGACTCACGTAGTCGCGCCCGCCGGCCAGCGTCGCGATGATGCGGATCCGCAACGGGTTGGACAGGGCCGCAAGCATCTCGACGAGCTGATCGCCGGTCGGATGCAGATGTGTCATCAGTCTCCTTCACCTGTCAGAGATTACTTACAGGTGAAAGCGTAACATGACTGTCAAGGACTTGGCTGCGGTCAGGCTTGCGTTTCCGCCTTCGGGTCGTAGGATGAGCGCGCTACGGGAGTGCCGCCGCAGCCGGGCGTTCAGCCGTCCTGCGGATCACGCGCGAGGATCGGAGGACGCGGCAATGGGCAGATTCGTGCTCGTCTTTGCTCTGGGGATCCTGTGCGTCCTGGTCGCGATGATCGCGATCATGGGGCACTGGATGATCGCGGCTGTCGCGCTGGGCATCGGGGCACTCGCCGTTCTGGTCTGGGCGCTCCTGGGTGGCACCGGCAGCAAGGCGATCACCGACACCGACCGCACAGACGCCGATCTGGAGCGCGCCAAGACCTCTCAGTACATGATGCGCAACAAGTCGCAGCCGCCGGGTGGGGGTCTGTAGAGGCGGCCTCGGCTCGTGGACGCGTCACGTCACCAGCTGCAGCCTGCCGATCCTCTCGCCGCCCGTGGCGGTTGAAGGAAGGCCCTTGGGTGGACGTTGGCGTGAGCGACTCCATCCCGATCCCGCGGCGGCCGGCGGTCCACAACGCGTCGCGCGACCTCACCAGGCTGGAGGCGCTGTACCGCCAGGGCTACGACGAGACCAGGGCGATCAGCATCGGCCTCGAGTGGCCGGGACTGCTGGTCACCGCGGCGCTCAAGGCTAGAGCGTCTGTGTCGCGGAGCGCATCGTGACGACCGCCACGGCGCGCATCCAGCCGAAGGTCGCCTTGAGGGCGTCGAAGTCGGGACCCGACGTGACGAACTCCGCCGTGCCCTTGATGAGGAAGCCCGTGCCGGGACCCATGTTGCCGGCCACCTTGCTGCTGCCGAGCGTGATCAGGACCTCGGGGTTGAAGGCGACGTTGGCCTCGGTCTTGTTCATGTAGCCGGCGGGGATCAGCATGCGGCCGTCGGCGGTCAGGCGGACGTAGCTGTTCCAGGTGTTCACCATGTGCGGGCCGTCCTCGCCCAGCGTGGCGATGGCGACGACGCCGTCCTTCTTCAGTACCTCGCGCAGCTTCTCGGGGATCTCCATG
>CAZSDC010000327.1:0-2517 GCA_964605515.1 uncultured Chthoniobacter sp.
TGCCCGATATTCGGGAACACCTGATGCAGGTAATCCTCGGGAAGCTCGTTCCCGATATCGCGGTAGAAATCGCGGTAGGAGGGGTCTCCGGGATAGCCGTCACGGGCGCTCCAGACCTGCTTGCTCGACTCCCGGTCGCGCGCGATGACTGCCGGGCCTGCGGGGGTGAAGTAGGGCGAATAGATCGCAAACCTGGGCCGCGGCTCGCCATACATGAGCCCGTGGGCATCCACGACGAACCACCGCAAATTGGCCTCCTGCAGAATCCGGTCAATCCCCGGCACATATCCGCATTCCGGCAGCCAGATGCCGGCAGGATCGCGCCCGAAGCATTCGCGATGGTAATCTCTCCCGATAAAAACCTGGGCACGCATCGCCTCCGGGAACGACTCCATGAGCGGGAGAAATCCATGCGTGGCGGCGCATGTGATCACCTCGATGATCCCCTCCTCCTGCAATTGGGCAAAGGCCCCGACCACGTCGCGCGCGATTTCGTTCGTGTAGAAGTCCCGCGACCCGGTGAGCGACCCGTGGTAGAATCGCGCAAGGTCGTTGAGCGCGCTGTCTCCCCTGGTGCGTTCGATCTCCCTTCGCGAGAGCTCCACGCCGCGATCGAGATACCGCTCCGCACGGTCCTGCAACAGAGTGTCCCGCAGCATCGCGCAGAGTGTCGGGGTCATCGTGAGCGTGACTTTCACCGGCACCCTTTCAAAGGCCAGGCGGCGGAGGATTTTCAGGAGCGGGATGTAGGTCTCTGTGATCGCTTCATACAGCCAGTCCTCCTCAAAAAATTCATCATGCTCCGGATGGCGGACCCACGGAAGATGGGCGTGAAGGAGGAGAGCAAGTGTGCCTTTGTGCATGGACAGTGGAAGTTTACCTGCGGCGGTCGGGTGCGACAAGAACGGATACCTCGCCCCGCCGCAATTGCCACGGCGGGAGAATTCGTTTAGAACCATTGCCACTATGAGAGGAATCGCGATGAGCACTGTGCGGAGAGGCGGAAAATCGAGGGCACTGTTTCTCGCCTTCGTTGTAATCGGTGCGGTCTTGCTCGCCGGTTGCGGAGGAGGAGAGGTCCAACAAGGGACCACTCGCGAGGTCCGCGTGGATTGGCTGGGCAACCAAGCCTTCCGGGTCACGTCTTCCATCGGAACCTCGATCCTGACCAACCCCTATGCCGCAGGCACCGGGGGCCACACGCTCCCTTCACCCCTGAAACCTGACATCATTCTCGTCAGCCATGAGAAGGCCGACGCGAACAACATCGATGCCACGGACAACCAGCCGACCGTCTTCCGGGGCAGCATGGGCATCGGTGTGATGAATGCCAATGGTATCGCCATTCGAGGAGTCGCAACGTTCAAGGATCCGGAAAAGGAATCCCCCGACGGAATGAACATCGTTTATTCCTGGGCGATGGACGGGATGCGGTTCTGTTTTCTCGGTTCGCTCAGCGGTCCGCTCACGCCCGCGCAACTCTCCCAGTTGGGCACGGTGGACATCCTCTTTGTTCCCGTCGGCGGTCCACTGACGGCCTCGGCACGCGAAATGGTCCTCTCGCAGATCCGGCCGCGCCTTGTCATTCCGATGGGTCATGGAGCCGGGTGGACTTATGGCAGCGTCCGGAGCGTCGAGGGGCATGCCGTCCTGCTTTCGCGCCCAGCTCTGCCCCTCCAGACCACAACGCTTCTTTTTGGATCATGAACCTCCTTATCATCGGCTCCGGAGGCCGCGAGCACGCGCTCGCATGGAAGCTCAAACAGTCGCCCGTAGTTAAGAAAATTTTCTGTGCCCCCGGGAACGCGGGCACAGCCGAACTGGGGGAAAATGTCCCGCTCGCGGCAGGCGACATCTCCGCACTGTTGGACTTTGCGAAATTGCACGATATCGGGCTCACGGTCGTCGGGCCGGATGACTCGCTCGCCCTTGGGATCGTGGATGCATTCGAGGCGGAGGGCCTGAAGATTTTCGGCCCGCGGGCCGCCGCCGCGCGCCTCGAATCATCCAAGGCGTTCGCGAAGGATTTCATGACCCGCCACGGCATCCCCACGGCCGGCTACCGGGAATTCACAGACAGCTCGGATGCCCGTGCCTGGTGCCGCAGCGCAAAGTATCCCCTGGTGATCAAGGCCGACGGACTCGCCCTCGGCAAGGGCGTGATCATCGCGCAAAATCCCGCCGAGGCAGCGGAGGCGATCCGCGATTGCATGGAGGATTGCGTCTTCGGCGAGGCCGGCAGGAAGATCGTAATCGAGGAGTTCCTGTCGGGCGTCGAATGCTCGATCCACGCCTTGGTGGATGGTTCCTCGTATCTGCTTTTTCCCGACTGCCGCGACCACAAGCGGGCGCATGATGGAGACCGGGGCCCGAACACCGGCGGCATGGGGACGATCAGCCCGTCCGGCTCGCTCGATGATGGCCTCCGCGCCTGGGTGAAAAGCGAAATTCTTGACCGTTTTGTCGCCGGGTTGAAAGCGGACGGCATCGAATATCGCGGGATGCTTTTCCCCGGAC
>CAZSDC010000328.1:0-2502 GCA_964605515.1 uncultured Chthoniobacter sp.
TCGTGAAGTGGGACGCCGCCGCCGGACGCGCCGTGCCGCAACGCAGCTGGGAGCCGAGCGTGAGCATCGACGACTACACGCTGCAGGAGTCGGGCGGCGTCTGGAGGGTCGTCACGACGCGCCACTGGAAGTTCTACGACCCGGCCACCCGCCAGCTGGGAACGGGGCCCTGACCGAGCCCCATCTCGTCCGTCACTCGAATCCCTCCCGTCGCCTCAGAGTCGCGGTCGCGCGTCCAGCAGCAGCGTGGGGTCCCGCAGCTCCTCTTCGCCCAGCTCCGTCGCGCGCCACGGCCCCTCCGGGAGCGCCGCAGGATCGACGACCAGCATCGTGGAGCCGTTCAGGGCATCGACGCGGAGGCCGTGGTCCAGATGCCAGAGGTAGCACACGCCGTCCGCGTCGATGCAAATGGCCTCGAAGCCGCGTGCCGTGACCTCGGTGCGTGTGAAGATGCCGGGTCGATCGGGCATGGAGTCGTCTCCCGCGTCGAATGGGCGAGCGCCGCCCTCGTGACGCTCGTTCGTCTCTACAGAGCATCGGCCGCGGCTACGCGAGCCTCGTGAGACGCGGGGCTCATCTTGGATGGGGCGGGGTCCTCTAGTGGCGCAGACAGGTGCGCCGGGCCCCCGGCGGAGTGCGTCAGGCGCCGAGGCGTGGCCCGGCGGCGGCCACGTCGGCCGGCACGCGGCCGGCGAAGCGCTCGAAGTTGGCGGCGAAGTGCCGCGCCAGCTCGGCCGCCGCGGCGTCGTAGCCGGCGCCATCGGCCCACGTCGTGCGCGGGTCGAGGAACTTCGCCGGCACGCTGGGGCAGTGCTCCGGCACGAGCACGCGAAACACCGGGTGCGGCGTCGTCGGGACGTGCTCGAGCGCGCCGCTCAGTGCGGCCTTGAGCAGGTTGCGCGTCACGGAGATGCGCATGCGCTTGCCGACGCCGTAGGGTCCGCCGGACCAGCCGGTGTTCACCAGCCAGCACTGCGTCGGGCAGGCGCGCAGCCGGTCGGCGAGCATGGTCGCGTAGACGACCGGGTCGCGCGGCATGAACGGAGCGCCGAAGCAGGGAGAGAAGGTCGGCTCGGGCCGGTCGACGCCCTCCTCGGTACCGGCCACCCGTGCGGTGAAGCCGGAGAGGAAGTGATAGCTGGCCATCTCCGGCGTGAGCTTCGCGATCGGCGGGAGCACGCCGGTGGAGTCGCACGTGAGCAAGAAGACGTTGCGGGGCGTGCCGCCCTCGCCGGTCGCGACCGCTCCGGGGATGTGGTCGACCGGATACGTCGCGCGCGTGTTCTCGGTGATGGAGTCGTCGTCCCAGTGGATCGCGCGCGTGAGCGGGTCGACGACGACGTTCTCGAGCACCGAGCCGAAGCGGATCGCCTGATAGATCTGCGGCTCCGACTTCTGGGACAGCCGGATGACCTTGGCGTAGCAGCCGCCCTCGAAGTTGAAGACGCCGTGGTCGCTCCAGCCGTGCTCGTCGTCGCCGATGAGGCGGCGCGTCGAGTCGGCGGAGAGGGTCGTCTTGCCGGTCCCGGAGAGGCCGAAGTACAGGGCGACGTCACCGTCGCGGCCGGCCGTCGCCGAGCAGTGCATCGGCAGCACGTCGCGCGGCGGCAGGAGGAAGTTCATCACCGTGAAGAGAGCCTTCTTCATCTCGCCGCCGTACATCGAGCCCATGACGAGGATCAGGCGGCGCTCGAAGGAGATGCCGACGAAGACGGAGGAGCCGGATGGGTCGCCGCGAGGGACGTCTGCGGACGCGGCTGCGGGCGGGGCGGCTGCGCCGCCCGCCCCGTCCTCTTCCCCGTCCGGCTCGGCCGGCAGCGCCCCGACGTCGACGACCGTGAAACCGGGGCGAAAGCCCTCAAGGTCGATCGGCTCGGGACGCACGAAAAGTGTGTGCGCAAAGAGCGCGTGCCAGGTGGCGCCGGCAACGACGCGGATCGGCAGCCGGTAGGCGGGCTCGGCGCCGACGTAGCCGTCGAAGACGTAGACCTGGCGGCGACTCAGGTACTTGCTCGCGCGCTGCAACTGACGCTCGAAGTGGGCAGGGCTGCAGGGCTGGTTGGCCCCGCCCCAGGCGACGCCGTCCGCGGCCGGTTCGTCGACGATGTAGCGGTCGGCCGGCGAGCGGCCGGTGCGCGCTCCCGTCGTGACGACGAGCGCGCCGTTCGCCGCGAGGATGCCCTCCTTGCGCGCGAGCGCGCGGGCGGTCAGCTCGGGGGCGGGCAGATTGCGGTGGATGACGCCGACCGAGAGCCCGACGTCCGCGAGCTGCGCGCGCACCGTCTGCTGATCGTCCATCGGATGGCGCCTCTTCCGGGGCCTCAGCCCAGCGGCCCGACGGCCGCCTCGACGGCGTCTAGGATCTCGCCCGAGGCGACCAGCGCCGCCATCGCGTTGTGGTCCGGGTAGAGTGGGCGGTCGACGTCGAGGTGCTCGACGTGCCTGCGGATGACCGCCTTGGCGGCGCCAACGCCCTTGCCCGGCGTGAAGTCGCGGAAGTCG